>CAZEYV010000154.1:0-11112 GCA_964516705.1 uncultured Chthoniobacter sp.
GGCCGGCAGGGCGTCACGCACCTGGCCGTATTGCCCTTCGATGCGGCCCGCGCCGGACAGACCGCCGAGGAGTTCGTGGAGGACTTGCGCGCCTCATGCTGTCCGCTCGGGGGCATCGTCGTCGGGGCCGACTGGAAATTCGGCAAGGGTCGCGGTGGCGACGTGGACCTCCTCCGCCGCATGGGTGGCTTCGAGGTCGACGGGATCCCGTCCGTCACCACGGGCCACGAAACAATTTCCAGCACCGCCATCCGCCTGGCCGTGGCGCGCGGCGATCTCGCCTTCGCGGAGAACGCGTTGGGACGTCCGTATGCCGTCCTCGGCACCGTGGTTCCGGGCAGCAGGCGCGGGGGCACCTTGGGTTTTCCCACGGCCAACCTCGACGCCGCCGGCCTGCAGTTGCCGCCCGACGGGGTTTATGCCGTGCGGGTCCGGATGGGTGACGATGAGTTCCGCGGGATCGCCAACCTCGGGGTCCGTCCGACCTTTTCCTCCGGAGACCGCCGCGTCCTCGAGGTTCATTTGTTGGATTTCGACGGCGACCTTTACGGCCGGGAAATGGAAGTGGAATTCCGCGCATTCTTGCGCGGTGAGCGGAAGTTTGCCTCCGCGGACGAACTCCGCGCCCAGATTGCGCGCGACATCGCCTCGGGGCTTTGACCGGCCCGCCGGCCTCCCGAGCGCGGGCTGGGCTCCGGGCCGGTCTTCCGCTAACTTGGTTCATGATGAAATTCCTCCGCTTGCTTCCCTGTCTTCTCTTGATCGCCTCCGCACCGGCCGCTCCCGTGAAAATCGGCGCGGTCTACTGCGACTCCGGCCAGCAGCGGGCGCTGGACGAACCTTCCTGGCGGGGCGTGCAGGCGGCTGTCGCCCTGCGCAACAAGGCCGGCGGGATCAACGGTCGCCCGGTGCAACTGGTGCACATTCCCGCGGACAGCACCCGCGCTTCCGTCACGGCGGGCATGCGCTCCGCCCTCGAGGCCCATCCCGACCTTGTTGGCTTTGTCGGGTTGTCCGATTCCGACCTCGCCCTGGCGGCCGGACGGGAAGCGCGCAAGGTGGGCAAAGTCTTCGTGACCTCGGGTGCGACCTCCCCCTTGCTGCCGAACCAGCTGGGCCACGGATTTTTTCTCGCCTGCTTCGGCGACAATGTGCAGGCGGCTGCCGCGGCCGAATGGCTGCGTTCCCGGGGCGCGGGAAACGTCGCGGTGATGTATGACAACACCAAGATGTATACGCGTCTGCTCGGCCGTTATTTCACGGAGGCCTTCCAAACCGCGGGTGGCTCGGTGACCGACCGGGTGGCCTTCCGGCCCGGCGAACCTGCAGGCCTGCCCCGCGATCTCTCGTCCTGCGACGCCGTTTTTCTCGCGGCGGAATCGCAGGACGAGGCCGAGCGGGTCATCGGCAAGCTGCGCGGTGCCGGCTTCGGAGGGATGGTTGTCGGTGGCGACGGCTATGACAATCCAGCGGCTTGGCAGGGCAACCCGTTGTCCAAAAATGTCTTCTACACGACGCACGCTTACCCGGCGCATGGCCCGGGAGCGGCGGACCGGGCGACGTTGTCCGCTTTCCGCGCCAACTACCGCGGGACGCCGGATGCCTTCAGCGGCTTGGGCTTCGATGCCGCGCGTGTCCTCATGGACGGCTTGGCCCGGGGCGGGAGGGACCTCGCTCGTGACTTGCAGGCTCGGACCGCGGTGGATGGCGTGACGGGACCGATCCGCTATGGCCGGACGCGGGTGCCGGCGAAGCCGGTGGCGATGATTGAGGCGCGGCGGCCGCGGGAAATTCTGCGGCAGATCACTCCTTCGCAGGTCCCTTGATCAGACGCGGGCCCGGGGCTAATCCAACGCGATGTCGTAGATGACCACCCGGCGGGCGAGAGGCTGCAGCACTTCTCGCTGCGCGCGCCTGTGGTCGGGGTGGCGCTCGAATTCCGCCAAGGCCTCGCGGTCGGCGAAGCGCATGAGGAGAGCGAGGTCGAAGGTGTCGTCCACGACGGGACGGTCACTCGGCACGGCCTGTCCGTGGCGGAAGGAACGGATGAGGCCGGTGGACTTCCGGAGTTCTGCGGTGGCGCGGACCAGCGCGGCGCGGTCTTCGGCCTGCCCGGGGCGTTTGAGCCAGATGAGCACGGCATGCTCGATCCCGCGGTCCGGAGTGGTGGCGCATCCGGCGCCAAGGAGGCAAAGCAACAATGCGGCGAGCCGGATCACAGACCGGACGTTAAGGGATTGCGGCGGCCAAGCCAAGGATGGCGGATGGTCCTGTTTTGGACTTAAGATTTTGCGGTGATGCCGCGCACCTGCACGTTCTGCCTGGTCCTCGCGGTCCTGTCCACCGTGTCCGCCAGGTCAGAGGGGTGGTGGCAATCCGGTTCCGCCTTGCCGCCGGCGGATTGGAGGGACGCCTGGGCCGACGACGGTGTTTCGTTCGGGGGTTCGTTCGATTCGTATTTCTTCGGCAACCCGCTCGGCGGCGAGGCGCAGGGCTTCGCTTACACTCAGTCGCTTTATTTCCAACTCGAAGCGGATTTGGAAAAGCTCGCCGGGTGGAAGGGCGGCAGCTTGGTTTGGTCATGGGCGGACAACGCGGGCCGCAATCTTTCCAACACGGTCGGCAACGAGTTCCAGATCGTGGGGGCCTACGGGCCGAACACGTTTTATTTCGATCTTCTCTATCTGCAGCAGGAAGTGGCGGTCGCCGGCGGGAAGCTGACCGCGCGGGCGGGGCAACTGACGGCCTTGAGCGACTTTCTCGTCACCGGTCCGGGCAACAACTATGTCAATGAAGCGTTCCAAGCCGATGTGCTGCGCGGCATCGACGTGCTGGCGACCTACGAACCGGAGTCCTCGTGGGGCGCGTTCCTGAAATACGAGCAACCCGTCTGGTATGTGCAGACCGGCGTCTACCAGGTCTCGGACCGCATCGGCGACACCAGCAACCACGGGCTCGATTACTCGATCCAACCGGATGACGGATTGATCGCTTTGCTCGAAGCGTGTTGGCAACCGGTCTGGGCCGGCGTCGCGGGGAAATACCCGGCGCATTACAAGGCGGGCGCCTTTCTTTCCACCTGGGAATATCCGCGCTACAACGGGGGCGACGAGTTCGTGCTCTCCGGCTTCTACGCGCTGGCCGATCAGATGGTCTGGCGCGAGGGAACGGGGACGGATGAGGGACTTTATGCGTGGTCGAACGTGATTTATGCGCCGCAGGAGGAGGTGGCGCAGATTCCGTGGTTCGTGGCCGGCGGCCTGCAATACACCGGGCTCTTGCCCGGGCGCGGGAAAGATCGCGCGCTCGTCGGTGCGGCCTACGGGGCGTTCAGCATGGACCAGGCCTCGGTGCAGAAGGGCGAGGGCGTGCCGCCGCAGTATTACGAACTGGTGATGGAGGCTTCCTATGCGATCGCGGTCAATCAATGGATGACGGTGACGCCGGACGTGCAGTTCATTGTCAATCCGGGCGGGGCCGGCCATCTCCCGGACGCACTGGTTCTCGGCGTGGTCGTGGGTTTGAGTTTTTGAGGCGGCCGCGAGGCAACGCGGGCGACCGGCGGCGGCGAGGGCGCTACTGGACGGGGCGGCATCATTGCGCTTGTCAGGCCGGCGCTGAAGTCGGGAAACTGGCACGGTATGGACAACGCGCGGCGCAAAAGCGGGAGGCGTCGGCGGCGCCGGGCCCGGGAGGGTCACGATTACTTTGAGTTTGCCGATGATGAACGTAAGCCACCGGACGATGCCCTCGAGCAGCGTTCAGTCGGATTGCTCGTGGTGTTCGTGGTGATGCTGCTGCTGGCCGTTTGCTTTTTGGTGATTATCCGGTCCTGCGAGGTGGAAACTTTTCCGATTTAAGCGGGGGGCGAGGTGCATCCGGCGCGGTGCGGGGAACGTTGCTCTTGGTGATGAAAAAAGTGTTCACCTTCGCCCTCACCTTCACGGCCTTGGCCGCTTTCGCCACCTCCACCTTCGCCGGCAGCTGCGGCGGTTGCGCTGGCGGCGACAAGCCCAAGGACAAAACCACCGAGGGCACCCAGGGCTAAGTCCGGGTCAGTTCATAGCAAGGGGGGCGATCCTGCGGGGTCGCCCCCTTTTTTACGCCCGCGCCGCTGGGCGGTTTTCAAAGGGTGCACGGCTTAAGCGTGCCGAGGGTGGTCTGCACCTCGCGGACGACCCGGCCTTCGAGATCGCGGATCTCGAGCGTGAGCGCCGGGTCTTCCGCGTCCCAGTCGATGGTGATCCAGCCGAAGTTCGGCTGGTTGTAGACCGAATCGCCGGCCACGCGGAAGCGGTTGGGTTCATCGGGCAACCCCGTCTGGTTCAGTCCGCTCGAGGTGACATCGTAGATCGGGTAAAATGGACCGCCTTCCGTCTCCGGCGGGAGCAGGGAGATGTCCGAACTGTGCCGGTCGCCGCTCAGGATGACTACGTTGGTCGCGGTGTCGCGTATCAGATCAAGCAGCCTCTTCCGCTCTTTCGGCAGGTTGCCCCATTTCTCCCAGCCGTGGTCCAAAGCAAGGACTTGGATGCTGCTGATCAGGAGCCGCAATTCCGCCGGCTTCTTCAGTTCCTCCGCCAACCACGCCCACTGTTCCTCGCCGAGCATGGTGCTGTCGCTCTCCGGGTCCGGCAGATAGCGCCCGACCGTCCGGCCGCTCTCGGCGCGGGCGGCTCTCAACTCTTCTTTGGTCATCTTGCGGAGCGGGCCGCGGAACCAACGCGTGTCGAGCAGGATAACTTGCACCCGCTTGCCTTCCGGACCGTAAATCTTGGCGTCATAAACCCCGCCGCGCCGCCGCAGCGGGGAATCTTCCGGTGTGTCGAAGAACTTCATGAACGCATCCTTGGCGTCCTGTTTGCCCTCGAATTCCTCACCCGCGTCGTTCTTGCCGTAGTCGTGATCGTCCCACGTTCCGATGACCGGGCAACTCTCGCGCAGCTTGGCGAAGTCCGGGATGGCCGCGAGTCGTTCGTAGCTTCTGGCCAGTTTGACCGGATCCGCGGTGTCGGCATAGACATTGTCCCCTGTGAAGATGAACAACTGCGGGTCGAGCTTCCTGATCGCTTCCCAGATGGGCTGCGGACGGTTTTCGTTGGCGCAGGACCCGAAGGCGATGCGGGAGAGGGATTCCCCGGCCGCGGGGAGCGGGCCGGCGGAAGCGAGCAAAGCGGTGCAAAGCAAAAGGCGGGCAGTCATACCGGTCCGGCCAATTTACACGCACCATCCCGAGGGCAAAGTCCAATCGGCCCGGCCCGGAAGTGTTGCCAAAGCGCGGCCCAACGACTAACAGACATTCCATGCAGGATCCTTTCGTCAAATCCGCCACGCGCGGTCTCGTCATCGCGCACCTCTGCCTCGGCCTGGCCGGCGGCGGCGCAGTTGTCCTTTTCGCTTTGCTCGCCTGGACCCAAGCTTACTCTTTGGTCGTCTGGGTGCCGGTCGTGGCTCTGGCTTTGGTCACCATCGGGACGCTGCTGCTGCTGCGCGACGACAGCGCGGCGCGCTCGAAGAGCAAGTAATCAATCGGACCGCCGCGGCAGCGGCGGGGTGGCAGCGCGCACGGGATTCGAAAACGTGCGCCCGACAGAGGGAAAATCGCCCTCTTGACCTTTTGCCACAGTTTTGCCACAACTTTTGGCATGAACAAGCCCGCCAAAAGGAACCGCCGAAACAAGCCCGTCCATGTTGAGAGGTATCGTGATCTTGCCGTCCCGATCTACTCCAAGCCTGTCGGCCAATATCAGTCCTACCTCGTCTCCTACTACAGCGCGGGCAAGCGCATCCAAGAACGTGCTTCGACCCTCGAAGGAGCCAAGACCAAGGCCAAGGCTGCGATTAAGCAGATCACCGAGGGCAGCGGACGCCTGGTTGCGCTGACCGCCGTCGAGGTTGCCGACTACGTTGCCGCCGTCCGCACCCTGCGCCCGCTCGGCAATGTCTCGCTTTCCGACATCGCCGCCGACTACGTTGCCGCCGCCGAGTTGTTGCCCAAGGGCGCAAGGCTACGCGATGCTGCCACCGATTACGCCAAGGCGCACAAGCGCAAAGCCGAGTTGTCCGCCGTCAGCGTGGCCGACTTGAAAGACAAATTCCTTGCCGCGAAGAAAAATGAAGAACTTTCCGACCGCTACCTCGAGGACGCCACAAGCCGTCTGACCAAGTTTGCCAAAGGATTCCGTTGCAACATCGCCAGCGTGACCGCCGACCAGATCACCACTTGGCTCGACGGCATCAAGGCGAGGGGACGCACCCGCAACAACTACCGCAACTCCATCATAGCCTTGTTCCGGTATGCCCGCACGCAAGGCTATTTGCCGCGCAACGAAGTGACCGAGGGCGAGCTTGTGCCCGTGGTAAAGGCCAAGCCGTCCGCCATCGGCATCTACACGCCCGACCACTTGGCCGCGATGCTTTCAGTCGTCTCGCCCGACCTCTTGCCGAGCGTGGCGATTGCCGCTTTTGCCGGCGTCCGCTCGCAGGAGGTTTTGCGTCTGACTTGGGAGGACATTGACCTTCGGAAAGGGCATATCGTGGTTGCCGCCGAAAAAGCCAAGACCGCCAGCCGCCGCATTGTCCCGATCCTGCCCGCGCTCAAGGCATGGCTGACGCTGTGCAAAGATAAAAAGGGACTCGTGGTCACGGGTTTCGCGCAGCCGCAAAGTTGGAACCGCGCCGTCAGTCGTGACGTTGCCCGCTACAACGTCGAGGCCAAGGCCGCGAATCGCCCGCAGATTCCGCGCATCAACAACGGTCTGCGGCATAGCTTCGCCAGCTATCGACTCGCCATCAGCAAGGACGCCGCCGCCGTGGCCTTGGAGATGGGCAATAGCCCGCGCAAGTTGTTTCAGAATTACCGCGAGTTAGTGACCGCCGCCGAGGCGAAGCGATGGTTTGCGGTCATGCCGCCCGCTTGACCACGGCGCAGGGCGACAAGCATCTCGTCGGGCGTGGCCTTCAAGCCGAGCCGCGCCAGCCGTGCGCGATGCTTGGCAATGGTCATGGCTTGGCCCGCAATCGCCCGCAGCGTGGCCGTGTTGAGCTTCACCATGCGCCCCTGCCATTTGCTGACGAGAGCGTTGTCGGCCTCGCCCTCGATCTTGTCGGCGGGGTCATCATGCTCGGCGGTCTTAACAAAGCCCGAACCCTGCCATTCGTAGCGGGGGCGCGGGCCGTCATTCCGTAGCTGCAACTTCGGGCCGCGCCGACCCCGCAGCGCATCCGCCGTCAGCAACGCCGCCAGCCGATCCGCGCAGACCCGCCCCGCCTCATCTTCGGGCAACTCGCCCGTCCTCACCTTGCGCTGGATGGTCTTGCGATTGATGCCAAGCAGGCGGGCCGCTTCAGACTTCGACCGCCATGCAGGAAGGTAGCCGATTGGTTTGCTTTCTCTCGTCATGCCATAAATTGTCGCATGCAATCTGTCGCATAGCAAATGAGACATGGCGAAACTTGCACCCGCCGCCACAGTGACCAAAGCTGCAAAAAAGTCCAAAAGTGGCCTTTTTGCCGTTAGACATGATCCGTTTTCCAAGCCGTTGCGGCCTGTTGTGCTGAATGCCGAGACTTGGCACGAGTTGACACTTTGCCGAGGGTCTTATGAGCAAACTCATCAGACCTGAAAACGTGGCAGAGCGTTGTAACTACTCCGTCCATTCCATCCGCCGTCTGGCGGCTCAAGACAAAATCCCTCACCGCCGCTTCGGTCGCACGCTGCGCTTCGATGCCGACGAGATCGAGGCATGGCTGCGGCAAATCTCCCGTGGCCCGCAGGTGATCGGAGGTGCGCGTTGAAACCGCCAAACGAAAACGGCGGCCCCGTTTCCAAGACCGCCGTCCGCGTGGTGAAACCCGTTCCAAAGGATTCCGATGACCTCGGCGAGCTTGTCAATTTCCTCAAAAGCCAATGGCTGCGGCATGACGTTCTGCATCGTGCGCTTGGAAACGAGGCTGACAGGTTGGCCGCTTTGCGCTTCGGGCGGTTTGCCGATGCGGCTCAACAAGCGCGGTGCGACCTGTTGCCGCCGTGGCTCAAAGGCAACGAGCTTTTCGCGCTGGGCCGCAAAGGAAAGAAGGAGGTGCAGCCATGCCGTTAAGCGAAGAAGGAGGCAAGGCGGCGCAAATCGCAGGCGAAAAGGCTTTCATTCAAGAGATTCGCCAGATGAGGGCCGAGGGCGAGGAACTCCGACCGCCTGCGGCTAAAAAGCCGCAGAGGCGCGATTTAAGGGCCGCCCGTGCCGTCGATTGCGATGTCGAACTCGACCGCATGGTGATCGGCGGAATCATGGTCAACGGATTGGCCGTGCTTGATGAGGCGGGCGTCGGCCTTCAGGTCGATGACTTCGCCGCACCGCAACACGGGGCCGTTATGCTCTGGTTGCGCGACCATGCAGACCGATGGACGCCGGGGACAACAACCTTCGGCGACATTCAGCAGCAACTCGAAGCGGCAGGGCTGGCCGACAAGATCGGCCAAGGTTCCGCCGCCGTGCTCGATCTGGTCACGCTGGCCGAGGGGATCGGGCCGAGCGTCCTTCTCCATCGTGTGCGGGAGCTTGTGGCCGTCAGCATCGACCGCAAACGCCGCGCGCTGGCTGCGGACTATGCCGAAGGCAGGATCATCAACGCCGATTACCACGAAGCCCTCGCCGAGTTAGACAAGCGCGAGAACGAGGTCAATGGCGCGACCGCCGAGCCGCGCTTTGCCGACTTTGCCGCGCTGGCCGCCGAGGGTTTCAAGCGGGAGATGCCGAGCTTGTGCCAATACGATGACGCGCGCTGGCTTCTTTACGCTGGCCGCATCAACGAGATTCATGGCGAGCCGAGTGTCGGCAAGACCAACATCGCGCTTTGTATCTGCGCCGAGGTCATGCAAGACGGCGGCAAGGTTCTTTATCTCGACCCCGAGGACAACGCCAAAGGCATCGGTTCTCGCTTCATCGCCCTCGGCGGGAGGCAAGAGGACCTGCTCCAGCGCATGCACTACGTCGAGAACCCCGAGCCGTCCGAGTTTGCCGCGCTTCACGCATGGGCAAGGAAGCACAAGCCCGCCCTGGTTGTCCTCGACGGGCTGGCCGAGGCGTTAGCCGCCGAGGGATTAAGCGAGGACAAGCCCGACAATGTTCTGCCGTTCTTCCATCAGCGCATCCGCCCCTTTACGAAGGCAGGCTGTGCCGTCCTCATCTCCGACCACGTTGCCAAAGACAAAGAGTCCCGAGGCGAGTGGCCGCGCGGAAGCGGATCAAAGATGGGCCGCTATGATGGCGCGGTTTATTCGGCCAAGCTGAAGAAACCTTACTCGCCCGAGATCGACGGCTTTGTTCGTCTGGTCGTGGCGAAAGACCGCAACGGCGGAGTTGGCCCGAAGGGGCATATCGCCACCGATCTTTACTTCGGCCATGACGATGAGGGGCGGCCCGACATCCGCTTCGAGTCGCCACAGGACGAGGTGAAAGAGAAGTGGAAGCCCACGGGGCTGATGCAAAAGATCAGCGAGTTTATCGAGAAGAATGGCCCGCAATCGACGCGCAGCCTGCGCGACCTTGGGAACAGCGATTACGTCGATAAGGCCATCGCCGAGTTAAAACTCGACGGCCATCTCGTCGTTGAAAAACAGGGCTCGGCCAATATCCACAGCATCAAGCGGCCATATCGGGAGATTAACGGCGGGAGGGTAGCGGTATGACGGCCCCTTGTGCCCCTGTGCCCGAAGCGTGCCCCGAACGTGCCCACGGGCACAGGGAAAGCAGTGTGCCCACGTGCCCCCTGTCTTTAGACAGGGGCACGGGCACGGCACACTTTGAGGGTAAAGGAACAAGGCCAAGCGTGCCCAATGAAAGAAGGCGGCTATATCGTCCGCCTCAACTCCCGACATCGGCGCCGATCCGCAGGGGAAGGCTGCGCCGAGTGCAGGCCGAAAAGGTCACGCCGCACCGCGCCGAGGGATTCGTCGCGTTCAACGATGGCGTCGAGGCCAGCGTCATGCGTGGCCCGATCCTCGACGGCCTACGGCTTGCCGAGCGCAACGGGAGCATGATGGACGTTGAGCTGGCCGACTATGGCAAGGGCTGGATGGTCGAGCGCATCCTGCCCGCCAGCAATCAATGGCGAGTCTTGAAGGCTGTATGTTAACCCGAAAGACATACACGCCCGCCCTCGAGGCCGAGGCCGCCCCGATCCTCCCCGGCGTGGCGGCTGTGCGGGTCGGGTCCAAAGAAAGCCCGACCAACGGCGTGCGTATTCTGTCAAGTCGTTTTGATTTAATCGGCTTTACTTGACAGCCTTGTCGAACCGCTTCGCGGCTTTTGGAGATGGCCCGCAGTATCGAAAACCCGAGGCCCGCTGGCCTCGCCCATTATCAAATTGAGGCAAGAAGTGAAAGGAAACTCTTAGGTTTGAGGAGCGCGAGGAGGCCACCGACTGCACCGAAAACGAGCGAAAAACCGGCGCGTTGCTCGTTCGTTGTCGCCCCTCCGTCCAAGCCGTCCACTGGCGTTATCAAATTGTCACTCGGGTTGACAACGGAAGTTGAGGCATGAACCAAAGTGAACTCGCCCGGAAACTTGGCCTCACCAGGCAGGCCATTTCCAAGCTGGTCCGCCGTGGGATGCCTTTGGACTCCATCGAGGAGGCGAACAAGTGGCGGCTGGTCCATGCCCCGCCCCGCAAGACGCACGTGGCCGCCGTGGCCGACAAGGCCGCCACCCCGTTCGAGGATGCCGTGACCCGCGCCCAACGCGCCAAGGCCGTCGAGACATTCCTGTTCGACACCATGCAGCAAGCCGCCGAGGCGCAGGACATCCGACTGACGGCGAAAGTCGCCAAGGATTTTCTGACCGCCATGAAGCGCGCCATCGAGTGCGAGCAGCAAGCCATCGCCGCCGGTGTCCAAGCAAAGCAACTCATCAGCACCGCCGACATCTTGGAGGAATACGACAATATCGTGCGCCCGTTCCTTCACCGATGCCAAATGGCCGAAACCAACCCCGATTGCCGCTGGTATGTGACGCTGAACGATGTCGCGGAGGAAACGCGCAAGACCCTCCTTAACTTTTTCCGCCGTCTCGCCCCCTTCGACCAATTTAATGAAAACCCGCAACCGCAAAACTA
>CAZEYV010000155.1:0-7219 GCA_964516705.1 uncultured Chthoniobacter sp.
GGCAGCCGGTGCCCCTGCCAATCGCGCCGCTTTTCCGGCATGGGCAAAGTCACGATGTCGAGTGCGTTGCCGTCCTCGTCGCGCAACGCGCGCAAGGCCCCGAGATTTTCCGCGAGGATCGCGGTGTTTGCATCCTCCGGATTGTCGTCGACCACGGTGACGACGCGCGATTTGCCGACGAAACGCGTCAGATCGTCGATGTGCCCGTCGGTGTCGTCGCCCTCGATGCCGTCGCCGAGCCAGAGGACGTTGCGCACCCCGAGCCAGCCGCGCAAGTTGTCCTCGATCTGCGCTTCGGTCATGGACGGGTTCCGGTTCGGGTTGAGCAGGCAGCTGCGCGTGGTCAACACGGATCCGGAGCCGTTCACATCGATCGATCCGCCTTCGAGAATCATCGGGCAGGCCAGATGGCGCAGCCCCAACCGCCGCGCCACCGCCTCGGGCACCAAGCGGTCGAGTTCCCAGCGCGGCAGCTTCCGGCCCCACGAATTGAATTCGAAGTCGGCCACCGCCACCTCGCCCGTGCGGTCGTTGACCAGAAAAATCGGCCCGTGGTCGCGGCACCAGGGCTCGTCGGTGTCGATCGGGAAAAATTGCACATTGTCGCACTTGCCGATGTGCCGCCGCGCTTCGGCCTCTTCCGCCGCGTCGCGTACATTGACACGCACCGGCTCGAATTCCGCCGCGGCCCGGATCAGCGTCCCGAAGGCCCGCGGCATGCGCTCGTAGGCGCCGGGAAAACTTTCGGTGTCCGGATGCGGCCAAGAAAACCACACGGCCGCGTGCGGCTCCCACTCCGCCGGCATGCGGAATCCCAATTCGGCGGGTGTTGCCATAACGCTATGTGCCGCCACCGCGCGCCAAAATGCAAGCCGCGCTGGAAATGGACGCGCCCGGCACCTAACCTTGACGGCCATGCCCAAGGTCTTTCTCAAAACCTACGGATGCCAGATGAACGAGCGCGACTCGGAGCAGGTCGCCCAAATGCTCGTGGCGCGGGGCTACGAAATGACCGGTGATGCCTGCGAGGCCGATGTCGTCCTGCTCAACACCTGCAGCGTGCGCGACATGGCGGAGCAAAAGGCCCTCGGCAAAATGGGCCTGCTCGGACGCTTGCAAAGGAAGCGCCCGCACACCGTCTACGGATTCCTCGGCTGCATGGCCCAGAGCCGTGGCGCTTCGCTGCTCTCCGAAGTCCCCCACCTCGACATGGTGGTCGGCACGCAGAAGTTCCACAAAGTGGCCGACCACGTGGACGCCGTCTTGCGCCGCAAGATGGCGCACGAACCGGCCATGGACGATCTTCGCTTCTCCATCGTCGACACCACGGAAGAAGCCGGCTCGCAGGAAACCATCCGCGACCACGCCACGGTGCCGCCCAGCGCGTTCGTGTCCATCATGCAGGGGTGCAACATGCGCTGCACCTTTTGCATCGTGCCCGACACGCGCGGCGCCGAACGCAGCCGCCGCATCGGTAGCATCGTCGGCGAAGTGCGCGAACTGGTCGAACGCGGCTGCAAGGAGGTGACCCTGCTCGGACAAATCGTCAATCTCTACGGACGCCACGAATTCCCCAAGATCGAGGGTCGCAGCCCTTTCGTGCAACTCCTCGAAGCCGTCCACGAAGTCGAAGGTCTCGAGCGTCTGCGTTTCACCTCCCCCCACCCCATCGGCTTCCGCGAGGATCTCGTCGATTGTTTCGGCCGCTTGCCCAAGCTGGCCGAACACGTGCACCTGCCGCTCCAATCCGGATCCGACCGCATCCTCAAGGCCATGCACCGCGGCTACACTGCCGACAAATTCCGCGCACTGGTGGCGAAATTGCGCGCCAATTGCCCGGACATCGCCATCACCACCGACATCATCGTCGGCTTTCCGGGCGAGACGGACGATGACTACGCCGCCACGCGCGCGCTGACGGACGAAATCGGCTTCGACAACGCGTTTGTCTTCCGTTACTCGCCGCGCAAGGACACGCCGGCCGCCACGATGGAGTCGCAGTTGAGCGAAGAGGTGAAGGAGGAACGCAACCAGGACCTGCTCTCGGTGGTCAACCGGCACGCGCAGGCCAAGCTTCAAGCGTTGGTCGGCCGGAGCGTCGAGATTCTCTGCACCGGACCGAGCCGCCACAACGACACCCGCCTGACCGGCCGCACCCGCGGAAACAAAATCGTCGTTTTCGAAGGCGCCGCGGACCTCGCCGGCGGAATGGTCGACATCGACCTCATCGAAACCGCAGGCTTCACCCTTTACGGTGCGAATCCCCGCGCCGCGGCATCAGTCCCGGCAGACCTCGCGGTATAGTCCGGCCGTCCGCCGCGCCACCGCCTCCCAGCTGAAACGCTCCTCAACGCGACGGCGCGAGGCCGCGCCCATGGCCAGGCGCCGCTTTTCGTCGCCCATCAGCCCGTTGATGGCCGCGGCCAGATCCGAGGCGAAACCCTCCGCGTCCACCGGTTCGAACGGCGTCGCCGCCATCTGCTCGACCGGCACGAGCAGGCCGGTTTCCCCGTGCACCACCACTTCCGGGATCCCGCCCACCGCACTGCCCACCACGGGAGTGCCGCAGGCCATCGCCTCGAGATTGATGATGCCGAAGGGTTCGTAGATGGACGGACAAATAAAAAGCTCGGCCGCGGAATACAGCGGGATGATCTCCTCCTTCGGCAGCATTTCCTCGATCCACACGACACCCGGACGCCCCCGTTGCGCCTCTTCGACCGCTGATTTCATCTCGGACGCGATCTCCGGCGTGTCCGGCGCCCCGGCGCAGAGCACGACTTGGAATCCCGGATCGAGGTGCTGCAAAGCCCTCACCAGATGGATGATGCCCTTCTGCCGCGTGATGCGTCCCACGAACAAAACAAAAGGCCGCGCCGGATCGATACCGTGCTGGTGCAGCACCCCGTCATCGCGCCGCTCCCGGTATTCCTCGAGATCGATCCCGTTGTGGATCACGTGCACCCGCGCCGGATCAACATCGAACAGCCGCAGGATGTCGGCCTTGGTCGACTCCGATACGGCGATCACCGCATCCGCCATTTCGATCGCCGTCCGCTCGACCCACAGCGAAAAGTCATAGCCGCCCCCGAGCTGCTCCCGCTTCCAAGGACGCAGCGGCTCCAGCGAATGCGCCGTCAGCACCAGCGGCCGCCCGTAATTCAGCTTCATCAAAATCCCCGCCCAGTGGGTATACCATGTGTGCACATGGACGAGGTCGGCATCCATGCCCGCTGCCGCCATGGCATTTTCGCGTTGCACCGAACCGAAGACGGAACGCAAATTATCCGGGCATCGGAATTGTGATTCATCGACACCGAAGCCCCGAATGCGGAGTTGTCCTTCTTGTAGCCGCTGCTCCCCGAAGCACCGCACCTCAACATCCATCAATCGCGCCAGCGCCCGCGACAAATAATCCACATGCACCCCCGCGCCGCCATAAACATGCGGAGGATACTCATTGGTCAGCAACAACGCCTTCACCACCCCCAACCTACGCTCCCCCGGCGCCATCTGAAATTTCAAATTCCCGGCACCTCTGAAATCTCAAATTTCCAATCTTAAATCCCCCATCCTCACTCCCCGCCCCTTGACCCCTGTGTTTACCATGCCTCCCCCATGAACCACCTCGAGGCCTGCGTCGCGCTCAACATGATCCCGCAGATGGGACCGGTGCGTCTGCGCCGTTTGCTCGAGCGCTTCGGCTCGGCGGAAAACATTCTCCTCGCCCGCACCGACCAGTTGTCCGCGGTCGACGGCGTGGGCCGCACTTTGGCGGACAACATCGCCCGTTGGCAGGAATTTGCCGATCCCGCGGCGGAACTGAAAAAAGCCGCCGATCTCGGCGCGCATGTCATCACCGGGCAGGACGACGAATATCCATCCGCCCTCCGCGAAATCCACGATCCACCCATCGTCCTTTATGTCCGCGGACACCTCACCGACCGCGACCGGCATACCGTCGCCGTGGTCGGTTCGCGCAAATGCTCCCACTACGCGACAGAATCCGCGAAGAAGCTCTCCTTCCAGATGGCTTACGCCGGACTGACCGTGGTCAGCGGCCTGGCCCGCGGCATCGACACCGCCGCGCACCAGGGCGCCCTCGCGGCCAAAGGCCGCACCATCGCCGTCATCGGCTCGGGTCTGGGCGAATTGTATCCTCCGGAAAATGCCGAGCTGGCCGACCGCATCGCCGCGTCCGGGGCTGTTGTCTCCGAGTTCCCGATCGGCACCAAACCCGACCGCCAAACCTTCCCCATCCGCAACCGCATCGTCACCGGCATGTCCTTCGGCGTTCTCGTGGTCGAAGCCGGCGCGAACAGCGGGGCACTGATCAGCGCCAACATGGCCGCCGAGCAAGGGCGGACGCTTTACGCCGTTCCGGGACGCATCGACGCGCCCGCCGCTCTCGGCTCGAACCGCCTCATCCAGCAAGGCGCCAAGCTGGTCATCACGGTCGATGACATCCTCGATGACCTGCCTCTGGTCTTCCGCGAAAAACCCGACCTGCCCGCGGCCGCACCGGCCGTCGATCTCAGCCCGGATCAGCAAAAAATCCTCGAGGCCATCGGCACGGAAGAGACCTCCCTCGATTCTGTTATCGCCACAAGCGGGTTGACAGCCGCGGTCGTGTCTTCCACGTTGCTCGCCCTCGAAATCCGGCGGCTGGTCAAACAACTGCCGGGCAAACGCTTCGTCAAACTCGTCTGAAAAGATGTCCAAAACCCTCGTCATAGCGGAAAAACCCAGCGTGGCCGGCGATCTCGCCAAGGCGCTCGGAAAATTCAAAAAAGAAAAAGGCTTCTACGAGGGTGACGACATGGTCATCTCCCATACCGTCGGCCACCTGCTCGAAATCCAAGAGCCCGACAGCTTCAAAGTCGTCCGCGGCAAGTGGTCCCTCGAAAACCTGCCGGTCCTGCCCGACCACTTCGACCTCGTCCCCCGTGAAAAAGCGCAAGAGCAACTGCGCATTCTGAAAAAACTGCTGGCCCGCGCCGACGTGACCGAAGTCATCAATGCCTGCGACGCCGGCCGCGAGGGCGAACTCATTTTCCGCTACGTCGTCCAGCACTTCAAAAACAAGAAGCCGATCAAGCGCCTCTGGTTGCAATCGATGACCTCCGACGCCATCCGGACCGGTTTCGCCCAGCTGCGCAGCGACGCCGACATGATCCCCCTGAGCGAGGCGGCCACCTGCCGGTCCGAGAGTGACTGGCTGGTCGGCATCAATGGCTCGCGCGCCATGACCGCGTTCTACAAAGAATTGCTCGGCGGCTTCCAGGTCACCCCGGTCGGACGCGTGCAAACCCCGACCCTCGCCATCCTTGTGGAGCGCGAGGAAAAAATCCGCGGTTTCCAGACCCGCACCTACTTCGAACTGCACGGCGAATTCGGCGTGGCTGCCGGCGTCTACACCGGCAAATGGTTCGACCAGAATTTCAAAAAGTCGGCCGACGAAGACGCCAAAGCCGAACGCCTCTGGGACCTCGCCAAGGCGGAAGAGATCAAAGCCAAGTGCGAAGGGAAGACCGGCACGGTCACCGAGGAACGCAAGCCGACCACGCAGGCCTCGCCGCTGCTTTATGACCTGACGACTTTGCAACGGGAAGCCAACGGACGCTTCGGCTTCAGCGCCAAACGCACCCTGCAACTCGCCCAAGCCCTCTACGAGCGCCACAAAGTCCTCACCTACCCCCGCACCGACTCGCGGTGCCTGCCGCAAGACAACCTGCCCGTGGTAAAAAAAATCCTCGGCGGCATGGACGATTCTTCCCTCGCCCCGCACGCCCGCAAGGCGCTGGACAAAGGCTGGGTCACCATGACCCCGCGCGTTTTCAACGACGCCAAAGTCAGCGACCACCACGCCATCATCCCGACCGGCGCGAGCCCGGACAAACTGGACGAATACGAAATGAAGCTCTACGACCTCGTCGCGCGGCGCTTCATCGCGGTCTTTTTCCCGCCGGCCAAATACGAGGTGACCAAACGGATCACCACGGTCGAAGGCGAAACTTTCAAAACGGACGGCAAAATTCTCCGCGAACCGGGCTGGCTCGAGGTCTACGGCAAATCGGCCGCCGGCGAAGATGACGAGTCGCTCGTTCCGGTCAAAGACGGCGAGACAGCCGCCACCAACTCGATCGAACTCAAGGAACTGCAGACCAAACCACCCGCGCGCTACACCGAGGCCACCCTGCTCTCCGCGATGGAAGGCGCCGGCAAACTGGTCGACGACGAGGAATTGCGCGAGGCCATGAGCGAACGCGGATTGGGCACGCCGGCCACCCGCGCGGCCATCATCGAAGGCCTGCTCACCCAGGAGTACATCCGCCGCGAGGGCCGCGACCTCGCCGCCTCGGCCAAAGGCATCAAACTCATCACCGCGCTGCGCGAGATCAAAATCGAAGCCCTCAGCTCGCCCGAGCTGACCGGCGAGTGGGAATACAAGCTCAAGCAGATCGAAGCGGGGAAGTTCCAGCGCGACGCATTCATGGAGGAAATCCGCAACCTCGTGGCCAACGTGATCAAAAAGATCAAGGACGCCGCGGGCCATATGAACAGCGACTCGATGAGCGGCAATTTCAAGGATCTCGAAGCGAAATGCCCCAAATGCGGCAGCACCGCCGGATTCAAGGAAACTTTCAAGGCCTACGATTGCAAAAATGCGGAGTGCAAACTCGTCGTCTGGAAAACGGTGAGCAGCCGGGAACTCGAACCCGAAGAAGTGCGCACTCTCCTCGACACCGGATCCGTCGGACCGCTCAAAGGCTTCAAAAGCAAAATGGGCCGCCCCTTCGAGGCCAAACTCGCGCTTTCCGAAGGCACCGAATGGAAGACAACCTTCGATTTCGGCGACGGCGGGGTGCGCAACAACGAACCCTTCAACAAAGAGGCCGCGACGCTCATTGTCGAAACATGCCCTGTTTGCGAGAAGGGCGGCATCTACGACTCCGGTAACGCCTACGCCTGCGAGCACGGGCTCGGACCCGAGAAAAAGTGCGCTTTCCGCATGGGCAAAATGATTCTCCAGCGGGAAATCAGCCCGGACGATGTCCGCAAAATCTGCGCCGACGGCAAAACGAGCCTCCTCACGAAATTCATTTCGAAAAAAGGCCGGCCCTTCAACGCCTTCCTCGTGTTGGACAAAAAGTCCGGTAAGGTCGGTTTCGAATTCGAAGAGCGCAAACCCAAGGCGCCGAAAAAGTCCGCGGCCAAA
>CAZEYV010000156.1:0-6959 GCA_964516705.1 uncultured Chthoniobacter sp.
ATCGAACTGGTCAACTCGCTCTGGAAAACCCTGCCGCTCGACGAGTGGAAAGATGTGCAGCCGGACAACGAGGACGTGCGTTTGCATTTGCTCCATCTCATCGCGGCGCACCATGGCGAGCTGGAATTCGGTTCGCCTGTCCAGCCCAAGACGCCCGAAGCCATCGCCCTGCACTACATCGACAACCTCGATGCCAAGCTGGAGATGCTGGCCCGCGGTTACGAAGGCGGGGCCTCGGTCGCGGAGCGGATTTATGACAAAGTAAAACCGCTCAATGTCCGCCTGGTCGCCCCTCTCGGTCCGGCGCCGGAGGCATGAGATGGCCGCGACGGCTGCCGGCCTGCGCCATGCTTTTGCTGGTCGCGACGGGGCAGGCCGAAGATCCCCAGCCACGCCTCGAACCGGACCTCTCCACGGCGCCTGCGCCGGCGGTCGCCGGGCCCTCGCCGGTGCAGTCCCCGTTCGAATCGAAGGTCTGCTACGCCCTGCTCCCGGCCTCGGTCGAAAACGGCGTGGTGCGCGACGGCATGGTGCGCCGCATGGTCGATGCCGTGGTCATGGCCGCCGCCGGAAAATCCGACATCGCCTCGGCCTGGCGCGCTTTTGTCCGCCCCGAAGACCGCGTCGGCCTCAAAGTGTCCGCCGCCGCCGCCCCGGTATCTTCCACGCACGCCGCCGTGGTGGCTGCGGTGGCGGAGGGACTGGTCGCGGCGGGCGTGGACCCCGCGCGCATTGTCATTTGGGATCGCTCGTCGCGCGATCTGGCCCGGGCCGGCTACGGGGACCTGGCCCGTCGTTTCCGCGTCGTCGGCACCGATGAGGCCGGCGGGTATGCGGAAAAGGAAGTCCTCACCGCCGCCGTGATGGGCAAACTCATCATCGGCGACCGCGATTTCCAAGGCGGCAAGAAAGAGCAGACGAGCAGCAAGAGCCACTTGTCCGTGGTGCTGGCCGGCGAAACGGACAAGGTCATCCATCTGCCCGCGCTGACCGACAGCACGTTCTCCGGGGTGAATGGCGCTTTGTCCGGCATGGTGCTCGACAATCTGGACAACTGGCGCCGCCTCGCGCGCGCGCCGCACCACGGGGATCCGTTTTTGCCGGAGCTGTATGCCGACCCGCGCATCGGCGGCAAGGTTGTCCTCACCATCCTCGACGCTTTGCGTCCGCAATACGCCGGCGGACCGTTCCCCGGCGCGCAAGACAAGGTCAACTACGGCGCGATCTTCGCCTCGGCCGATCCGGTGGCGATTGATGCCACCGCCCTGCGTTTGCTCGATGATTTCCGCAAGGAGGCGGGCATGCCGCTTTTGCGGAAAAAAGTCCGCTGGCCGGCCACGGCCGAGATGCTCGGACTGGGGACGGCCGCGGAGGAACGCATCGAATTGGTCCGCACCGGCCTCGAGAGCGAAGTGCGTTGGAGCCAGCCATGAGCGAAGAGGAAATCCTGCGCCGTACCTCGCGTTCGTTCCATCTCACCATCCGGTTGCTGCCGCGCGCCGTGCGGGGGGACGTGGCGCTGGCCTACTTGCTGGCCCGGGCCATGGACACGCTGGCCGACACCTCGACGGCCGACCCGGCGGAGCGTCTCGCCTTGCTGCGCACGGCGCGGGCATCGCTCGACCGGCCATCGATCGACGGATACCGCGCGGAGGAATGGGAAAAGTTCCAGCGCGACCCGGCCGAGCGCCGCTTGCTCGGGCTCCTGCCCGGCTTGTGGTCGCGCCTGGCGTCAGGCAAGGACCGGTTGGTGCCGGGTGTGCTCGGGCATATCATGGACGGGCAGATTTTCGACCTCGAACGGTTCGGTCCCGGCGCACCGCCTCTCACCGCGGATGAACTCGAGCGCTACACCTGGTTGGTGGCCGGTAGTGTGGGGGAATTCTGGACCGACCTGTGCGCAGCGCGCTTGGGTGATTTCGCCCGCGCCCCGCTCGAAACCATGCGGCGGCACGGGGCACGTTATGGTCAGGCTTTGCAGCTGGTCAATGTCCTCCGCGATCGCCGGATGGACGCGGCTCTTGGACGGATTTATGTCACTGATGACGAAGCGCCGCGCTGGACCGCGCAGGCCGGCGCCTGGCTCGGGGAGGGCGCCGCTTATTGCGCCGACCTCCGGTCCGGCCGGCTTCGCTATGCCACGTTGCTGCCGGCGTTGCTCGGCTGGCAGACGCTGTCTTTGTCCTCCCGGCAGACCCCGGGTCTCCTCACCCCGGTCAAAGTGCCGCGCCACGAGGTGGGTCGCTGGATGCGCCGCGCATTGCCCGTCTGGTGGTCCGCCCGCCGCGTCACCCGCCTCGCGGCCGAGGCTTCAAAATAGCACCAGCATGACCGCGGCGAGGATGCAGACCGCGCCGAGCACGCGCAGGACCAGCGTGCGGCGGTCGAAAACACTGTCCTCGATGCCCAAGTGCCGGGCCACCACCGCGAGAAAAAGCAGACTCCATAGCCCGCGCGATCCGTAGACCACATTCGCTCCGGTGGCATCGCCGAACAGCCCGATGGCCGTGCCCATGCCCATCGCCTGCAAGCCGAGCAGCACCACTCCGGTGGCCATCCAGCGCCAGGCGCCGCGATCGCGGACCAGTCGGGGCGACCGCAGGACATGCGGCCAAAGCAGGGGAAGGGCCAGCGCCGCCACGGTGCCGAACATGACGGGCATGAAAAGGGTGAACCCGGCGTCCGGGGCACCGGTCTGCACCACGATGTCGGCCGCGGCAAAACTGAGGGCGGCGAGCAGTGCCCACGCCAGCGTGGTCAGCGGTCGCGAGGCCCGGCGGGCCGGTCCGCGTTGCAGGAGAATCATGCCGGCCATGGTCAGGATGACCGCCACCCAAAGATCCGGGTCGGGCCGGCTGCCGGGGATCGGCAGGCTGAGCAAGGCGACAAAAACGACTTTGGCGGCCAGGGCGGGCGTCGCGATGGAGACATCGCCGCTTTGCAGCGAGCGGAACGTGCCGATTTGCCCCACGAAGAAGAGAAGACCGGCCAGCAGCGCCCACAGGGCGGCGGACGGATTCCACCCGGATGTTCCGAAAAAAAGCAGGGGCAGGAAAAACAGACCGAGGACCATGTTGCTGAAAAACAACACCGCCCAGGTGGTCAAGCCGCGCCCCAAGGCGATTTTCAGGCAGAGCGCCGCCGCCGCGTAAAGCAGGGCCGAGGCGAGGGGCAGCAGGATGGGCCAATGCAAAGTGACCCGAGCCTAGCGCGGGCTTGAGTGGGTTGCACCTCTCCTCTAAAATTCTCTACTATTCCGGCCACGCGCGATCGCCATGACACCATGAAGAACCAAAGACCTCTCGTCGGCGTCATCATGGGCAGCAAGTCCGATGCCGAAACCATGCGCGCGGCGTGCGAAACGCTGGCCCGCCTGCGCATTCCGCACGAGGAACGCGTCGTGTCCGCCCACCGCACCCCGGACCTCATGGCCTCCTACGCGAAGGAAGCGCGCGGCCGCGGTCTGCGTGTCATCATCGCCGGCGCCGGCGGCGCGGCCCACTTGCCGGGCATGGTCGCCGCGCAGACCGACCTTCCGGTGCTCGGTGTTCCGGTGCCCGGCCGCGCCCTCAACGGCCTCGATTCGCTGCTTTCCATCGTGCAAATGCCGGCCGGCATTCCCGTGGGCACCCTGGCCATCGGCGCGGCCGGCGCCACCAATGCCGCGCTCTTGGCCGCGGCCATTCTGGCCTTGGACAATGAGAAGATCCGCGCCGCGCTGACCGCTTACCGCGCGGCCCAAACGTCCGGAGTGCAGGGCAAGGCCGCCGCGCGATGAGCCGCGTGCACGGTCCGGGCAGCCGTCTCGGTATCATGGGCGGCGGGCAACTCGGCCGCATGCTGGCCCTCGCCGCGCGACGCCTCGGCTACCGCGTGCATGTTTACGCGCCCGGCGGCCGTTCCCCGGCCGGCCAGGTGGCCGATGTGGAGGTGACCGCAGGCTACGATGACGAGGAGGCGGTGCGTCGCTTCGCCTCCGGCGTGGATGTGCTGACCTTCGAGTTCGAAAACGTGCCGGCCGACACCGTGCGCTGGGCCGCGGAGCACTGCGAGGTGCGTCCCGATGCCAAAGCCCTCGCCACCGCGCAGAACCGCATCCGCGAAAAAACTTTCCTGAGCGACGGAGGTTTTCCGGTCGCGCCCTGGTCGAAGGTGACATCCTCGGCGGAACTGTCCGCCGCCGCGGCCCGTCTGGGCTACCCGGCCGTGCTCAAGACGGCGGAGTCGGGCTATGACGGCAAAGGGCAGCGCAAACTCGAAAGCCCGGACGACCTGACTGCCGCGGACCTGCCGCCGTTCCCGGCTGTGCTGGAAGCCTGGGTGCCGTTCGTCATGGAAATTTCCGTCGTGCTGGCGCGCGGAGCAGACGGGTCGGTCGCGGTCTTTCCCGTTGGCGAGAATATCCATCGTCACCACATCCTCGACGCAACTCTCGTGCCGGCCCGGCTCGATCCGGCGGTGGCGCGGCGCGCGGAGGAACTGGCGTCCGCGGTGGCTGCACGGTTGGATTTCACCGGCGTGCTGGCCGTCGAGATGTTCGTTCTGGCCGACGGCTCGTTGCTGGTCAACGAGATCGCCCCGCGGCCGCACAATTCCGGGCATTTCACCCTCGACGCCTGCGTCACCGACCAGTTCGAACAGCAACTGCGCGCGGTCTGCGGACTGCCGCTCGGATCCCCGGAATTGCTGCGTCCCTGCGCGATGGCCAACCTGCTGGGCGATCTGTGGAGCCGCGGGGAGCCCGTTTGGGCGGCGGTCGCCGCGTTCGGCGAGGTGAAAATCCACCTCTACGGCAAAGACCGCGCGGTCCCGGGGCGCAAGATGGGGCACCTCACGGTGCTCGGTGCGACGGCGGATGCCGCGTTGGAACGCGTGCGCGCGGCGCGGTCGGCGCTGGGCGGCGGGCGCTGAGGAGTCTCAAACCAGCCGCACGGTCCGGTCTCCGCTCACCACGCGGCCGATCGTGTGGACCGGTTCGGCGACCGCCGCGCGGATGGAGTCCTCGTCGGACGCCGCGCAAACAATGACCATGCCGAGACCCATGTTGAAGGTGCGGAAGAGTTCGTCGTCGGGCAAGCCGCTCGCTTCCGCGAGCAGCGCGAAGAGCGGCGTCACCGGCCATGCTTGGCGGTCGATCTCCGCGGCGCACCCTTCGGGCAGCACCCGCGGGAGATTGTCGAAAATGCCGCCGCCGGTCAGGTGGGCCAGCGCTTTGACCCGACCGGTGTCCAGCGCGCCGCGCAGCACCCGCAAATAGGAACGGTGCGGCGCGAGCAGGGCTTCACCCAGCGTCGTGTCGAGCCCGGCCGGTCTGGCCCCGAGCGGCAGGCCTCGGAAAATTTTTCGCGCCAGGGAGTAGCCGTTGGTGTGAAGGCCCGAAGAAGCCAGTCCGAGCAGGATATCGCCCGGCCTCACATCCGCGCGCGGCAGGAGATTTTTCTTCTCCGCCACCCCGACCATCGTCCCGGCCACGTCGAATTCGCCCGCGCAATAAACCCCGGGCATCTCCGCCGTTTCGCCGCCGAGCAGGACGCAGCCCGCATCCGCGCAGGCCTCGGCCATGCCGCCGACGATTTCCGCGACGCGCGACGCCGCGATGGCGGACGATGCGATGTAATCGAGGAAAAACAGCGGGGTCGCGCCCTGCACGAGGAGGTCGTCGATGCAGTGGTTGACGATATCGTGCCCGATCGTGTCATAGCGACCGGTGGCGGAAGCCAGCATGACCTTGGTGCCCACGCCGTCGGTCGTGGCCAGCAGGACGGGATGCTCGAACTTTTGCAAAGCAGAGGCATCGAGCGCGCCGCCGAACGATCCGATGCCGCCGAGGACGCCGGCCGAATGCGTGGCTTCGACTTTCGTTTTGAGCAGTTCGACCGCGCGGTTCCCTTCGTCGATGTCGACCCCGCTGGCCGCGTAGCCGCCGGCCGTGCGGGCCAGTTCGCGCCAGCCGATGTCGCGGCGGAACTGGCAACCGGAAAACCCGATCTCGCGCGCGGCCGCATAGGCGCGGGCGCGGGCCTCCTCCAAATCGCGCCCCGTCGCCGTCACATTGAGCACGCGTCCGCCGGCGGTGACGAGGGCGCCGTTCGCGTCCGCCGTGCCCGCATGGCAAATGTGCACGGCTTCGTGCGCGGCCGCGCGATCGAGGCCGGTGATGAGGTCACCGGTCACCGGATTCTCCGGATAACCCGCCGCGGCCATCACGACGGTGCAGGCGCTTCCGCCCCGCCACCGCACGTCCGTAGCGGCCAGGCGTCCCTCCACGCAGGCCAGGGCGATGTCGCGCAAGGGTGTTGCGAGCAGGGGGAGCAAGGTCTGCGCCTCGGGATCGCCGAAGCGGCAATTGTATTCGATCAACTTCGGGCCGTCCGCCGTCATCATCAGCCCGGCATAAAGCACGCCGACATACGGGGTTCCATCCGCGGCCAGGCCGGCAATGGTCGGACGGATGATCTTTTCAAGAATGTCTTCGACCGCGTCCGGCGGACAAACGGATGTCGGCGCATACGCGCCCATGCCGCCGGTGTTGAGTCCGCGGTCGCCTTCGAAGATGCGTTTGTGGTCTTGCGCCGGAGGCATGACGGCGACCGAGCGTCCGTCGGTGAAAACCAGCAGCGAGACTTCGGGTCCGGTCAGACGCTCCTCGAGCAGGATCGGTCCGGTCTTCGCGAGGCGCACGATCGCCTCGTCGCGTTCCGTTGCGGATTCGGGGACGACCACGCCTTTGCCGGAGGCCAGACCGTCGGCTTTGACCACCACCGGGAAACCTTGCGCCCGCGCCCAGGCCTGCGCTTCCTCCGCGGCGCGCGGGCCGTCGAACGTCGCATGGCGGGGCGAGGGGAGTCGGTGGCGGGCGGCGAAGGCGCGGCAATGGCTTTTGCTGGTCTCGAGCCGGGCGGCCTCCCGCGAGGGTCCGAAAACTTTGAAACCCGCTTCGCGCAAAGCGTCGGAGACCC
>CAZEYV010000157.1:0-8540 GCA_964516705.1 uncultured Chthoniobacter sp.
CAGTGAATACATCGGCACGTTCATTAAAGCCTCGGGCGCAGTCCGCACGATGCGCTTTACGACCGCTGCCGCCAATCTGGGCAAGCGCGGACTGATCACGGTCTGGGACGTGGAAAGCCGCGGCTTGCGCAAGTTCAACCTCAACACCCTGATGAGCCGCATCGTCGCGGCTGCCTGACATGAACGCGAATCAACCCGCCGTTGTGTCGGAATACAAGGGGCAGCCGCTGATCGTGCTTAATGCCGGATCGCGGTGGCCGTTCCAGTTCGGACTGGGCAAGGCCAAGACGATCCTCGAGCACATCGAAGCGATCCGCGCGTTCGTGGAGTCCGAGGGCAAGAGCGTAAGCGCTAGTGAGGAGGTGGCTCAGTGAGCGCTATCAGGAAGCCAATGCTGGCCGGCAAGCGCGATGCGCCCGAGGCCGGTTCGGCAATGGCGCGGGAATCGTCGGATGCCGCGTGAACGCATGCGGGTCTTCGTTGAGATTTAGCAGGGCAATGGTGGCAGATGACCCCGGCTGTGCTCCTCGCCGGAGTTCGGACATCAGATGCGCAACGATGGCATTTCGGCGGTAGCCCAACTTGCGGGCGGCTTGCTGGACCCGCCGCCGCGTGGAATCGGGGATGCGAGGATCATGGCGCAAGGCCAGAGATATGGCGGACTTTGTCTAGCTGACGGCCCGAGCGACATCAGCAAGGGTGATCCTTGTCATTCAACTGTCAACCACACTCGGCCTTGAGGTGGGAGTTTGACAAGGTTGAATTGGAGATCATGAAGGTCTCCCTAGGCATCGACTACGGCCCCAACTCCGTGCGCGCTCTCTTGGTGCGCTGCCGCGATGGCAAAGAATTGGGTTCCTGCGTCGTCGGTTATCCCTCAGGGCGGGAGGGCATTCTTTTGGACCCGCGCGACCCCAATCTCGCGCGTCGAATGGAGTGCCATTGATCTCGAGCGCCGGTTCATCACGATCCGCGCTGGACAAGCCAAGACGGCCTCTCGGCGTATCGTGCCGATCAGCGACAACCTTCGCCAGTGGCTCTTGCCCCACGTTGGCCGGGGCTTAATCGTGCCCGGCGCGGAAACCTACCGCAAGGCGACTAACCTTTCGCGCCGCCTTGGCATCGAGTGGCCGCACAATGTGCTGCGCCATTCGTTCATCAGCTACCGCATTGCCAAGATCAAGAATGCCAACGAAGTGGCGCTCGAGGCGGGGAATTCACCCGACATCATCTTCCGGCACTACCGTGAGCTGGCTATCGAGGAGCAGGCCGATGCGTGGTTCGCCATCATGCCGCCAGCCGAATCTTGAATCGGTGGTGGCGATTACTGCTGCCTGCGCAGCCACGCCTTCACCGCCTCGGGCTCGAATCGGATCAGGTGCCGAAACTTGATCGTGGGCAAACCGGCGTAGCGCAGGTTGCGGATTTCCCTCACGCTGCAGCCGATGTAGCTGGCCAAGTCGGCGGCAGTCCAAAGGCGCTCGTTTGGAGTTTGAGTGCTGGTTTGTTCCGGTTCAGGCAGCCGTGTGTCCATGCCTGCCGCCGCATGTCAAAATTTCTGCGTGCAGAGGCGTTCGGTAGGCCAACTGCTTGACGTGACGTCCTGGTGCACTACGATGTCTTACAAACTTAAGTACCATGGCTACTCTAACTATTCGTTTGCCTGACACGCTTAAAGGGGATCTGGACAAGCTCAGTCGCAGGGAGAACAAGGCCGTGAGCGACATGGTCCGTGAATCGCTGCGGCGCTATGTCGCCGTGGAGAAGTTTCGCGCTGTCCGGAAAAAGATTCTGCCGTTCGCCGAAGCCCAAGGACTGTTGAGTGACGAAGATGTTTTCAAGGCCCTCTCATGAGGGTCGTCCTTGATTCGAACGTTTTCATAGCAGCAGTGGCCTCCCGCGGTCTCTGCGAAGCCATCGTGGAACTTTGCCTTGAGCGGCACAGCCTGATTGCGGGCGAGGGAATTCTCGCGGAGGTCGAGGACAAGCTCAGGACCAAGATCAAGGTCCCACCTCGCGTAGTTGCGGAATACATGAGGTTCTTGCGGCAGAACGTCGAAGTAGTGAGGCCCGAGAAGCTTGATCCCAAGACGTGTCGCGATCCAAACGACTTGATAGTGCTCGGTTTGGTTGTGCCCGGAGACGCGCAGGCGATCGTAACCGGTGACAAAGACTTGCTTGTCTTGGGAAGTTGCAAGGGCGCATCGATCATGACTCCCCGGACGTTCTGGGAGTTCTGTCAGTCCGAGGTCTGAGCGCAGGTTTGCGCTGCCTCCATGGTTCCGAGTGCTTCAACTCCGCGGAGAAGGGCGTGCCCTTGATTGATGCCTCGTGCAGAGTAATGGAGCGGGTCACCGCATTCTGCCGGACCAAGTGATGCAACCGCCGGGCCGGCGGTTTTTCTCCGGGTGAGGCCGAGCGGGCGCTGGATTAGGGCGCTGCCGGCGTTCATGCTGTCGCCATGAAGACGGCGATTCACTGGTTCCGGCGGGATTTGCGGATCACGGACAATACCGCGTTGGCCGCGGCGGTGAAGGAGGCGGAGGAAGTTGTGCCGGTCTACGTGGTGAGCGACTGGAAGAAGAAGCACGGTTGGACGGGGGCGGCGCGGCAGACGTTTCTCGCCGGGTCTTTGGCCGCGCTGGACGGGAATTTGCGGACGATCGGCAGCGGACTCGTCGTGCGCGAAGGGGAGGCCGAGGAGGCACTGGTCAAACTGGCGCGCGAGACCAAGGCGGAGGCGGTGTTCACCAACCGCGATCCGGATTTGTTCGGACGCGGGGCGGAGATGCGGGTGGCGAAGATGCTGGCCGAGGACGGACGTGAATTGCGCACGTTCAAGGACGCGGCGATCCACGAGCGGGACGAGGTGAAGACGGGGGAAGGCGGGAATTTCCGGGTCTTCACGCCGTATTCCAAAGCATGGGCCAAGTTGGACAAGCCGGCGGCCGGTCCGGCGCTGAAAAAGCTCAAGACGCCGGAGGGCGTGAGGAGCAAGGGGCTGCCGACCCCGGCCTCTTGGGGGCTGCCGGAATTCACCGGCGGGGTGGAAGCGGGCGAAAAGGCGGCGCGGGCGCGGTTGAAGAATTTTTTGTCCGGTCCGATCCATCGCTACGGCGCGACGCGCGACCTGATGGGCGAGGACGGGACGTCCCGGTTGTCGCAGGACTTGCGTCACGGCTTGCTCTCGATCCGCGAGGTTTATCATCGTTGCAAGGTCGCGGCCGAGGGTGCTGATGCCGCGGGACGGGACAGCGTTTGGAAATACATCGCGGAGCTGATCTGGCGGGAATTTTATTTCCAGATCCTGTGGCATTATCCCGAGGTGCTGGAGCACGAGTTCAATCCGAAATACCGCGGCATGGCATGGGACCGGGATGAAGTGAAATACCGTGCCTGGTGCGAAGGGCGGACTGGTTTTCCCATCGTCGACGCGGCCATGCGGCAGCTGAACGAAACTGGTTACATGCACAACCGCTCGCGCATGATTACGGCGATGTTCCTGACCAAAGACCTGCATCTCGACTGGCGGCTGGGAGAGCAATATTTCATGCAGACGCTGATCGACGGCGAGATCGCGAGCAACAACGGCGGATGGCAGTGGAGCGCGGGGACGGGTGCGGACGCGGCTCCGTATTTCCGCATCCAGAATCCGTGGAGCCAGACCAAGCGCTACGATGCGGAGGGCAAATACATCAAGCAATGGGTGCCCGAGTTGCGCGGTGTTCCGGCCGGAAAATTTCTCGAGGCGCCTTTTGATGACCGCCCGATCGCGGCGGGGTATCCGTTGCCGATGGTCGACCACGGGACGGAGCGCGACGAGACGTTGCGGCGGTTCAAGGCAGTGGGGTGACCATGGCACGGTTTTTTGTTCCGTTTGAGATGTGGCGCGCGGGGACCGTGGAATTCACCGCATCCGAGGCGCGGCATGCGGCGCAGGTCTTGCGGCTGGCGGCGGGCGACCGGGTGGAAATTTTCGACGGCAGCGGGCGCGCCGCGCAGGTGGAATTGGAGGAGGTGGGCAAGCGGGGGGTGACGGCGCGGGTCTTGCGGGAATGGCATGAGGTGCGGCCGGAGCCGGCCATTCACCTCATCGTCGCGTTGATCAAGAACGAGCGCTTCGACTGGCTGGTGCAGAAGGCGACGGAACTCGGGGCGGCCTCGATCCGTCCGGTCGCGGCCGAGCGCAGCGTGGTGAAAATCGCGGCGGCGGATGCGGAAAAGCGGCGGGCCAAATGGAGGCAAGCTGCGGTTGAAGCGGCCAAGCAGTGCGGACATGTGGTGCTGCCGGAGATTTTTCCCGTTGGCGCGCCGCACGCCGTTTTCGCCGCCGCACCCGGCGGGGTGAAAGCGATCCCGGCCTTGCATCCCGGCGGGCGGACGCTCGGGGAATTTCTGACGGGCGAGGCGCCGTCGGTGACCTTCGCCATCGGGCCCGAGGGGGATTGGACGGAGGCGGAGATGCGGGCGGCGGTGGGCTGCGGTTTTGTGCCGGTCGACCTCGGCAAACATGTTTTGCGCAGCGAGACGGCGGCTTTGCATGTCTTGAGCGCGGCTGCCCATCAATGGCATGGCGGGGTGGGAGGAAAGCGATGAATTATTTCATGACCGGGACAGACACCGATTGCGGCAAGACGTATGTCACGGCTTTGCTGGTCAAAGCCGCGCGGGCGGCCGGGGTGGACGCGGTCGGAGCGAAGCCGTTTTGTTGCGGTCCGCGCACCGACGTGGAAATCCTCGCGACCGCGGCAGAAGGGGCTGAGCCGCTCGCAGCGATCAATCCGGTCTGGATGCAAACACCGGCGGCGCCGCGGGCTTGTCAGATGTCGGGCGAGCCGGCGGCGGATTGGGCCGGAGCGCTCGCCGCGGTGCGTGCTTTGGCGGCACGGCACGCTCAGGTTTTCTGCGAGGGAGCGGGCGGCTGGTTGGTGCCGGTGACGGACAAACTCACCCTGGCTGATTTCGCCGTCGAGCTTGGTTGGCCGGTGATCGTCGTGGTGCGCAACCGGTTGGGCGCGCTGAATCATGCCCTGCTCACCATCGAGTCCGTGCGAGCGCGCGGGTTGGTGCTCACGGGGGTCGTGCTGAACAACGCGGACGGTTTGGACGACGAGCCGAAGCGGACGAATCGCGCGGTGCTGGAAGAGTTTTGCCGCTGTCCGATTTTGGCGGAGGTGGGCCGTGGTGAAGAGAAAATCGAAACGGGTGCTGAACTTTAGCGGCTCAACGACCGGCGGCGGGGACGCCGACGCGACAGGGGTTACTTGATGACCACCTTGGCTCCGACGGGGACCTGTTTGAAAAATTCGGCGGCGTCTTTTTGGCGAAGGCGGATGCAGCCGTGGGAGGCGGGATAGCCCGGGAGGTGACCGGCGTGGAGTCCGAAGTCGCGGCAGGAGAGGCGCAGGTAAAACGGCATGCTCGCGCCGTAGAGGGTGGATTTCCAGTGGCGGTGTTTGTTGGTCACCACGTATTCGCCGGTCGGGGTGCGGAATTTCTTTTTGCCCGAGGAGATTGGCGCGGTTTTGACCGTGGCATCGTCGCGCATAAGCGTGGCGGTCTGGGCGGAGAGGTCGACTTCCACCCGGGTGCGGTCGGCCTCGGAGCCGGGTTGCACGCCGAGGAGAAGTTGGATGACGTCGGTCTTTCCCGCGTAACCGGCGAGCCAGAGCGCGTCGGTGCCGTGTCGCCTGGTGCGCGCGTTTTTCTTCGCGCCCCGGGCGATGAGCAGTTCGGCAATGTCGCGGTGCCCGCGGGCCGCGGCGAACATCAGGGGGGTCAGGCCGCTTTCTTTGGTCACGTAGTAAAGGAGGAAATCTTTGCGGAAGCGCGGGAGCATGGTTTCTTCGATCGGGGCGGGCACCGTGGTCTCGGGATCAAGCCCCTCGTCCAGAAGTGTCCGCACGGTTGCGATGTCGCCTTCATCGATCGCGGCGAAAAGACGGTTGGCCTGTGCGCGCCGCGCCGCTCCTTCCTGCGGATCGACCGTCGAGCCCGCGGGTTGCAACGTGAGCGGGGACTGCGCCGCGGCATAAGGGTCGGCCGGGAGAGGTTCGCCGAGGCCGGCCTCGGGCATGGGCACCTCGGGGGCTTCATCCGAGGCGAGCACAAAAGGCCGCGGGGCGAAGGTATCTTCGCGCGTTTCGTCACCCGTGCTGGCGCGGGCGGAGACCAACATCGCCAGCAAAAGGGTGAGCGTTAATGTCGTGCCTGTTTTCATGCTTCGCGCCGAGCAAAGCGCTGCCGTGCACGGATGGCAAGACCGCCGCGGCTTGATTTTGCAGGCAAGGGGCGCGAAAAGCAGTGATGCGTAATTTGCGGGCGTTCATGGCGGGGGTGTTGCTGGCGGGGGGGTGTGTCGGCTACGACACCCTGGGCATCCGGGCGACCGGCGATTTGCCGGTCAGCGGTTTGAGCGGCGAACAAATGAGCCAGTTGAAGTCGGCGGCCGATTGGGGCGAGCCGAGCTTGATCGCGACGGCCGCGCGCATGGCGTGGGAAACGCCGGAGCATGCGGAGTCGCTGGCCAATTACGCGGCGAACCTGATGCCGGAAAAATCGGCGGAGATCGCCGCCGCAGTGCGGCGTTCATCGCGGCCCTGATCCCGCGGCGGGTCAGCGTGCGGAGTCCGTGCGGCGGATCTCGGTGACTTCCAGACGGAGTTGGTAGGGGCGGACGCCTTTTTCGTCCGTGACGACATAGACCCGGTAGGCCCGCGCGCCCCAGCGGCCCTTGGGCGAGTAGGTGAACGGGATTTCGCCGCTTTCGCCCGGGGCGTAGTCGCGTTTGGCCGGTTTGGCCGCGACACATCCGCAGGAAGCGGGCACGGAACGGATCCGCACGGTGCTGTTGCCCGTGTTGGTGAAGCGGAACACCCCGGCAACTTTGCCGCCGCCTTCGATGGCCTCGATGGCCACGGTGGATTCCTTCCATTGCAGCGACTGGGCCGCGGCGGTGGCGGCCAGAGCGAAGAGCAAAACCAGGGCTCTCATGACGGTCAGCGCGAGGATTTGACAATGCCGCGCACCACCGCATCGGCCAGGCGTTGGCGGTAGGAGGCGGACTTGATCAGGCGGAGTTCGCGGGGATTGGACATGAAGCCGAGTTCGACCAGCACCGCGGGGCGCGCGTTGTTGCGCAGCACGTGGAAACGGGAGCGCTTCACTCCGCGGTTCGGGGTCGGCGCGACACGGTCGACCTCACGCTGGATGTTGGCCGCCAACGGGTAGGAGCGCGAGTTGTAGTAGTAGGTCTCGGTGCCGGAAACAGCGCTGCGACCTGTCCAGTTGTAGTGGACACTGACGAACACCGCGCCGCGCTGCCGGTTTGACGTGGCCACACGCGAGGGGAGCGAGACGAAGTAGTCACTCCTGCGGGTCATGATCACGCGGTAACCACGGGAGCGGAGTCCGCGCTGGATACGTTTGGCGGTGTCGAGGGCGTAGACTTTCTCGGTCGAACGGCCATCGACGCCTCTGGCCCCGCGGTCCAAGCCGCCGTGCCCGGCATCGACCACGACCGTGCCGAAACGCCCCACTCCGTAGGGGCTGGAGGCACAACCGGAAAGAAAGACGACAAGGCCGCAGGCCAAGATCGCGCATAAAACCGGTCGCATCTGTAAAAGGTAAAAAACAAGCCCGCGAAGGCAATCCAATTCAGCGCTGCATTGCGCGGGAACCGCTGACGCGCCATCCTGCCCCGGTGCTGACCAAACGGATCATTCCCTGTCTTGACGTGACCGGCGGACGCGTGGTGAAGGGAACGAAGTTCCTCGAATTGCGCGATGCGGGCGATCCGGTGGAATGCGCCAAAGCTTACGACGCGCAGGGCGCCGACGAGCTGGTTTTCCTCGATATCACGGCGTCTTCCGACAACCGCGCGACCATGGTCGAGGTGGTCGAGCGGACGGCGTCCGAATGCTTCATGCCCCTGACCGTGGGTGGCGGGATCCGCACGGTGGAGGACATGAAGACCATGCTGCGGGCCGGGGCGGACAAAGTGAGCGTGAACACATCCGCCATCGAGCGCCCCGAGTTGGTGCGCGAGGGCGCGGAGCGTTTCGGATCGCAGTGCATCGTGGTGGCGATCGATGCGCGGCGTCGACCGGAGGGCGGATGGACGGTTTACACGCACGGCGGACGGAATCCGACGGAACTCGAGGCCGTGGCGTGGGCCAGGCATGTGGAGGAACTCGGCGCGGGAGAGATTTTGCTGACGAGCATGGATGCGGACGGAACCAAGGAAGGCTATGATATGGATCTGGTGCGCGCGGTGAGCGAAGCGGTGAGCATTCCGGTTATCGCCAGTGGCGGCGCGGGCAAACTCGAGCACATGGCTGACGTGCTGCAGAATGCGGGTGCCGATGCGGTGCTGGCCGCGAGTATCTTTCACTTCGGCGAATACACGGTGGGCGATGTGAAGCGTTTTCTGGCGGAGCATGGCGTGCCGGTGCGCCTCGTTGAAGGTTGTTGTAGCGGGGGGTCGTGGGCCGCGGGGGGCGAGGGGGGGAAAGGGCGCGGGGGCCGCCGGCCGCCCGACC
>CAZEYV010000158.1:0-7781 GCA_964516705.1 uncultured Chthoniobacter sp.
GGCGACGAGGGCGGAGGTGGCGCGCTGGCCGTCGCCCGCGAGGCCGGCCAGGGAGGGGTCGTCGAAGTTGAAGAGGTGCGCTCCGCCCTGCTGCCAGACTCGGGCCAGGGCGCCCTCGCCGGGGCCGACGGATTGGAGGCGCAGGAAGCTCTCCATGGCAACGGGGTTTGCGGCGGCCTGGGTTTGGATGTGCTCGGGAACGCGGACGAGGGGCGCGCAGGTGTGGCTGATGTAGGATGGAGTGAGAAATTGGCCCGAACGGTCCACGAGGTAGAGCGCGCCGCCGTGCGCGTCGAGGATGCGGGCGGCGCTTTCGACGATGAGGCGGTGCAATTCGCGGCGTCCGCCCGATCCCCCGAAAGCCTCGCCGAGGCCGTGGAGGAAATCGAAGACCCGCTCCTTTTCGGTCTGGAGTTCGCGCCACTCGCGTCCCAACCGCCGCAGGGCTCGGCGCTGGAAGCCGACTCTCCACGCCAGGTAGGCGGAGACCAGGATGAAGACGATGAGCAGAGCCGTGACCATACGCCCGCGCGGGGAGGACGCAGGTTAGGCCCGCGGGTGCGGGTGCATCAAGGGCGGCCTTGCGCCTCGGGTTCCCGGTGACGGAGGAACTCGAGAACATCCTTGAACCGCACGGCGTTGCCGGGGTCCGCCTCGACCAGATTCTCGTGCGCTTCGATGATGGTTTCGCGCTTGGCCGGATGCGGCAAGCGGTCGGTGTCCTCCAGCGCGGCGGCCGGCGGGGCCTCGGGGACGGGGCCGTCCACGGTGAAAACACGGTCGAGCCCGAGATTCGCCATGACCGAGCGGCAGCGGTCGTTGGCGCGGATGACGCGCAGCTGGCCCGCGGGCCGGAGCTTGAGCGCGATGCCGGCGAGGGTCCCGAGGAAGGTGGAATCCATCAGCTCGCAATCCTTGAGGTCGACGATGAATTCACGGTGTCCGCGCGCGGTCATTTCCGCCGCGAATTCCTTCAGCCCGGCGCTGTTTTGGAACGAGCCGCGGCCATGGACCCGAACCCACACGGCGGGTCCGGAGACGCCCACTTGCACTGAGGAGGTCGTGTTCAAGATCCCGTTGGCATCTGGCGGCGGGGCGCGCGTGGTCTCAGACGGCGGCCGCGCGGGGCACGATTCATTTCCAGAGGTAAGACTGGGTGAAGGCGACGATGCGGCCGTTCTCGATGAGGAGGCAGCGCCATGCGGTGACCGGACCGTCCCAGAGGAAGCTGTCGCCGGTCACTTGGAAGGAGCTTTTCATCGTGCCGCGCGCTTGCGGGACGTAGACTTCCTGGGCCATGACGGCGTTGCCGGTCTTGGCCTGGCGGTATTCGAAGCGGACGGTGAGTTCGGCCGGCCGTGCGGCGCGCCAGAAGATGTCGAAGTAGGTGCCTTCGCGCTGGCGGCGTTCATCGGCCGAGAGCGCCCCGTGGTTGAGGTAGGCACGCTCGAAGTTGAGCGTTTCGTTGTCGGTCACGGTATTGACCCCGGCCTGATTGATGGTGCGGCGCACTTTGCGGAAGTCGAAGTCGTTGTCGAGGGCCAGCGGCAGCACGTCGGCCTCGGGAATTTCCACCGGCGGGGCGGTCGGCGTGACGCACGAGACGAGCAAAAGGACGGCGGCCAGGAGGCCGAGACGCGGGATCATGCGGGCATGAAAGAAGGTTTGCCGCCGGATGTCAAACGGCGGGAGGAGCGCAATTTGGCTTGCTTGGCGGCAGGCGGGCTCCGGATGCTCGCAGGCTATGAGTCATTTCACCGACGCCCTGTCCGCCGCGCGGGAGACCTTCGATTCGCTCGGTCCATTGGAAGCGCCGGTGCAGCGCGCCGCGGATGCCGCGCTGGCCGCCCTGACCTCCGGACGCAAACTGCTCCTCTGCGGCAACGGGGGCAGCGCCTCCGATGCGGCGCACATCGCCGCGGAATTTGTCTGCCGTTTCAAGGACGACCGCCGTCCGTATCCGGCGCTGGCCCTCGGCGTCGACGGGGGTTTGCTCACCGCGATCGGCAACGATTACGAATTCAACGACGCCTTCGCGCGGCAAGTGCACGCGTTCGGCCAACCCGGGGATGTGCTCATCGTCATTTCCAGTTCCGGCCAGTCGCGCAATTTGCTCTCCGCGATCGGGGAAGCGCGTCGCCGCGAGGTCACTTCGGTCGCCTTTCTCGGGCGGGACGGCGGCTTCACCAAAGGTGCGGCGGACATCGAGGTCATTGTGCCGGGAACATCCACCGCGAGGATCCAGGAGGCGCAGATCTTCCTGCTGCACGTTTTCTGCGAATTGCTCGAGGCCCGCCTGCCCAAGGAATGAACGCTTGGGCAGCGTACTCGGCGGTGGCGGTTGCCGGGCTGGTCTGCGGGTCGTTCCTCAATGCCGTCATCCACCGCCTGCCGCGCGGCATCGGTCTGGGTCACCCGCGCCGGTCGTTTTGCCCGCACTGCGGGCGGTCTTTGCCGTGGTCCGAGAACCTGCCGGTTTTCAGCTGGCTGTTCCTGTGCGGCCGCTGCTCGGGTTGCGGCGCGGGGATTTCCGCGCGCTACCCGCTCGTCGAGTTGCTCACGGCGGTGCTCTTTGTCTGGTTGTGGTGGATGTTTCCGCCGTGGGTCGCCGCGGCTTACATGGTTCTGGCCGCGTTGCTGGTGGCCGGGACGTTCATTGATCTCGAGCATATGATCCTTCCGGACAGCCTGACGCTGGGCGGCGCGGTGGCCGGGGTGGTCCTGAGCGTGCTGGTCGACGGATTGCAGCCCGGCACGACGTGGGAGGAGCGGCTCCGCTCGACTCTGTTCGGCGCCGGCGCCGGCTTCGCCGCGCTCTTCGCCGTGGTGGAACTGGGCAAACTGGCTTTCGGGCGCAAGCGGATCGAACTGGATTCCGAGGAGGAGTTTACCGTCAGCGGGACCGCGGACGAACCGTGTTTGGAATTCGGCGAGGAGAAAATCGCGCTGGCCGAAATGTTTTACCGTCCGACCGACGTCCTCGAGGTGCACGGTGCGGACGGGGAAAGCTGGCGGTTCACCATGGACGGCCTGCGGCGCGGAGATCAGTTCACCGACTACGCCGCCGCGCTCGGTTCCCGCGGGGTGGCGCGGGCGCTGGTCATTCCGCGCGAAGCAATGGGTTTCGGGGACGTCAAATTCATGCTCACCCTCGGGGCGTTTCTCGGGTGGCCCGGCGCGCTGTTCAGCATCGCCGCCGGCTCCATCATCGGTGCGGTGGCGGGGGTGGCGATGTTGCTCGCCGGCAAGCTGGAGTCGGCCGGACGGATCCCTTTCGGTCCCTACCTGGCGGCCGGCGCGTTGCTCTGGCTGGCGGCGGGGACCGCGGTGGTGCGGTCGGTCTTCCTCCGTTGATGTCTTTCAGCGGCGCGGGCGGCTGACTTGGAGGAAGGCTTGGACGAAGAAAAAGAGAATGACGAAAATGACGACCGACAGGGCGGCCGCCCAGCCGAAGCGGTAGTAGGTGAAGGCGGCCTTGTACACGTAGGAGACGAGGATCTGGGTGGAGTCGGCCGGCTCGCCGCCGTTGCTGAACAGCCATATGACATTGAGGTTGTTGAAATTCCAGACGATGGCGAGCACGGTGGCCGGCAGCATGACGGAGCGGAGCAGCGGGGCGGTCAGGCGGATGAATTGATACCACGGCGAGGCTCCTTCGAGGATCGCGGCCTCGTAGATCTGGGTCGGGATGGCGCGCAAGCCGGCCAGTGCGGCGATCATCAGGAAGGGGAATCCCATCCAGACGTTGACCAGGATCGCGGCGAAAAAGGCCGGCCCCGGGGTGGTCAGCCAGTCGACCGGCGGAAGGCCGAAGGCCGCGCCGAACAGGGTGTTCACCGGGCCGGTCTGCCCGTGGAACATGCTGCGCCAAGTGAGGGCGGTGATGTATTGCGGCATGGCCCACGGGAGCAGGAGCAGGACGCGCCAGGCGGCCGCGCCGCGGAGAAAGTGCTGGTGCAAAATGACCGCGAGCAAAACGCCGATGGCCACTTGCAGCAGGGTGCTGACCGTGGTCCAGACGATGGTTTTGCCGAAGGTGATCCAGAACTCGGGCTCCCGGAAAACCAGCGCGTATTGCGAGAGGCCGGCGAATTTCCAACCGCGGATGCGGTGGATGCTCGCGTCGGAGAACGACAACAAGACATTGTAAAAGAGCGGATAAAGCAGCACGAGCACCAGCACGGCGGCGGCGGGCAGCAGACAGAGGGCCAGGAAACCGCGGCGCCGCGCGGTGGGGTCCCATTCGTTGAGCCCGGCGAGCGCCGCGGCGCGGGTCTGCCGTCGCTTTTTCACGGCAGGGCCTCCGCGATCCGCTGTTCGGCCTCCCGTTGCATCTGGCGCGCCGCTTCGTCCGGCGTGAGATCGCCGGTGAAGACGCGGCGGTAGGGCCCGCGGATCCCGTCCCAAATATAGCGCAGCTTCGCGTCAATCGGCATGGGCACGGCATTTTTCGACTGCTCGAGGGCCATTTGCAACACGGCGTTGCCGCGGAAAGCGGGCGACTCGAGCGCACGATGCAGCGTCGGGGTGGTGAAAAGGCGCTGCGCCATGGCGAGCTGGATTTCCTCGCCCGTGAAAAACTCCAGCACGCGGCGCACGAGGGCGAATTTTTCGGGGGGCGTGTTGATATTCAGGCAGTAGCCCTTGGCGGCAATGACCGGACGGCACCGCAGTCCGGTCTCGGTGTTCAGCGGGAGCAGGGCGAGCATGCTGCGGTCCGGCACGCCGTATTCGGACCACGCCCACGGGCCGTTGATGATCATGGCCGCACGTTTGCGCAGGAACATGAGGTTCGCGGTATTGTAATCCTCGTAGCGCGGGATGACGCCGTGTTTGTCCCGCAAATCGAGGACGAATTGCAGCGCGGCACGCATTTCCGGGGTGTCGAGGGTGGGATCGCCATTGTCATCCATGATCCATCCGCCGAAGCCGGTGAGGAAGGGAATGAAGAAATACGGCTCCGCATAGTTCCAGGTGAGGGCATAGCGCTCGACTTGGTCACCGCGGCGCAAGGTGAGTTTGCGGCCGAGTTCGACCAGTTCCTCCAGCGTTTCGGGGGCGCGCCCGACCATCTGCCGGTCGTAGACGAGCATCAGCTGGTTGCCGATCTGGTCGGCCACCATCCACGGCTGGCCTTCCCAGCGGACAATCCCGTCCGCGGTGAAGCGTTCGAAAAAGTCCGGTCCGACCACCGCGTCCCACGGTCGGATGACGCGCGTCCCGGCGAAGACCGCCACGTTGTCCGAGGGCCCGAAGACCAGGTCGGGGCCTTGTCCGGCCACCGCGGCGATGATGAATGAATTGCGCAGTTCCTCGCCCTCGCGGTAGAGGGCGACGACGTGCTCCCCCGGATGTTGCCGGTTGTAGGAGGCCACCGCCTCCTCGAAGAAGGCCCGTTCGGCCCCGGTTTTCTGGTGCCAGATGACGAGCCGGTCGGGTGCTTCGCGCGGCGGGGTGCAGCCGGCGCAGGCAAGCAGGCAGACGCCGGCCGCGGCGCGCTGGAGGATCTTCGGCAGTCGCATGATTGTCGGACCTTTTTTCATCATCGGCCGTCGTGGCGGGCAGGCAAGCATGCATCGGGGCAAGTTTGCCGTTGCCGCACCGCGTGCCGCGCGCCATGGTCGCCGGTTTTATGGCGGCCGACGAATTCAACCTGCAAGTCAACCGCAAGGCCCTCGAGTTGAACCTCGACGGCCGCATCTACGGCACCTTCGCCGAAATCGGGGCGGGGCAGGAGGTGGCGCGCCGCTTCTTTTTCGTCGGGGCGGCGGCCGGCACGGTGGCCAAGACCATGTCCGCCTACGACATGACTTTCAGCGACGCGATCTACGGGACGGTCGAGCGTTACGTCAGCCGGCAGCGTCTCTGGGGCATGCTCGAACACGAGTTCTCCCTCCTGCGCGAGCGACTCGACGCGAAATTCGGCGCGGAGAAAACGTTTTTTGTCTTTGCCGACACGGTGGCGGCGCGCAGCTACCATTCGCACCACGAGTCGCACGGCTGGATGGGGCTCCGTTTCCAGACCGAGCCGCGCGGTCCGGTCAACGAGATCATCATCCATGTCCGCATGCTCGACGCGGAGAATATCGCGCAGCAACAGGCCCTCGGTATCATCGGAGTCAACCTGATCTACGGCGCCTTCCGCCACCACGCGGAACCGGAAAAACTGATCGGCAGTCTGCTCGACGACCTGACCCCGAAGCGCATGGAAGTGGATATGATCCGCTTCAGCGGACCGGCTTTTGCCGGGGTGGACAACCGGTTGATGAGCTTGCAACTCGTGGCCCAGGGTCTTGGACCCGCGGCCATGTTCCGCGCCGACGGCGAGGTGGTCCAACCGGCCGAGGAACTTTACAAGCGCGCCATCCTTGTCGAGCGCGGCAGTTTCCGTCCGGTCACGCACGTGACCCACGAGATGCTGCGCCGCGCCTACGAGGACTTCGCGCCGCGGGAAAAAGAAGCTCCGCGCGGTGTCCTGACGTTGGCCGAGATCACCATGGAAAACCTGCTCAGCGGCGGCGACCTCGACGCGCAGGATTTTCTCGACCGCACGGACATCCTCGGCGCGCTCGGGCAGACGGTGCTCGTCTCCAGCTTCGGGGAATATTTCCGTTTGGTCGATTACATCGCGCGCTACACCAATGAAGCCATCGGCCTGGCCCTCGGTGTGCCCGCGCTGGAGCAGATTTTCCTCGAGAAATATTACACCGACCTCGAGGGCGGAATCCTCGAGGGATTGGGCCGGCTCTTCAAAAAGAACGTGCGTCTCTACGCCCACCCGCGCCTCGCCTCGGACGGTGCGCTGATCACGGCGGACAACTTCCGGGTCGAACCGAAATTGCGTCATCTCTACGCTTATTTGCGGGAGAACGATTTCGTTGTACCCGTCACGGACTACCGGGAAGAAATTCTTTCCATCAAGTCGCCGGACGTGCTGGCCATGATCCGCGGCGGTGATCCGTCGTGGGTGCAATGCGTGCCGCCCGAGGTGGCGCGGATTATCCGCGAGCGCCGCTTGTTCGGCTGCGCCGGTTAGCGGTCCCGGGGTCCGCGATGGCCTTCACTTCGCGGTGAGAACCCGGAAGACGCCGTTTTTGTCGCGATAGAATCCGCGCAGCTCGGGCTCTTTGCCGGTCAAAGCCTCCATGGCATCCTGCAGCCAGTTGCGGTTCTCCGCCGCTTTGTCGGACCGCAGGCTGCCGTCGGCATTGTTCACCGCGTCGAAGGGGAGTGTCATCGCGGCGTAGGCCTTTTCGGAGAGTCGCGCGCGCGCGAGTCCGTCCGGGCGATACACGACGATCCAGGTCGCGCCGTAGCCGTCGGGGTCGTCCGGGAGGATGAGGCGGAAGGCCAGTTTGCCCGCATGCAGGTCACGCTTGCCCGGTGCGAGGCTGTAGAGCGCGCGGATCTGGTTCCGGTTTCCGAGATGGCCGGCGATGAACTCGCGGAACATTTGGCGTGTTTTGCTATTCGGACCGCGTTCCCCGTAGATGCCGAATTCGAGAGCCACGGGACTTTCGGGGTCGCCGTAGACATTGAATTCGACCCGCTCGTTCGCGCGGAAGGAAAGATAGGGAATGTTGCGCAGCAAGCCGTTGTCGATCGCCGTCGGCGGGATCTGTTCGAAGACGCGGATGCCGTCGTGGGTGCGCAAATCGTGGACCACGGAACGCCACGAAGGGAGGTCGTCTTTGTCCACGATGTCCGCGAATACCGCCTCACCGTTGGGCGCATCGTCGATGCGGCGGATGTATTCCTTGGGCAGACGCGCTTCGCCGTGC
>CAZEYV010000159.1:0-36686 GCA_964516705.1 uncultured Chthoniobacter sp.
TGGTCGGCACGCGCGACATGCTCGCTTTCGGCCAACCGGTGGACAAAAGCCGCCGTCTCAATCCATGGCTCAAGAAGCAGCAACTGCGTCTGCTTGCCCTCAAAGACACCCTGCTCGATTCCATGACCGGGGTGGCCCGCGACAACCTGCGCACCGGCCACGATGCCCACGAGGTTTCGGCCCACGGGCTGCACCAGGCCGATGCGGGCAGTGACGCCTACGACCGTGATTTCGCGCTCAATCTCCTCTCGCAGGAGCAGGATGCGCTCTTCGAGATCGACGAGGCGCTCAAGCGCGTGGCCAAAGGCACTTACGGGACCTGCGAGATGAGCGGCAAGCCGATCCCCAAAGCTCGTCTCGAGGCGCGCCCGTTCGCACGCTTCACTGTCGAGTGCCAGAACGAGATCGAGAAGAAAAACCGTTTCAGCCGTATTCGCCAACCCGTCGGGCGCCTCTTCGATTCGCTGGACGAGGAGTCCGGCGAGGACTCCGACGAAGAAACCTCGGCCGACAGCAAGGAATAAAGTCATGCCACAGGAAATCATCACCCTCGAATGCACGGAGGCCGCGGCCGAAGGAAAGCCGGTCTCCCGCTACATGAGCACCCGCAACAAGAAGAGCCCGCGCACGCCCGGGCGCCTCGAGAAGAAGAAATACAATCCGCACTTGCGGCGCCACACGCTGCACCGGGAGACCAAGTAATACGCCATGCAACCCAAGACACCCAAACGCCGCGCCGCCATGCGCCGCGCCAACCGCCCGATGCCGCGCCGCCGCATCGACCTTGCGGTCGACGCCATCGACTACAAGAACCCCGAATTGCTCAAGCGCTTCGTCACCGAAAGCGGAAAAATCATCCCGCGCCGGTTGACCGGCGTGCCGGCCCACTTGCACCGCCGCATCACCCGCGCGATCAAGCGCGCCCGGGCCGTTTTGCTTTTGCGCTAGGCTCCGCGGGCTGTTCCTTTTCCGCGGGCGCGCGGTCGCGGTCCGCCCCCTTGGGCAGGACGCGCGGTCGCCACTTCGGCTCGGACAGTTTTCCGTCCGAGACATACTCGAAGAGTTTGCTCACCGGGTAGAGCAGCAGTCCCGGCACGCCCTGCGCGTTGACCCGCACGGTGAAATCCATGCGGTCCTCGACAAAGAAGAGGTCGCCTTTGCCGATCATGCTGAAGCCCTGGCCCTCGACGTCGAGGTTGCCGGTGCGGATCACGCCGTCGGCCACCCGGAAATCGCAGGTCGCTTTGCGCGCTGTCTGGTAACCGGTGCCGGGAATGACCGCGTCGAGCAGGACGGAGAGCGGACCGAGCACCGGAATGGCGAAAACATTGCCGTTGGCCACGAGCAAACGCCCCTGGCCGCGCATGAGCTTGGGCCGGCCGGGCACAAAGGTGAAATCGTAGTCCGCATCGAGGACACCCTTCGAATCTTTGTAGTCGAAATAAAGTCGCGTCACTGTTTCGAAGTCCACGTTGTCCAGCGCGACACTCATCTGCTGCCGCGCGTCGGCTTCGCCGGTGGTGATGTTTGCAGTGAGGCGCACGCTGCCGCCGAACAGGCGCGCCGCCGGAACGTCGACCGCGATGCGGCGCCCGGCGAACTGCAACGTGCCGCGGGCCTCGCCGAAATTCAGGGTGCGGTCGAGCAGGTCGTAGTCCAGACCCCGCGGCGCGGTGAACTCGGCGGTCAACCGGGTCAGTTCGGGATTTTTCAGTCCGATGACGCCGTCGACCGTGACGGTGGGCGGGGCTTTGAAGCGGTAGGGTTGCGTTTCGCGCGCCACCTTCGGGTCGGCCCATTGCAGGACATTGAACGGATTCATCGTGCTGCGGATGCCGGCCAACCGCACCTGGTTTTGTCCGAAGTCATAGACAAAGCTCCCGCTGCCCTCGCCTTCCGGCCGCGAGACCTGCAAGTTGGTGAAAAGGAGCGCGAGGTTCTCGAACGCCACATCGGCCGTGGCCTCGTCCAAGGGGGAACCGTGGATCGATGTCCGGCCGAGTTTGAGGCGTCCGCGTGCGGACAACGCCGCCGCATCCAGCGAGGCGCCCGACGCTTCGAACCGGATCTCCGGCGGGTCGGTGAAGGCCAGCTCCATTTTGCCCACATCCGCGCGTGCCTTCTCGGGCAAAAGCGGCAGCAGTTGCAGGGGATCGGTGCGGCTCAGGACGCGGATTTTGACCTCGTCCGGGCGCATCATGAAGTCCGCCCGGATTTCGCCCGTGGCCGGTTTGAGGAGGATGTCGTTCGCGTAGAGTTCCCCGTCGCGCCATGCGAACCCGCAGGACAGGCCGCGCAAGTCCGCGCCCCGGAAGGACAGGGCCCTGGCGTCCAGCGTCCCGATGATCCGCATGCGGGGTTGGCGGTCCGGCTCGATTTCGAGCGAGGCTTGCACGGCCGGCGGCGGGCCGAAGCTCAAGGAACGCCACGGACCTTCCGGACGCAATTCCGCGAGCCACGGGGCCGGGTCGAGGGTCGATTCCACCTCCGCCTGCGCGGCCCCGCTCGTCAGGTTCCACGTGCCCGAGACATCAAGTTGCCCGCCCTTGGCATCGCGTGCGGTGAGCTGCGCGACCTCCAGTCCGTGCTCCCCGTAGGACGCCTGCACGCGGATGTCGCGCAAGCCGGCCCGTCCGTAAGACGCCTGCGGCGCCTCCAGGGAGATGCGCGGCAGGCGCAGGGCGGCGGCATTGCCGGATTGGGCCGCGAATTCCACTTCCAGCCGCGGCGGAGTCTGGCCGAAGTCGAGCGATTCGAGCACCTCGAGGGCACGGCTCACCTCCGGCGGCACGAGACCGGCGGGCGCCGCCGGGACGCCATCCCGGGCCAAGGCGATCTGGCCTGTCGCGGTGACATCGATGCCCTGCAGGTTGAAGCGGGCCAGCGGCACGCTGACCACGCCGTCGGCCAGCATCAAGCGGGCCCTTGCCTTGGTCAGCCGCAGCGTGCGCGTCACCCCCTCGGCCGAGACAACCGGCAAAAAGAGCTGGGCGCCGCGCAGGTCGAGCGAGGTCAACTCGACCCGCCCCCGGATCAACTCGCGCCAGTTGAGTGCAATGGCCGCGCGGTCCACCGCCACGTCCGGCGCTTCCGGCAGGCGCTCGGCGCGCAACTCCACGCGGTCGAGCACCAAGCCCTGGAGGAAACTCAGGCGCATCCGGGTGAAATCGATGTCGAGGCCTTCGCGGCGGGCGGCCTCGACCAAAGGCGCGTGCAGCGCGCGCGGCAAGCCAGCGAAGTGCAACCAGAGGAGGGCGCCCGGCACGAGGACGAAAACGACCAGTTGCAGGAGACGGACCACCGTCTTCAGCGAATGATGGGTCAGGGCGCGCCAGAACATGGAGCCTCCAAGGTAAACCCGGGCGCGGGGGTTTGTCAGGCGCGGCGCGTGAAGAGGAGGCGCAGGCTGTTGAGCACCACGACAACCGTGCTGCCCTCGTGCGCGGCCACGCCGAGGGCGAGGGGCACGGGCATGATGAACGTGGCCAGCACCATGATCGCGACGGTCCCGAGGGAGATGGCCATGTTTTGCCGGATGACGCGCCGGGCTGCGGTGCTCAGGTCGAGGGCGAGCAGGAAATTTTCCAGGCGGTCGTTCATCAGCACGACCTCGGCCTGCTCGAGCGCGGCGTCGGAACCGCGCGCGCCCATGGCCACGCCGATGTCGGCCGCGGCGAGGCATGGCGCATCGTTGACCCCGTCGCCGATCATGGCCACGCGACGGCGGCCTCCGTCCTTCAACTCCTCGACGGCCGCGACTTTGTCCGCGGGCAGCAGGCCGGAACGGATTTCATCGAGCCCGGCCGCGCGCCCCATGGCTTCCGCCGGTCCCGGACGGTCGCCGGTCAGCATCACGGTGCGGATGCCGCGCGCGCGCAGGCGGCCGAGAAGTTCGCGGCTTTGCGGGCGGACCTCGTCGCGGAAGCGCAGGCAGCCGACGGCACCATGCCCGGCGACCCAGACTTCGGCGGCGTCCGCGGCGCGCGTCTCCGCGGGGAGGACGAGGCCGGTCTCGGATTCCACGAAAGCGCGGCTGCCCAGCACGCATGGTTCGCCGCCGATCGCGGCCCGGACTCCGCCGCCGGGCACGGTTTCGTGGGACTGTGCGCCGTGATCCGCCACGCCGCGCTGCAGGGCCAAGCGGCGGATCGCGCGCGAAAGGGGGTGCGCGGAATGCCGGGCGAGGGCGTGCGCGACTTCGAGCAGTTTGCCTTCGCTGCCCCGCACCATTTCGATGCCGGCGAGGGTCAACTGTCCCGAGGTGAGGGTGCCCGTTTTGTCCAGGGCGACCACATCGACCAGCGCGAGATTTTCGATCGGCGCCCCGCCGCGGAAGAGAATGCCCCGCCGGGCGCCCGCCGCGATGGCGGAGAGGATGGCCGAGGGGACGGAAAGCACGAGAGCGCAGGGCGAGGCCACGACCAATAATGTCATAGCCCGGTAGAACGCGCTGCGGGTCTCCCCCGCGCCGGCGAACGGCGGCAGGCCGAAGCCGAGCCACCAGACGAAGAACATCACCGCGCAGACCGTGAGGATGGTCCACGTGTAGGTCGTGCCGAAACGGTCGGTGAAGGTCTGTGACGGCGCGCGCAGGCCCTGCGCCTCGCGGATCAGGCGGATGATGCGTTGCAGCGAGCTTTCCGAGGCGGGACGCAGCACGGACCCCTCGAGCACCCCGCTCAAGTTGATCGTGCCGGCCAGGGCGGTGTCGCCGGGGTCCTTGGGAACGGGGACGGATTCGCCGGTGAGATTCGACTCGTCGCATTCCGACCTTCCGCGCGTGATGGTCAGGTCGACGGGGATCTGTCCGCCGGCCACGACCCGCACCGTCATGCCTGGCCGGAGGTCGTCGACCGGGACCTCGCGTTCGCGGCTGCCGTCGACGACGAGCGCCGTTTTCGGTGCGCCGCGCAGCAGGGCGCCGATCTCCCGCCGCGTCCGGCCCATGGCATAGTGCTCCATGGCCCCGGAGGCGGAGAAAAGGAAGAGGAGCAGAGCGCCTTCGCGCCACGCGCCGATCAACGCGGCGCCGGCGGCGACGGCCAGCATGAGGAAATGAATGTCGAGCTGGCCCGCTTTGAGGCGCTCCCAGGCATCACCCGCGGCATCCCAGCCGCCGCACAGGTAAGCGAGAAGGTAGGCCGCCAACGGTGCCCACGCCGGCGCGTGCGCCAGGTCGAGGGCCCAGCCGGCGAGGCCGAAAACCGCGCACCCCGCGGCCAAGGCGGCCATGGATTTCCATTCCGTCTCGCCGTGTTCCTCGATCGTGCCTTTCTGCCGCGGGGCGTAGGCGGGCCAGACCAGTTTGACCCACTGCCACAGCGAGAGGGCGGTCACGCAGGTCGCCTTGCGCACCAGCGTCGTGCCGAGCTTTTCCGAGACGAGGATGCGCGAGGTGCCGGGGAGGTGTTCCGCGCTGACCCCGCAGACTTGGCATTTTTCCGGACGGAAATGCGGACACGGTTCATGGCTTGCCAGCATGGTCGCGGTGACGCGTTGCGCGAGGTGTCCGTCCTTGTCGCCGCCGAGCGTGGCGATGGAAAGCCGGCGCGTGGCCGGGTTGAAGGCCACGGCTTCCAGTCGCGGCTCTTCCGCCAGCAACGCGGCGAGCCGTGCGATCGGGCAGGGCGGGGGCGTGCCCGGTTCGGCGGCGCCGCGGGGCAAGGCCACCGGAAAGGAGGTCATCAGACCCCTTCCGCCACCGGATTTTCCAAGGTGCCGATGCCGGTGATGTCGACGGCGATGGTGTCGCCGGGCTGGAGCCAGACCGGCGGTTGGCGTGCCATGCCGACCCCGTGCGGGGTTCCGGTCAGGATGACCGCGCCGGCCGGCAGGGTGGTGTCGGCGCTGAGAAACTCCAAGAGTGCGGGCACATCGAAGATCATCTGCGCCGTGTTGCTCTCCTGCATGATTTCGCCGTTCAACCGCGAGGCGATGCGCACGTGGAGCGGATCGGGCATTTCGTCCGGGGTGACCACCCACGGACCGAGCGGGCAGAAAGTGTCGAACGATTTGGCGCGGCACCACTGGTTTCCCGAACGTTGCCGTTGCCAGTCGCGCGCGCTGACATCGTTGGCGCAGGTGAAACCGGCCACGTATCCGAGGGCGGTCGCGCGCGTCGCGTTGCGGCAGTCGCGGGCCAGCACCACAGCCAGCTCGGCCTCGTAGTCGACCTCGTCGCTGCGCAGGCGCCGCGGCAGAAGGACCGGCGCGCCGGGCCCGGTCACCGCGCGCGGGTTTTTCATGAAGAGCACGGGATAGGCCGGCACGGGCGCCCCGGTCTCGGCGGCATGGTCGCGGTAGTTCAAGCCGATGGCGTAAACCGCGGACGGATCCAGCGGGGCGAGGAGGCGGGCGGCGCGGACGATGCGCCCGGTGCCGCGGAATCCCGCGCCCCAGGACCCCGTGAGTTCCTCGTAGAGACCGGCTTCTTCCGCGGGGCAGCCGTGCAGGACGGCCCCGGACTCGTCGTCGATTCGCGCGATGCGCATGGCACGGTTGTAATCGTGCCTGGGGGCTTGCGCAATGATCGCGGTGGTGGGAATACTCGGCGCATGCACGAGGGACGCGTGTTGGACCCGGCCGGCCTGGCGCGGGAGCGCGATGCCATGGATGCCGCCGGACGCCGTTTGGTCTTCACCAACGGGTGCTTCGATCTTCTGCACGCCGGGCACGTGCGCTACCTGCGCGAGGCGCGCGCCCTCGGTGATGCTTTGGCCGTTGGTTTGAACAGCGACCGTTCCGTGCGCGAGCTGAAGGGCCCCGGCCGTCCGCTCAACCCGCAGGACGACCGCGCCGAAGTGCTCTCCGCGCTCGGTTGCGTGGATTATGTCGTTGTTTTCGACGACAAACGGGCCACCTCGGTCCTGCGCGCGGTGCGACCGCACATTTACGCCAAGGGCGGCGATTACACGCCGGAGTCGCTCGATGCCGGGGAACAGGCGGCCCTTCGCGACGCCGGGGCGGAGATCCGGATTCTCCCGCTGGTGCCGGGCCGTTCCACCACGGCGTTGCTGGAAAGGATGCATGACCGGTGAGCGCGGGGGACAAGTTGCGCATCGGCGTCCTCGGTTCCGGGGCGGGCACGAACCTCGATGCGATTTTTCGCGCCATCCACGACAGCATGCTGCCCGCGGAAATCAAAGTGGTCGTCTCCGACGTGCGCGATGCCGGCATCCTGCACGTCGGTCGTGCCCACCGCGTGCAGACAAAATATGTCTACCCCGGGGAAGCCGAAGGCGTGCTCGAACCGGCCAGTGAGCACAACATCGTCAACGCCCTGCAGCACCAGCACGCGGAACTCGTCCTCCTGCTCAACTTCCTGCGGGCGCCCGGTCCCGATTTGCTCGGCGCCTTTGCGGGCCGGATCCTCGCCGTCCACCCTTCGCTCCTGCCCGCTCATCCGGGTCCCCGGCCTTGGGAGGACGCCCTGGCCGCGGGCGACACGGTGGCCGGTTGCACGGTCTACCGCGTCGGCGGGGACGGCGGCTTCGGCGAGATCGTGGCGCAGGCCGAGGCCGACATCCTGCCCGGCGACACGCCCGAAATTCTGCGCGACCGCATCCGCCAGGCGGAAAACCTCCTCTTCCCCGCCGTGGTGGAATTTTTCGCGCGCGAGCGTCCTTTTGCGGGGTAGACATCGGGGCGGTGGCGGCGTTTAGTGACGTGATGACGGTCGGACAAGGCTCGGCGGGCAATGTGATTGCCGCGCTGGGCAGCCTTTTCGTCCCGGGCCTCGGGCAGTTGCTGCAGGGCCGCTTTCTGGCCGCGGTGCTCTTCTTCGTCGGAGCCGCCGTGCTCTGGTTTGTCAGCATCGGCACCCTCGGCTGGATCATGCACCTTTGGTCCTGCCTGAATGCGGCATTGTGGAAACCGCGGTGAAATGGGTTAATCTTCCCTCATGAAAACCCTCTTGAACCACATCAACGGCCGGTGGGTCCCGGCCAAGAGCGGCGCCACGCGCGATATTTTCAATCCGGCGGACAACAAGGTGATGGCCAAGGCGACCGAGAGCGGCGCGGCCGATGCCGAGAACGCCATCGGTGCGGCGCGGGAAGCTTTCGACCACGGACCGTGGGGCAAGAGCACCGGGCCCGAGCGCGCGGAGAAACTTTTCGCTTTGGCCAGCCTCGTCGAGAAGCACGCGGACGAGTTCGCCAAAATCGACACCGAGAACAATGGCAAGCCGTTGCGCGAGGCCGGTTATGACGCGGCCGATGCCGCGGGGTGCTTCCGTTACTATGCCGGGCTGGCCAGCAAGCCGCAGGGCCAGACCTACAGCGTGAGCGATCCGAATATGGTCTGCATGACCGTGCGCGAACCGATCGGCGTGTGCGCGCAGATCATCCCGTGGAACTATCCGCTCCTCATGGCCGTGTGGAAACTCGCCCCCGGCCTCGCCGCGGGCAACGCGTGCATTCTGAAGCCTTCGGAAATGACCCCCGTTTCCGCGGTGAAACTTTTCGAACTCATCAAAGAAGCCGGTTTTCCCCCGGGCGCGGCCAACCTGATCCTCGGGCCCGGCGACCCGGTCGGCTCGACCCTTGCGGCCAGCGACCGGGTGGACAAAGTCGCGTTCACCGGCGGCGGAGTGACCGGACGCAAAATCATGACCGCCGCGACGGGCAACCTGAAAAAAGTCACCCTCGAACTCGGCGGCAAGAGCCCGAACATCGTTTTTGCCGACGCCGATTTCGAAGCGGCTCTCGAATTCGCCATGTTCGGCATCTTCGCCGGCCAGGGCGAGGTCTGCAGCGCGGGTTCGCGCCTGATCCTCGACCGCAAGATCGCGAAAAAGTTCCTCCCGCGCCTGGCCGAGGCCTGCCGCAAAATCGTGGTGGGCGACGGCCTGGCCAAAAAAACCGAGATGGGTCCGCTCATCTCGCCAGCCCACATGGAAAAAGTCCTCGGCTACATCAAGTCCGGTCTCGACGAGGGAGCCAAGCTGCTCTGCGGCGGCAAGCGCATGACCAAGGGCGCCCTGGCCAAGGGCAATTTCGTCGAGCCGACCGTCTTCGTCGATGTCCCGTCGGACGCGAGAATCTTGAAGGAGGAAATTTTCGGTCCCGTGCTCGTGGTCGAGCTTTTCGACACCGAGGAGGAAGCCATCCGCAAGGCCAATGACACCGTCTACGGACTGGCCGGCGCGGTTTTCACCTCCGACGGCGCCAAAGCCCATCGCGTGATCAAACAGCTGCGCGCCGGTATCACGTGGATCAACACGTATCATCCGACCTTCAACGAGGCCCCGTGGGGCGGCTACAAGCAGTCCGGCATCGGCCGCGAACTCGGCACCTACGGCCTCGAGGCCTACACCGAGGTCAAACAGATCAACATCAACCTCGCGCCCGGCCGCATCGGCTGGTTCAAAAATCTTTGATCTGATGAACCCGATGGTCGAAGTCCGCGATGTGACCAAACGTTTCGGGGATTTCACGGCCCTGGACCACGTGAGCCTCGACATCGCCGAGGGGGAATTCATGACGTTCCTCGGCCCCTCGGGCTGCGGCAAGACGACCTGCCTGCGCATGATCAGCGGTTTCGAGCAGCCGACGACGGGGCAGATTCTCATCGGCGGGCAGGACGTCTCGAACGACCCGCCCTACAAGCGCAATGTCAACCAGGTCTTCCAGAGCTACGCCCTCTTCCCGCATCTCTCCGTGCGCGAGAATATCACCTTCGGGCTGCGCATGAAAAAATTGCCGCCGGAGGCCATCAAGGAAAAAACCGATTGGGCCATCGCCATGACGTCGCTGCAGGGCATGGAGGACCGCAAGCCCGCGCAGCTTTCCGGCGGACAGCGCCAGCGTGTCGCCCTCGCCCGCGCCATCGTCTGCGAACCGCAGGTCCTGCTCCTCGACGAACCGCTTTCCGCCCTCGATGCCAAGCTGCGCACCCAGATGCGCGCCGAGCTGAAAAACCTGCAGAAGCGCCTCGGCATCACCTTCATCTTTGTCACCCACGACCAGGAGGAGGCGCTCAGCATGTCCGACCGCATCGCGGTCATGAACAAGGGCCGCGTCGAGCAGATCGGCACCGCGGCCGAAATCTACCACCATCCGCGCACCGAATTCGTGGCCGGCTTCATCGGCGAAACGAACATTGTGGAAGCCGAGGTGCTGCGGCGCGAGGACGGACTCGCTTTTTGCCGTCTCGAAGGCGGTCTCGAACTCTGGATCAAAAGCGGCGAGAGCAGCGCGGTCGGCAGCAAGATGCTTGTCTCGGTCCGGCCCGAGAAAATCCGCCTGCACCGCGAGCGGCCCGAGGGCGACCGCAATGTTTTCTCCAGCCGGGTGAGCAGCGAGGTCTTCAAAGGCGCGGTCGACGACATGACCATCGTGACCGAGGGCGGGCTCGAGCTCAGCGCCCTGCTGGCCAATGCCGGGGAGACCGGCTTGGATTTCCACGAGGGCGAGCACGTCTGGTGCCTCATCCACCCCAACGACGTCAGCCTGCTCGTCCGCGAGGACTCCCCGGTCGCCGTTTGACCATCCGGCTTGGCGCTTTTTGGCCAGACTCGGTGAGACCAAGGGAGGGAAATCAGGGTTCTACAGAGAAAAAATAAAAGGTTTGTCCTTTGGCACGGCTTGTGCTTCAACGTCCCTGTTCATCGCACCGTCTGCCTGAGGGACGGTTTTCCAAAAACACCAAACCCACTAAAACCATGAAAAAACTCCTCGCGTTAATAGCAACCTTGCTGCTGGCCGCACCGCTGGCGCAGGCTCAAACCGAAACCGGCACCTCAGCCGGAGCCTTGGCCCTCGATCGCGCCCGTTCGGCCCCGATCAGCGCCGGCGGCCCGACCACCGAAGCCACCGTCAGCGTCGTTGACGGCAAATCGATGAGCAAAGAAGTCGTCGTGGTCGAAGAAGAAGACAAATGGTGGTCGGTCAATGCCTCCACCGGCTGGGACAGCCTCTACATGTTCCGTGGTGCCAACCTTCTGGGTAACGGCCGCGGCCTCTACTGGCTCGGCGGCGATGTCAGTGTCACTCCTTGGGAGAACGGTGCCCTGACGGCCGGCGTCTGGTATGGTGTCAGCTCCTCGACGAGTCGTCAGTATCAAGAGCTCGACGTCTTTGTCGACTACACCCACAGCTTCGGTCCGCTCGATGCTTCCTTCGGCTGGATCTACTACTATTACCCGAACAACTTCGGTCTCGGCGGCGCCGATCTGAGCCAGAACGAGCTCTATTGGGCCTTGGCTTACAACATCGAGGTTGGTGCTGTCACCTTCACGCCGAACATGACCTACTTCCTCAACGTCGGACCCCACGCGGGCAACGGCGGTTGGACCGAGCCCGGCGCTTCCTACCTGCTCCTGCAATTGGATGCCAGCATGTCCGTCACCGATTGGCTCGCGGTCGAGCCCTATGTGGCCTACGGCATCAATTTCGGGTTCAACGCCAACAACAATGGCAACCTCTTCGACGGCGGCAACAACTTCCAACTCGGGGTGGCTCTGCCCATCTCGGTGACCAGCTGGTTCGGCATTTCGCCCTACGTGGCCTACTCCTACCAGTGGCAGGATATCGTCGGCACCGACGAGAACACCTGGTGGGCCGGCGTGAGCGCGAACTTCTCGTTTTAAGCAGCCTCCATTCACCAAACCCCTCCGGCTCCGGCCGGAGGGGTTTTTTCTTGGCCCGGACTGGCATTGACCACGGAATAGATTATCTTCCGCCCGTCCCATGGAAATCCTCCAACTCCTCGGTGTCGCCGTCGGCTTGGCCTCGCTGGCCGGTCTCAACCTTTACCTGACCGTTTTTCTCACCGGCCTCGCGGTGCGGTTCGACTGGATCGATCTCTCTCCCGCCTACCAGCGCCTCGAAGTCCTGGCCGATCCGCTCGTCCTGGCCGTCGCGGGCGTGCTCTTCGCCATGGAATTTCTGGCCGACAAATTTCCCTGGGTCGATTCGGCCTGGGATGCCGTCCATACCGCCATCCGCCCGGTCGGCGCCGCGCTGCTCGCCATCATGGTCCTGGGCGAAAGCAATGCCGTCTTCAATGTCGTCGTCGGGCTCCTCGCCGCGTGGCTCGGTTTCACCACCCATGCGCTGAAGTCGACCGTCCGGTTGCAGGCCAATGCCTCGCCCGAGCCGGTGTCCAACATCGCCCTGAGCGTGGCCGAGGACGCCACGGTGGTGCTCGGGCTCGGACTCATTTTCACCTACCCGATCGTCGCCCTCGTGCTGGCCATTTTCCTCCTCGCCGCCATCTGGTTTTTTGTCCCCCGCATGCTGCGCGCCACGGGGGTCAAGCTGTGGCTTTGCGGACGCAAGTTGCGCCTCGCGCCCGACGATGTGCCGGTCACCGAATTGCCCGACGATCTTGCCTCGGCCGCGCGCACCGCGGTGGAAGACCACGCCGGACCCGGCTGGCGCGTCGCATGGGCCGTGCCGTGCATCAGCGGGAGCGGTCCAGGCTACCCGCGCAACCGGTTCGGTTGGCTGGTCTCGGCCGATGGCCCCGCGCAGATGCTTTATTTTGTCCCGCGGGCGCACCCGCGCCGGCCGCGCGCCCTGCCTCCCGGCGCTCCTTCGTTGGCGCGACTCGAACACAAATTCCTCGCCGATGTCCTTGTTCTCGCTTGGCCGGGCGAGGGTGCCGAGGCGCGTTTTCTTTTCGACCGAGGCGCGCGTTCGCTGGCCCAACTGGTCGCCGATCGCTTGTCCGGACAGCCTGCCATCACCACCGCGTGATTTTCGGGCTTCTCGCCCGTGCGCCGAGCCGCTGAAATATCCCTATGCCCCGACGCAGTATCCTTATCACCGGCGGTGCCGGCTTTGTCGGTTCCCACGCGGCCTCCCTTTTTCTGCGGGAAGGTTGGAAAGTGGGGGTCCTCGACGATTTCAACGGCTTCTATGACCCGCAGGTCAAGCGCCGCAACATGGCCGGTCTGGCCGGGGCGGAACTCTTCGAAGGCGATATCTGCGACCCGGAGGCGGTCGCGCGGGCTTTCGCGCCCGGTTGGGACGTCGTGCTGCACCTTGCCGCCCGCGCCGGTGTCCGGCCATCCATCGAACAACCCTCCCTCTACGCACGGACCAATGTGCTCGGCACGGTGAATATCCTCGACGCGGCAGTGCGGGGCGGCACGGGAAAATTCCTCTTCGCCAGCAGCTCGTCCGTCTACGGGGCGACCGACGAGGTGCCCTTCCGCGAGAGCGCCGCCCTGCGCCGCACTTACAGTCCCTACGCCGCGACCAAGGTGGCCGGTGAGCAGCTCTGCTCAACCTATTCCCACCTCCACGGCTTGCCGGTTGTGGTCCTGCGCTTCTTCACCGTTTACGGCCCCGGACAGCGTCCCGATCTCGCCATCCATAAATTCACCCGTGCCATCCACGAGGGACGTCCCATCACCCAATACGGCGACGGCACCAGCCGCCGTGACTACACCTACGTGGATGATGTGGTGCAAGGCATCCGCGGTGCGGCGGATTACGGGCGGGCCGACTTCGACATCTTCAACATCGGCGAGTCGGAAACCACCTCGCTGCGCGAATTGATCGCGGCCATCGAAAACGCGACGGGCAAAAAAGCGGTCATCGACCGCCAACCCGACCAGCCCGGTGACATGCCGGCCACCTGGGCTGACATCTCCAAGGCGCGCTTGCTGCTGGGTTACAAGCCGCGCACCAAGATCGCCGAGGGTATCCCGAAATTCGTCGAGTGGTTCCGCTCCGCCACGGCATGAGCGCGGCGCCCGCCTCCGTCGTGGAACTGGCGCGGGCGCTGGTCCGCATTCCCAGCGTCAATCCCGACGGCGACCCCGGCACCGACCGCACCGGCGAAGAGGCCTGCGCCGAATTCGTCGCGGAATTCCTCCGCTCGCTCGGGGCGGAGGCGGCTCTCAGGCCGGTCCATCCCGGACGCCCCAACGTCGTCGGGCGCTTTCCCGCCCCGGGCAAACCGCGTCTGCTCTTCGCCCCGCATACGGACACGGTCAGCGTGGCCGGCATGACCATCGATCCGTTCGGCGGGGATTTGCATGACGGGAAAATCCACGGACGCGGGGCCAGCGACACCAAGGGACCGATGGCCGCCATGCTTTGGGCGTTGCGCGAAAGCCGCGACCTACTGCCGCGCCTCACGCACGAAGTCTGGTTTGCCGGGTTGATGGGCGAGGAGGCCGGACAGGACGGGGCCAAGGCACTGGCCGCGGAGGAGGAGTTTGCTTTTGTCGTGGTGGGCGAACCCACGGATCTGGACGTCGTCTACAAACACAAAGTCGATGTGACCGCGCGGATCACCGCAACGGGCCGCTCGGCGCACAGTTCGTGCCCCGAACGCGGCGAGAATGCGATCATCAAACTCGCCGCGGGATTGCTCTCCTTGCAGGAAGCTTTGGCCGCGTCTTTCGCCGCCATCGAGGATCCCGTCCTGGGTCACCCGACCTTCAGCATTGGCACCATCCGCGGCGGAACGAAATTCAACATCGTACCCGACCACGCCGAGGCGGTGGTCGATCTGCGTTTGCTTCCCGCGCAGTGGAAGGACCGCGAGGCGGAATCCGTTTTCCAAGTCATGCGCGCCGCCTGCCCGGGTCTGGCCGTGAGCCGTATCGCCGGATCCGAGGCGCTCGACACCGACCCCTCGCACCCGCTGGTCGGCAAATTGATCGAAGCGGGCGGACGGCCCGCCGGCGCGGCGTGGTTCTGCGACGCGGCCATCTTCTCCTCCCGCGGCACGCCGGCCGTGGCCGTCGGCCCGGGTTCGATCGCGCAAGCCCACACCGAGAACGAATTCATCGCGGTGGACGATCTCGAGGCCGGCGTTGATTTTTTCAAAAGGTTTCTCGCCAGCCTGCAGGCCGGTTAGAGTCCGGTCGTCTTCATGAGCAACCAGACCGCAATCTCTCCGACCCGGGCGGACAATTTTCCCGAGTGGTATCAGCAGGTCATCAAAGCCGCCGACCTCGCGGAAAATTCCGACGTGCGCGGCTGCATGATCATCAAACCGTGGGGGTGGGGGATCTGGGAGAACGTGCAGCGCCAGCTCGACGCCATGTTCAAAGCGACGGGCCACGTCAACGCCTACTTTCCGCTCTTCATCCCGCTGAGCTTCCTCGAGAAAGAAGCCGCGCATGTCGAAGGCTTCGCCAAGGAATGCGCCGTGGTCACGCACCACCGGCTGGAGGAAAAAGACGGCAAGCTCGTCCCGGCCGGCGAATTGAACGAACCGCTCATCGTCCGCCCGACGTCCGAAACGATCATCGGGGCCGCCTATGCCCGCTGGGTGCAGAGCTACCGCGACCTCCCGCTGCTCATCAACCAGTGGGCCAATGTGGTCCGCTGGGAAATGCGTCCGCGCCTTTTCCTGCGCACCGCCGAATTCCTCTGGCAAGAAGGCCACACCGCGCACGAGACGATGGAGGAAGCCGTGGCCGAGACGGAGCAAATGCTCGGCGTTTATGAAAAGTTCGCCCGCGAGCATCTCGCGCTGCCCGTCTTCACCGGGGAGAAATCCGAAAGCGAACGTTTTCCCGGCGCGGTCAGCACCCTCTGCATCGAAGCCATGGTGCAGGACCGCAAGGCCATCCAGGCCGGCACTTCGCACTTTCTCGGACAAAACTTTTCCCGGGCCTCCGGCATCGAGTTCGCCGCGCGCGACGGCAGCCGCCAGCTCGCCTGGACGACCAGTTGGGGTGTGAGCACGCGGCTCATCGGCACGATCATCATGGCCCACTCCGACGACGACGGGCTCGTCTTGCCGCCCCGCGTGGCCCCCTCGCAGATTGTCATTCTCCCGGTCCTGACCAAGGAAGAGTCCCGCGCCGCGGTGCTCGAAGCGGCGGAGAAGCTGGCCGTGCAGTTGCGCGGACAATCCGCCTTCGGCGAACCGGTCCGGGTCGAGATCGACCTCCGCGACGCCGGCGGGGGAACAAAAAATTGGGAGTGGATCAAGAAAGGCGTTCCGGTCCGGGTCGAGATCGGTCCGCGCGACCTGGAAAAAGGCTCGGTTGCGGTCAGCCGCCGCGACCGCGGTCCGAAGGAAAAGGAATTTCCCGCCGCCGCGGAATTCGTCTCCGGCGCCGGTGCCCTGCTCGAATCGATCCAATCCGGCCTGCTCGAGCGGGCCACCAAGTTCCGCGACGAGCACACCAAGGTCATCGACTCCGCGGACGACTTCCGCACTTTTTTCACCCCGAAGAACGCCGCCCAGCCGGAAATCCACGGCGGCTTCGCCCTCGCACACTGGGACGGCACGCGCGAAACGGAGGAAAAGATCAAAGAAGAACTCAAAGTGACCATCCGCTGCATTCCGCGCGACGGGGATGCCGAACCGGGGGTTTGTCCTTTCACCGGAAAACCCAGCGCCCGCCGCGTGGTCTTCGCCAAGTCGTATTGATGAATCTTTCCGCCGCACGCCGGGCTACCGTCTTGGGGCGGGCCGCGGGAACGCTCATCCTCCCATTGCTCCTCGCATCCCCGGTCCTCGCGCAGTTCCCCTGGCAGGCTTTCCGTTTTCTCCAGCCCGCCGGGAAAATCGATCCTGCACTCGTCACCGAGTGCTCCGGCTTGGCCCAAAGCCTGCGTTACCGCGGCATTTTCTGGGCTTTGGGCGATTCCGGAAACGCCGCCGTGGTTGTGCCCGTGACCGCCGATGGCCGGCTGGCCCCGGGATGGTCCGGTCCGGTGCGGATCGAAGGGGTCCGCAATGTCGATTGGGAAGACCTCGCCCTCGACGGCAAAGGGAACCTCATCATTGCCGATGTGGGCAACAATCTCGGGCGCCGCAAGCAGCTGATGCTGCATTTCGTCGGGGAGCCGCGACCCGGCACAACAACCCTCCGGCCCGCGCGCACCCTGCGCGTGCACTACGAGGATCAGCGGGAAGCTTCGCCCGACTACGATTGCGAGGCGGTCTTCTGTGCCGGTGACCGCATCTACTTCCTGACCAAGCACCGGAGCGACAAGCGCACGCGCCTTTACCGGCTGGAAGGGGAATCGCCGGACAAATCCAACCCGCTGCGGCTGGTCGACTCGTTCGAAATCGGCGGCATGGTCACCGCGGCGGACGTCTCGCCGGATGGCAAACTGGTGGCCGTCCTGACCTACACGTCCCTCTGGGTCTTCGAATATGACCCGGTTTCGGGCAGTATTTTCCGCCGCGGTGCGCGCTGGACGCCGGTCTTCGCCTGGCAGGCCGAGGCGGCCGCATTCGAGGGCAACGATTCGGTGGTCATCGCCAACGAGGGCGGCCAACTCTACCGTGTATCCTTGGATTCCATGGAAAAAGTCCGCTAGTCCTGCGTTGCCCGGACCCGCGGCCTCGGGCATATCTTTCCCATGACCGACGCACGTTACGACCAGCTGGCCGGGGTTCTGACCAGACATTCCACCGCCTTGCAACCCGGAGACAAAGTGCTGGTCGAGGTTTCCGATGTGCCCGATGCCATGGTCGTCGCCCTGGTGCGCGCCATCCGCGCGGCCAAGGCCCTGCCGTTCGTCTCGCTCCAGCACGGACGCATCGCGCGCGAAATGGCGCTGCACGCCACGAAGGAACAGATGTCGGTCGCCTCGGAAATCGAAATGGCGCGGATGAAAAAGATGGATGCCTACATCGCGATCCGCGGCAGCGACAACGTGACCGAAATGAGCGATGTCCCGCCCGGGAACATGAAAATGATCGCCGCCACCATGCGTCCGGTCATGAACCACCGGATCAACAAGACCCGCTGGGTTGTCCTGCGCTGGCCCACGCCGTCCATGGCCCAGCAGGCCCGCATGAGCACGGAGGCTTTCGAGGATTACTACTTCCGCGTCTGCACGACGGACTACGGGAAATTGCGCAAGGGCATGGAAACGCTCAAGGCGCTGATGGACACCACTGACCAGGTTCACATCAAAGGACCCGGCACGGACCTGCGTTTCAGCATCAAAGGCATCGGCTCGGTCATCTGCGGCGGCGACCGCAATATCCCGGATGGCGAAGTCTTCACCGCGCCGGTCAAACGCAGCGTGGAAGGCCGTGTGCACTTCAATGTCCCCAGCATTTACCACGGGACCGCTTTCGAGGACGTCGTGCTGGAATTCAAGCAGGGCCGCATTGTCCGCGCCGACGGCGGACGCCAGACGGCCAAGCTCGAGGCGATCCTCGATGCCGATGCCGGCGCCCGCTACATCGGGGAATTTTCGCTCGGCTTCAACCCGCACATTCTCCATCCCATCCGCGACATCCTTTTCGACGAGAAAATCGCCGGCTCTTTCCACTTCACCCCCGGACAAGCCTACGAAGTCGGCGGCAACGGCAACCGCAGCCAGGTCCACTGGGACATGGTCTGCATCCAGCGCGCCGACTACGGCGGTGGCGAGGTTTGGTTCGATGGCAAACTTGTCCGCAAGGACGGAATCTTCGTCCCGCCGGAGCTGAAGTCGCTCAATCCGGAGACGAAAAAATAGCGCCCAGCCGGATGATCCCGACCCTGGTCCTGCCCGTCCTCCTCCTCGCGGCCACGGCCGGGGCGGCTGGACCGGATTTCGCGGAGATCAACACGGCCTGCGGTGCGCCGCTCTTCGCGGATGACAATCTCTGGGATGATCAAGCGGACACCGTGGCGCAACGGCTCGGCTGGCCCCGGGAGTCCGCGACACCCATCGACTCGAGTTACCGGCTCTATCCGGATGCGTCCTCGCGGTTCCTCGGGGCGCGTCCTTACTCGCAGGCGCTTTACGGGGAGGATGGACGCGTTGCCGCGCTTTCGCTCGTCTTCGCCAACAAGGGGGACGCCGTGGCCACCGCCACCGGTCCGACGGACAACCGCGACCTGCGCCAGCGGCGCGCGGAACTGCGCGGGAACCGCAAGGCCATCGAGGAGGACGAGAAGACGTTGGCCGCGGCCCTCGGGACGCTTTTCGGAGAACCGTCCACCGCGCGTTTCGGACAAGGCAGCCGGACGCGCGAAACCGTGCAGCGCTGGGATTGGCGCGGGCACGCTTTCCTGCTCTCCGCGCCGCGCGGCGAATATGTCACACTGCGCATCCTGCCGTCCGCCGGGGCGGACAGCGGGGGAAAATCGCGATTGGCCGACAATGTCATCCGCGCGCGTGCCGCCGCAGGCGTGGAGCGGCGGGCCAACGGCGATGTGATCCTCTCCGCCCTGCCCATGGTCAACCAGGGCCCGAAGGGCTACTGCGTGCCGGCGACCTGGGAGCGGGCCATGCGCTGGATGGGCGTGCCGGCCGACATGTATGTTCTGGCCATGGCCGGGAACACGGAGGCCGGCGGCGGCACCTCGGGTCAAGACATCATGTGGGGCGCACGCGATGCCGTGACGCGCGCGGGCCGGCGTCTCGACAGTCCTTCGCTCAAACTTGCGCCGTCGGCCGTGGCCAAATTCATCGACCGGGGACTGCCGGTCATGTGGGCGATGTTCAGCACGCCGGATTTCAACCGTGCCGTGGATGGACGCCTCGTAGCGCGCCGGGAAATGACCGATCCCCGTGCCTGGTCTGCTTCACTGGAAGCGGCACGTGCCGCGGGGAAGCAGTTGGCGAAGGACCCCGAGTCCGCGCATCTCTGCATGATCACAGGCTACAACGAGACCACCGGCGAACTGGCCATCTCCGATTCCTACGGCCCGGGCTTCGAGGAACGATGGATGACGGTCGAGGAAGCGGCGGCCGTCAGCCAGGGGCTTTTTTATGTCATCGAGTTCTGACCGCCGCACCCGCCGCGTGAACGGTTGACGCCTCCTTCCGTCTGGCCAAATCGCCCCGCGCCGTCCATGATGACGTCCATGTCCTCTCCCAAGATCTGCGCGAAGTCCCCCGAGGTGATGGAAATGGAACCCGGCACCTACTGGTGGTGCTCCTGCGGATTCTCCTCCACGCAACCCTTCTGCGACGGCGCCCACAAGGACAAGGGCTTCAAACCGCTCAAAGTGGAAATCACGGATAAGAAAAAAGTCGCCTGGTGCCTTTGCAAGCACACAGCCAATCCGCCGTTCTGCGACGGTTCGCACGCCAAGCTTTCCTGATGCGCGCACCCCTTCTTCTCGCCCTCCTTTTTCTCCCGGTTGCGACCGGGACGGTGGCCGGGCAATCGGGCGCCGTTGGTTTTCCGGACGTGAGCAGGACGTTTTGCGGGGTTCCCTTCGGGGCCACGCTCGACGAGGCGCGGCAGCACTGGCAACTCGAAGAGGTCGACGGCGCCTCGGTGCCCGATGACCCGGTGCAGGTCTACCTGCGCGAGGAAGAGTCGCACATCTTCGGCGGCGTGCGGGTTCGCGAGGTGATCTATTATTTTCTGCGCGGGCGCTTCTATGCGGTGGCATTTTCCACGCCGGACAACCGCCAGACCACGATCCTGCGCGAAGCACTCGAACTCGGGTACGGTGCGGCGCCGCACGCGGACGCCGACGGACGTTCACTCGTCTGGCCCGGCGAGTCGGTCAGCGCACAGATGCTGGTCGACGGGACCACGGGTGAGGGGAAGCTCTTGCTCTTCAGCAACGAACTCCAACCGGAATACGAACAGACCCTGCGCGAGGCCGCGGTGAAAACCGCCGCGGGCTTCTAGCACCGCATCTCAGTCTTCGGTTCTCCGCCGTCCGCGGACCAGCGCTGCCGTGGCGGCCAACGAGTAGAGACCGAGCAGGACGGCCGCGCCGGCCGGACCAAGGACGCGCCAGTCCTCGAACCACGCCGGTGGTGGCCCCTGGCCTCCAGGATCCGCCTGCAGAGCGCGACCGGACTCCGGCGCGGGGAGCAGAGCGCCTTCCGGGGTCTGCCCGGACGCGACGGGCACCACGGGGAAAACCACCTCGGCACGGTCGAGGCGCGCGGAGAACGGACCCTGCCGCACGACGATTTCCTCCCCGGAACCGACAGGTTCGGTCAGCACCGATCCCGCCGGCCAGACGATGGCCGCGTCGCCCAGCGGGGTCTTGGTCTTCAATATGACATCTTTGGCCGTGGTCGGCGCCCCGGCCGGCTGTGCGGCGCAGGGCAGGGCGGAGAGGAATGCTATGACAGCGGTGACGGGCGGCAGGCGGCGGATCATTGGCGATGCTTCTGCCCTACCGTCCGCAAAATGTAAAATCTTTGATTCGAAGCTTGAAGGTGGAATCGGCTTGCGTTAACCCGTTCTGTCCTTGCGCACGCTCTCCCACAGCGGCGCCGCGCTCTGGCCTCGCCGTCGTTTCCTCAAGATGCTGGGCGCGGTCGCTTTGTCCCCGGTCTTCGCCCGGGCGGGCACGTTCACACCCGCCCGCCAAGGGCTTTCTTCGGTCCTTGTCCTCGGCGATTCGATGGCCCTCTGCGGTTTCGGTCCGCGGCTCGACGGCAAGCTCCGGGCCTGGGGTGTCCCGCTGGTCAACACCTACATGGCATGCGGCACGCATCCGCTTTCGTGGACCGCGCTCAAAGCCTATGCCAAAGCCCAGTCGCTCTGCGGTTACTGGAGCATCGAGACCGGCGAGGCGGGCCCGGTTTCTTTCCAGGACACTTACGGGATGCGGCGCGGACACCGTCCGTCGCGTTATGACGTTCCCAAAATCGAGCAACTGCTCCCCGAACTGCGGCCCGAGGTGTTGGTGGTGCAACTCGGCAGCAACCTTTTCGACCTGCTCAAAGGGCGAGAGAAGTCGCGCAACGGCTCGGTGCTTGAACCGTTCATCCGTCCTTTCCTCGCCAAAGTGGCCGAGGGTGCGGCTCCCGTCCGGCGCATTTACTGGGTTGCTCCGCCCGTCAGCGGCGCGATCCCTTCCTCCGCGCAGGACCTGCTCGTCGAGCGCCTGGAAATGTGCGCCGGTCCCGGCATGCGGGTCATCGACAGCCGTCAACTCATCGAATACCCCTACCGCAACCTGCAACCGGACCAGCAGCATTTCTTCGGGCCCGACATGGAATTATGGGCCGACCGCGTGTTCGACATCATCAAGGACGACCTGGGCCACGCCCCGCCCGCGCCCGAGGTTCCGCTGGTGGCCTCCGGGGTGGATCCCGGCGAGCCCCGGATCGCGGGGGATGCACCGGTTCTCGTGGCCCAGTGTTCGCTCGAAAAAATGAGCGTGCCTTTCCGGCACGAGGAAATCGCGCCCTACCACGAATCGCTGGTCGCTTTTGTCTATCGCGTCCAGCGTGTGCTCAAGGGCGAGTTCCGCGGCACGCACCTTGTTGTCCTGCACGCGGCACACATCGGCGGCAAACGCCAGTCGATGCACCGCTTCCAGCTCGGACAAAACCGCATCATGCGCCTCATGCCCGTTGATCGCACGCCTTGGGCCACCCTCAAGGCCAAGGACGACCCGCGCTTCCTCGAACTCGAGCGCTTCATCCGCGAGGAGGACCACCGCAAGCTGGCCTCCAACCCGTGAAGCCCCGCCCGTCCGCGGCCGCCGTACTCTGCCTGCTGGCCGCCGGCGTGCTCTCCCCGCTCCGCGCCGAACCGGCACCGGCGCCGCCGGTCAAAGTCATGCTCATCGGCGATTCGTTGTCCGTCGGTCCGTTCGGCCGCGACCTCGAGAGCGCCCTCCAGGCCCGTTTCGGGCGCAGCGAGGTCTGCGTCTTCGCCTCGTGCGGATCGTCGCCCGAAGATTGGCTGCCCAAGAAACCGGTCTTCGTGACCAACTGCGGTTACCGTCAGACCACCCCGCAAGCGTCCTTTTCCCACGAATACCGCAACGGCCGCCGCCCGCCGCCGGTCAAGACCCCGAAACTCCCGGCCCTCTTCGCCGCCTGCCGCCCGCAGCTGGTCATCGTCCAGTTGGGTACCAACTGGATGGACCACCTTGCTTCCTCCGAACGCCTCGACGGACGACGCTATCGCCGGCATATCCGCGATTTCGTGCGGGAAATCCGCCGCGACTCCGATCCGGTCATCGTCTGGGTCCTGCCGCCCGATTCCTCGAAATACCCCCGCGCTGTCCATGAGGCGGTGGAGGATTGGATCCGGCTCGAATCGGTGGCGGCCGGCTTCCGGACCATCGATTCGCGCCTCATCACCGCGCCCTACCGTGACGGTGCCACCGGCGGGGATGGCGTCCACTACCGGGACGCGGCCGGACGGCGCTGGGCCCAACGTGTCATGGCGCAAATCGGCCTGATCGCCGACAGCTTGCCCCTTGCCCCCGCGGACGGCCCGCGCTAAAAAAGTCTCGGCCAATTACCCCACCAAAAACATGAAAAAGCTCATCGTTTCTCTCCTCACGGGCCTGCTGTGCGCCGCTTGCACCGCGGTCGAAGAAGCCGGCACGGATGTGACCGAAAAATTCGAGCAGGGCATCACCGGGCAGGGGCGCCTGATTTCGCCCAGCCAGACCGGCGACGCCTTCGGGTCTTTTTACCAGTGAAGCGGCTGTCACCGGCCGGCCCCCGTCCGTCCAAAATCGTCATCCTCGACTTCGGGTCGCAATACACCCAGGTCATCGCACGCCGCGTGCGCGAGTGCCGGGTCTATTCGGAAATCCTTCCGCACACCGCGACCGCGGCGGAAATCAAACGCAGCGGCGCGGCCGGCGTCATTTTGTCCGGCGGTCCAGCCAGCGTTTACGGGGCGAAGGCCCCGCGGGTCGACCGCGGCGTCTACCGCCTCGGCTTGCCCGTCCTCGGCATCTGCTACGGGATGCAACTCCTCTCGCGCGACCTCGGCGGCGCCGTCGAGGCCTCCGCGGCGCGCGAATACGGGCCCGGCCGCCTCACCGTCACACGCAAAAACCGCCTTTTCGCCGGTCTGCCCAAGCACCTCGAAGTCTGGAACAGCCACGGCGACAAGGTGACCCGGCTTCCCACCGGCTTCGCCGTCATTGGCACGACGGAAAATTCCAAAGCCGCGGCCATCGCCGATCCCAAACGCCATTTTTACGGCCTGCAGTTCCATCCCGAAGTCTCGCACACTCCGCGCGGCAGCGAGGTCATCGAGAATTTCGTGCTCGGCATCTGCGGGTGCCGGGCCGACTGGACCCCGGGCTCTTTCATCGAGCGCACCTGCGAGGAGATTCGCGGGCAAGTCGGCGACGACCGCGTGGTGCTCGGGCTGAGCGGCGGGGTCGACTCTTCGGTCGCCGCGGCTCTCCTCCACAAGGCGATCGGCGACCAGTTGACCTGCATCTTCGTCGACAATGGCGTCCTGCGGGCCGGCGAGCGGGAATGGGTGCGGGAAATCTTCGGCCAACATTTCCACATCGACCTGCGCATCATCGATGCGTCCGCCCGGTTTTTCCGTCTGCTCAAAGGAATCACCGATCCCGAGCGCAAACGCAAAATCATCGGCAACGAATTTGTCCGCGTCTTCGAGCAGGCGGCCAAGTCCATCGCGCGCCGGCGCAAAAGCCGGCCCTACCGCTTTCTCGCCCAGGGCACGCTTTATCCCGACGTGATCGAAAGTGTCCCGATCGGCGGCAACCCCGCCTCGCTCATCAAGAGTCACCACAACGTGGGCGGATTGCCCAAACGGATGAAATTCCAACTCGTCGAACCGCTCCGCCAGCTCTTCAAGGACGAGGTCCGCGAGGTCGGCCTGCAACTCGGCCTGCCGCGCGAAATCGTCCAGCGGCACCCTTTTCCCGGACCCGGACTCGCCGTGCGCATCCTCGGCGAGGTGACCCGGGCCCGCGTCCGCGTCCTGCAGGAAGCCGACGCCATTGTCCACGACGAGATGGTCTCCTCCGGTTGGTATGACCGCGTCTGGCAGTCCTTCGCCGTCCTGCTCCCGGTCCGCTCGGTCGGGGTCATGGGCGACGAACGCACCTTCGAGAACACCGTGGCCCTCCGCGTGGTGGAAAGTCGCGACGGGATGACGGCCGACTGGGTGCGCCTGCCCGGCGAACTGCTGGCCCGCATCTCCGGACGCATCATCAACGAAGTCCGCGGCGTCAACCGCGTCTGCTACGACATCTCGAGCAAGCCGCCCGCCACCATCGAGTGGGAATAGTCCGGCCCTCTGACTTGCAGGGGCCCGTGACCGCCGGTGCCCGCGCCCCGACGCCGCGTTTTGACAAACCCGCCGGATCTGCGAAAAGATCTCTTTCATGACGCGTGCCATCTACCCCGGCAGCTTCGATCCGGTTACGCTCGGCCATGTCGATGTGATCGAGCGCGCCCTGCGTTTGTTCGATGAAGTGATCGTCGCTGCCGCGCCGAGCGAAGGGAAGGGTCCGCTCTTCCCCATCGAGGAGCGGCTCGAACTGATCCGCGCCTCCCTGCCGGGAGAAAAGCGGCTCAAGGTCAAAAAGCTCGACGGGTTGCTCGTCGATTTTGTCACGGCGGAAAAAGCACAGGTCATCGTGCGCGGGCTGCGCGCCGTCTCCGATTTCGAATTCGAATTCCAGATGGCCCTCATGAACCGCCGCCTGGCGCCGGGCGTGGAAACCATTTTCCTCATGCCCAAGGAGGACTACAGCTACATCAGCAGCCGCATCGTCAAGGAGGTCGCGCGGCTGGGCGGCGACGTGTCCGGCGTGGTCACCCCGCCCGTGGCGGCGGCGTTGCGCCAGAAAATCTCCGGAGGAAAATCGGCGTCATGATCGGCATTCATTTGCTGCAGATCCCGCCCGAGGGAAAGCATCTCGAGGGGGAGGAGAACGCCGGGTTTCTCGATCTCGCCGAGATCGGGGCCAAGGCGGCCGGACCGGTCCATTACTCGCTCGAAGTCGGGCTTTCCGGAAGCGGGGTTTTCGCCACCGGGCGGGTGTCTGTCCCGGTCGAAATGACTTGCGTGGCTTGCCTCCAGCCCTTCGTTTACGAGGCGGTGGCGGATCCGTTTGCCACCCAGGTGGAGATCGAGGGCCGGGAACTGGTCGATCTGACCCCGGCCGTCCGGGAGGAGCTTTTATTGGCTTTGCCAAACCACCCGCGTTGTGATCATATGGACGGCCATACCTGTCCCTACCGTGGCTCGGAAGCCATCGGCGGCGGAGCGCAGAAAATTGCGCAATCTGCTTGGGACCAGTTGGATAAGCTAAAAACCGAACGCTGACTTCTTATGCCCGTCCCGAAACGAAAAGTCTCCAAAATGCGCCTGCGCACCCGCAAAGCCGCCAACCGCTGGCACGCCGGCCAGCTTGGCACCTGCGCCCAGTGCGGCGCCAAAGTCCCGTCCCATACCGCCTGCCCGTCCTGCGGTTATTACAAAGGGCGCCAAGTCCTGTCTGTCGGAGCGGCGTAACCCGGCAGACCGCGCCGATGAAAGTTGCGCTCGATGCCATGGGCGGCGACTACGCCCCGCAGGCTTGCGTCGACGGCGCCGTTCTTGCCCTGCGCGAATTCCCCCGGCTGGAAAAACTTTTTCTCGTCGGTGACGAAGCGCGCATCCGGGCCGAACTCGACCGCAACCACTGCCGCGATCCGCGCGTGGAAATTGTCCACGCCACGCAGGTCGTCGAAATGTCGGAGAGCGCCGTCGACGGCGTCCGCCGGAAAAAAGACTCCTCCATCTCCCGCGCCGTCGACCTGGTCAAGCGCGGCCAGGCCGATGCCGTGGTCAGCGCCGGACACACCGGCGCCGCGGTGGCCGCCACGACGATCAAGTTGCGCACGCTCGAAGGCGTCGACCGTCCCGGCATTGCCGCCCTGCTTCCGACCGAGACCAACCTCTGCGTCCTCATCGACGCGGGTGCCAACACCGATGCCCGGCCCGACCACATGCTGCAATACGCCATCATGGGCGCCGTCTTCTCTCGCTACGTGCTCGGCTACGAAAACCCGGCCATCGGGCTCATGTCCATCGGCGGGGAGGATGTCAAAGGCAGCGAGTTCACCAAGGACATCTTCAAGTTGCTCCGCGCCAGCGGACTCAACTTCCGCGGCAACATCGAAGGCCACGATCTTTTCCAGAACCCCGTCGAAGTCGTCCTCTGCGACGGTTTCACCGGCAATGTCGTCCTCAAATCCTGCGAAGCCACCGCGGAGGCCGTCTTCCATTGGCTGAAAAACGAAATCAAACGCTCCCCCGTGCGCATGGCCGGCGCCTACCTCATGCAGGGCGCTTTCCGCAAACTGAAGAAGCGCACCAACTACGAGGAATACGGCGGCAGCCCGCTTCTCGGGGTGGACGGCATTTGCATCATCGCCCATGGCTCGAGCAGTGCCAAAGCGATCAAAAACGCCATCCGCGTCGCCCTTGAATCGATCAAGACACGCATCAATCCCCACATCGTGGAAGAGCTCTCCGCCTTCTACGCCCGCGAATGAACGCCAAAACCCTCCGCCCCGTCGCCATTGCCGGCACCGGGAAATTCCTGCCGGAAAAGGTCCTGACCAATGCCGACCTGCAACGCATGGTCGAGACCTCGGACGAATGGATCGTCGAGCGCACCGGGATCAAAGAGCGCCGCATCGCCGCCCCGGACGAAGCGACGAGCGATCTCGCGATCAAAGCCGGACGCGATGCCCTCGAAAACGCCGGAGTCAAAGCCGAAGACCTCGATCTCATCATTGTCGCCACGGTCACCCCCGACATGGCCTTCCCCGCCACCGCGTGCTTCGTGCAAAAAGCCCTCGGCGCCCCGAAGGCCACCTGCTTCGACGTCTCCGCCGCCTGCTCCGGGTTTCTCTATGGCATGGAACTGGCCCGCCAATTCATCGCCACCGGGTCGGCCGAGAGGGCGCTGGTCATCGGGGCGGACAAACTCAGCGCCATCATCGACTGGACCGACCGCAACACCTGCGTGCTTTTCGGCGACGGCGCCGGCGCCGCCGTGCTGCAACCGGCGGGCGAGGGGACCGGCGAAATTTTGTCCGCCTACTCCGGCAGCAACGGCTCCCTCGACGAAATCCTCAACGTGCCCGGCGGCGGATCGCGCAGTCCGCTCACGCCGGAAACCATCGGAGACAAAAGCAACACGATGAAAATGTCCGGACGCGAGGTCTACCGCCATGCGGTCCAGACCATGATGTCCGCGGCCAAAGAAGCCATCGCCCGCGCCGGGCTCACCCCCGACGACATCGAGTGCTTCATCCCGCACCAGGCCAACCTCCGCATCATCGAGACCATTGCCGACAAATTGCACATCCCGATGGAACGGTTCTTCGTCAATCTCGAGTCCTACGGCAACACCTCCGCCGCCGCCGTGGCCATCGCCCTCGACGAAGCCCAGCGCAGCGGCCGCATCAAACGCGGCGACCACATCCTCATGGTCGTCTTCGGCGGCGGCTTGACCTGGGCCTCGGCGGTGGTCCGTTGGTAGGAAGGAGGTATCCGGTCCCGGGGAGCACGGCCGCCCCGGCCGTGGTCCTCGCCCCCCCCGCCGATGACGGACTTGAAGCCATCGGCAGGATACCGATGCCACCTCAACATTCACCGCGCGAGCGCGCGTGTGGTCCCCGGGACCATGACGCCGCCATAAACAGTGGTTCAAAGGCCTCACCCTGCTAGAAATTGTATCCACAACGCTCCCGCTATCATGCTCACCGACACCCACGCCCATCTCGACTTCCCCGAGTTCGCAGGACAACTCGACGCCGTCCTCGCCCGCGCCCGCGAAGCCGGCGTGCACCGTGTTATCACGATTGGCATCGACCGCGAAAGCTGCCGCAAGTCCCTGGCCATCGCGGAGCAATACGAAAACGTCTACGCCGTGGTCGGACTCCACCCTTGCAACGTCCTTGATGAGGGCGCGATGGATTTCCTCGCGGAACTTCCCGCGCTCGCGCGCCACCCCAAAGTCGTCGCCATCGGCGAAACCGGCTTGGACTACCACCATCTCCCCAGCCGCGACCTGGCCCGCCGTAACAAATCGGAAGCCGTTTTCGACGCCCTGCTCGCCGGAACATCCGAAGCCGCCGAGGCCGGCATCGCCGACGGGGCGATGAAAGCAGCGCAGGAAGAAGCTTTCCAAGCCCAACTTGACCTCGCCGTCGAACTCGGACGCAACGTTGTCATTCACCAACGCGAAGCGTGGGACAACACCCTCGAGATCCTCGGTCCCTACACCGGCAAGCTGCGCGGTGTCTTCCATTGCTTCGGCGGATCCCCCGAAGCCGCCGCCGAAATCGCCTCCATGGGGCATCTCGTTTCCTTCACCGGCATTGTCACCTTCAAGAACGCCAGGCTGGTGCAAGATACAGCCAAGTCCGTCGCCGCGTACGGCTACATGGTCGAAACCGATTGCCCTTACCTCGCCCCTGTCCCGTTCCGCGGCCAAACCTGTGAACCCGCCCACGTGAAATTCACCGCCGAAAAAATCGCCGGATTGCGCGGTGAGTCGTTGGAACAAGTGACCGCGGATACCGGGCGCACCGCACAAGCCTTTTTCCAATTCGATCGCTTGTAGCGGCGGTCACAGCCCGACAAGACAAGCAGCATTTTTAAATGCAGTGCCGATATTCCCACCGCCGGTCTTTTCTTTGCCGGTCGATGCAAACCTGCGGTCGGAATACTGGCCACAAGAATACGCCATCGGTAACTCTATGACCGCGCGTGACTTGCATCCTATTGATCGATTATCATTGAGAATACAATGATATTGTTCAATGATTCCAATCTTATGCAAGTCTCCCCCCTCCTCTCCCGCAGCGTCCGCAAGCTGAGTCATTTGTTTCTCCTCGTGAGCTTTCTGGCTGGTGCGTGGGTAGCGAACGCGGTTGGTAACCAAGTCTTGACCATTAGTAAGAGTCAACCAGTGTCTGCCGTGATACACGTGGCTGTGACTGGTGACGATGCCTCGGGAACGGGACAGGCATCGGCCCCCTTCGCCACTATTCAGAAAGCGGTAGAGACCTCTGCAGTTGGTGACTTGATATCCGTGGGCCCCGGCGACTACAGCGGCAACTTCACCATAAACAAACCGCAACTGACCATTTCCTCGCAACAGGGTCCTTTGAGCACGCGAATTGCCTCCGCGGCGAGAGACTCTGTCTTCTACATTTCTGCCGAAGGTGCTGGAGCCGTCATCGACGGATTCACTGTGTCCGGTGGCACCGGCCGCCCCTCCCCCTCCTCCTATGGATTCGACTACTACGGCGGGGCGATTCACGCCCAAGCCTCGATCGTCGTGAGGAACTGCGTGCTCACCGGCAATGGCTCGGGCACGCCCCGGGTCAACTCTTGCACCTTTGGCGGTGGAATTTATTCAGCAGGCCAGAGCGATGACGTGGTCTTGGTCGAAAACTGTCTGTTGACGAATAATTTCGCGTGGGCCAGTGGCGGAGCCAGTTTCACTGAGCGGTCGACCATAATTTTCGATCGCTGCACGGTGTGGGGCAACACAAGCACTGACTTTTTTGGGAACCAAGGTGGCGTTGGTGCGGCATGGAGTGGCAAAATCATCGTGAAAAACTCTCTGCTTTGGGGCAATGGGGGATCCCAGCTGGGTGCGTTCAGCGGTATATACGCAAGCGGCACCGAGGGCGAACTTCACTACTCAATTATCCAAGGCTCTGTCACTGGCGGGGGACTCTCGGCGTTCACGGCCGGTGCGGGTAACCTTACGGCTGATCCACTTTTTGCGGCGGCGGGAGCAGGGGATTTTTCGTTGTTGGTGAGCTCTCCGGCCCGAGATGCCGGCGACCCGTCCTCTCCGCTGGATCCGGACGGCACGCGCGCCGACATGGGTTATTTGGCATCACGTTTTCAATCACAAGTCCCCTCGCCGGACACCGACGGTGACGGTGTCAACGACTACCGCGAAGTGAAAGATGGCACCGATCCCAACGATCAGGAGTCATTTAACGCGCTTAGTGTAGCTCTAGTCGCGCACTATGAATTCGCGGGGAACGCTCAAGACTCCAGTGGTTTCAACAACCACGGCACTGTTTTCGGTGCAACCCCAGGCACCGACCGCTCCAATGCTCCGTCTCAATCATATGTATTCGATGGGAATGACTACATCGAAATACCAAATAGCCAGTCACTCTCGTTTGGTTATTCTGACCTTACCGTGTCAGCGTGGATCAAGACCACGGACTCAGGAGGACGCTACATATATTCGGATGACGCGGACCTGTTGCGTCCCGGCTTTGAGTTGTCCCATTTGGGCGGTGCTACCTACTTCGAATTCTCAGACGGCAACGGCCAGTGGCCCGCCACGAGTGAAGGCCTTAATCCCGTTAATGACGGGCGTTGGCACCACGTGGTTCTTTCTTTTAGCCGATCCGGTGCTGCTCGAATCTACGTTGATGGCAAGTTGGATGTTGAACGGTCCCCGGTGCCCCCCGGATTAGAAAGCATCTCAAACGAACGCCCTTCGAGGATCGGCGCGAATCTTAGCGGGGATTGGGCCTTCATTGGATCGATTGACGAAGTTCGTCTCTATCGAAGGGCCCTCACCGAAACTGAGGTGGAGCAACTTTTCACGGTCGAAACAGGTGGAGTGGATTCTGACGGCGATGGCGTGACCGACTACCGCGAGCGCCGAGATGGCACCAACCCGTTGGATGCAAGCTCGTTCGAGGTTCTCAGCAAGAACCTGGTGGCACATTATCCGTTCGACGGTAACACGCTTGATGAGAGCGGCTATGCCAACCATGCGGTCAACAACGGGGCTGCAGCCGCAGCGGACCGTTTTGGCGAAGCCGCGGCGGCCTACGACTTCAATGGTGTCGATGCCTACATGGACGCGCCGCCGCTCGTTTCGGATTACCAGCGTAACTTTACCATGTCCGGCTGGATTAAGTCGACGCATGTCAGCAGCGATCGACTCGATGCGGCGGTTTCCGCGCTCTGCAAGACCCGCGATGCCGGCGAATTCGGTGGTCCGGCTATCGACTTCCGCGAAGGCAAAGTCATCTTCACCTTCAACAACAACCGGGTCTACGGGGATCTTGTTCCGTTCGAGGAGTGGGAGTATGCCACCGAGGATGTGCTGGCCGACGGCAATTGGCGCCACTACATCATGTCGATCGATGCAGACGGTTTGATCACCGCTTTCATCAATGGTCAGCAGGTGGCTTCGCATCAGATCTCGACCTTCCTTGAGGTCACCGGCGCCTCGCCCTTCCAGATCGGCCGCGCTGGAGAGCTTCATGCCGCGGCGCGTTATTTCCCGGGACAGATCGACGAAGTTCGTGTTTACAACCGCGGATTGACCGCAGAAGAAGCGGCTATGCTCTATCGCGAGAGCGTCTGCGGCCTGGATTCCGACGCGGACGGGGTCACTGATTACCGTGAGAATCGCGACGGCACGAATCCTTACGACGTGGCGTCTTTCGAGCCGTTGAGTGTCGCGCTTATTGCCAACTATCCTTTCGACAATTCGTGGAAAGACGAGAGCGGTTACTGCCGCGATGTGCTTGCCCCTTACACGACGTTTGAGCCGGGTCTTTTGGGCAGATCGCTCGGATTGGCCGAGGGCAACAGCCAAGCAAGCTACTGGAACGACCCGAACAACATCGAGTCACCTGGCCGCATCAATAACTTCACCTTTTCCGTGTGGATGAAGCCGGCGACTTTGGATCAGGCTGATGGCGCCTGGTATCACTTGGTCAGTGCGCCGAACAATGCCGCCTACGTGCGCATCGGCAACGCGATGGGTACGCCCGGAGCGAAGGTTCTGGGTATGGGCTATTCTTGGTCAGGTATTCCCGGGTTCGATTACACCACGCCTGCTTTGACGTCATTGCAGGAGAGTTTCTGGCAGCATGTTGTGGGCGTGCAGCAAGGGGTTTCGACGGCGATTTATGTCAACGGTCGCCTGGTTGGATCGCTGGTGGAGGGGGAGGAAATCCTGTTCGACCCCGAGAACTTCACCATTGGAAATCTCTTCAACAAGGACACTTTCCAAGGACAGCTTGACGAAGTGCGCATCTACGGCAGGGCTCTGTCTCCTGCGGAGGTAGGAGCGCTGTATGCCCTTGAAGTCGGCGACCTGGATTCCGACAACGATGGATTAGATGACGTCCACGAGACCAACACCGGCACGTTCGTATCGGCGACCGACGCTGGAACTGATCCCTACAATCCCGACACCAGCGGCGACGGAATTCTTGATGGCGAGGCGGTGCTGTGGAACTTCAATCCGCTGACCGACCACACGCAGGTCTTGGCTTTCTTGCGTCATGCCACAGGTGTCCAAGCCGGACGCTTCGCGCTCTACACCGAAGGCAGCATAATGGACCTGAACCTCGGGGGCGTGATGATCCAAAAATCCGGCAACCAAGCCTCGGTGCGGTTCAAGGTGGAGAGCAAAATGGATCTGCGCGATCCCTCTTGGACCGATCGCGGAACCTACCTGCTCCCGCCTCTTGAGATGCCAGGCAGCAAAGGCTTCCTGCGTATTCGCGCCGAGCAACCGTAAGCCAACGCGTAGTATATTTCGTGAGCAGGCCGCCCGGCACATACTGGGCGGCCTTGCTTTTTCAATCGCAGCCAGCCGATCAATAACCCACAATTCTCAACCCCGGCACCCGTGCGAACTCCGCCGTGTTGCGCGTGACCAGAGTCCACTCGCGCTCCAGAGCGGTCGAGGCAATCCACAGATCGTTGGAGCCGATCAATTTTCCGCGGGACCGCAGCACTCGCACCACCCCCGCATAAACATCGGCCACCGCCCTAGTAACGGGCAAGAGTTCGAAGGATTCGACCACGGACAAGAACGCCGCATCCGTCCGATCCGGGAAGCCTTCGGCGAATTCCCCGTAAGCGGTCACCGGCAGGTAGGCCAGTGCCTCGGCGTGTGATTGCAGAAACTCGTGTGCCCCGCCCGGCGAACCGGAACGCTCGCGTTGGAAATCGATGAGGAACGTCGTGTCGAAGATCAGTGATTCCATCGGTCGGAGGGCGGAAGATCGGCCGCCTGGGCGCGATCAAGCGCATCGAGAACATCCACGGCGACATGGCCCGAAGCCCGGGCCAAAAGACCAGCGCAGCGCTTCTTGCCATGGTCCCACCGTGCCCGCTTGATCACCGTGGAAAACGACTCTCGACGGTCCCGCTTGGCGCGGACTAATCGCAGGTAAGCTTCCTCGTCAACAGAAAGAGTCTTAGTTGCCATACACAGAACAATACACGGCACTGCTGCCTGGTCAAGATGGCTTGATCAACGCGTGCAATCGTGTAACCGTGCTATCGTGAATGTGACTATCAAGCTGGATGACGCCCTCTGCCGCGAGGCGCGGCATCGGGCGGTCGATGCCAATCTTTCTTTGTCCGGATGGATTGCCGATTTGATCCGCGAACAGCTGGGTCTTGCTCCTGCTGCCAGGCGGCCCAAAAAAACTCTGCTCGAGGTGCTCGGAGATGAAAAAGCGGGGGCCATCGACTTGGAAATTCCGCCCCTTGTCGAGCAGCCGCGGCCGGCCGTTCTGGAGGACTGATCTTTGTTCCTTCTCGATACCAACGTGGTGTCCGAGTTGCGCAAAGCCTCGCGCTGCGATGCGCGCGTGGCCGCTTGGCAGGCCGCGCAAGACCGGGACGCCTGTTTTATCAGCGTAATCACGCTTCTTGAGATCCGGCTCGGCATCGAACTGGCGCGCGCGAGCGACCGCAAGAAAGCGCATGTTTTGGAGACATGGTTGGAGCAGCGCGTGAAGCCGGGTTTCGGCGGTAGAATCCTGCCTGTGGATCAAGCGGTTGCCGAAGCTTGCGGGCGCATGCACGCGCAGCGTCCGCGATCCTTTCGTGACGGTCTCATTCTCGCCACCGCTGCCGTGCATCAGCTCACGGTGGTGACTCGCAATGTGAAGGACTTTGCCGATGATGGTGTCCAGATGATCAATCCGTGGGATTGAAAGCGGCCGGCTTTTCGGTCTTCGATTGTCTGTAGCGGCGGACTGTGTCCGTCGGTGCCGAAAAGCCGCAAAGGTTCCGGCGGTCACAGACCGCCGCTACAAGCTGCAAGCGTGATCGATGGCGGCGAGTTCCTCGCCGGTGAACGAAATATTCCGTAGGGCGCCGAGGTTGTCTTCGATTTGCGTCCATCGGCTGGCGCCGATGAGGACGCTGGTGACGTAGGGTTTGGCGAGGAGCCAGGCAATAGACATTTGGGCGAGGGATTGACCGCGTGAATTCGCGATTTCCGCCAAGGCACGGATACGGCGAAGCTTCTCCTCCGTAACGTGCTCCGGACGCAGGAAGCCGTCCGGTTTGCCGGCGCGGGAGTCGGGATCGATGCCGTGGTTGTAGCGTCCCGCAAGAAGTCCCTGGGCGAGGGGGCTGAACGGAATGCAACCGATGCCTTCGTCCTGCAGGACCTCGGATAACCCGCCCTCCACCCAGCGGTCGAAAAGGTTGAAGACCGGCTGATGAATGAGGAGAGGGATCCGCTCGGCGCGGAGGATCCCGGCGGCCCGGCGGGTGGTGTCCGCATCGTAGCTTGAAATGCCGACGTAAAGGGCTTTGCCCGATTGCACGGCGGTGACCAGCGCACCGATCGTTTCTTCGAGCGGGGTTTCCGGATCCGGGCGATGACTGTAGAAGATGTCGACGTAATCGAGCCCCATGCGCTTCAGGCTTTGGTCCAGACTGGCCAGCAGGTATTTGCGTGAACCCCACTCGCCATAGGGTCCGGGCCACATGTGGTAGCCGGCTTTGGTCGAGATGATCAGTTCGTCACGGTGCGCGGCAAGGTCCTCGCGGAGGAGGCGGCCGAAGGTTGTTTCCGCGCTGCCGGGCGGCGGTCCGTAGTTGTTGGCCAGATCGAAATGCGTGACACCGGCGTCGAAAGAGCGAAGCACCATGTCGCGCGCGTTGGTGGAATCGTCACGGGCCCCGAAGTTGTGCCAGAGACCGAGGGAAAGTGCGGGCAGTTTGAGTCCGCTCCGCCCGCAGCGTCGGTAATCCATGGTCTCGTAGCGGGCCGGGGATGCCATGTCCGGAGTCTTTTAGCATCCAGCCCGGTCGAAGGGAATGTGTTTGGAGTGTTCCCCGGTTTTTGTCAGCCTGCCCCTCCGATGAAGTTGTCCTCCCACCGCTACGGAAAAGCCCGCGTCCGCGTGGTCAAAGTCTTGCGCGAAGGCGCGCGCCACACAGTCGTCGAGGCCGAGGTCCAAGTGCTGCTCGAAGGCGATTTCGAGACGTCTTACACCAAGGGTGACAACACCAAGGTGGTGGCGACCGACACGGTGAAGAATACGATCAACGCGCTGTCCCGGGATCATCTGACTACCGAGACAGAAAAGTTCGCGGTGCATCTGGGCCATCATTTCGTCGGACGCTACGCGCAGGTCGAGCGCGCCCATGTCGAGATCCGCGAGCGCGTTTGGGAGCGGATCGGCGACCACAATCACAGCTTCACCGCGCCGGGTTCGCCGGTGCCTTGGGTCAAGGCGGTGGTGACGGCGAAGGACGAGCAATTAACTTCCGGAGTGACCGATTGGCTGATCCTCAAATCGACGGAAAGCGGATTTTCGGATTATCCGCGCTGCGAGTTCACCACCTTGCCGGAGACCAGTGATCGCATTTTTGCCAGCTCAGTCACGGCGGGTTGGCGTTGGACGAAGCACCCGGCGAGTTTCTCTGCAGCGAATGAAAAGATCCGCAACGCGATGCTGCGTCCATTCTGCGAGAACTTCAGTCCGTCGGTGCAAACAACCATGGCCGAAATGGCCGAAGCGGCTTTTGCTGCAGTGCCGGAAATCGACGAAGTCTCGCTCGCGCTGCCCAACAAGCATTGCAATCTGATCAATCTTCAGCCGTTCGGATTGGACAATCCGAACGTGGTCTTCACCGCGACGGACGAGCCGCACGGACAAATCGAGGCGGTGTTCCGGAGATAGGATGTAGCGGCGCCGTCCCTGGCGCCGGTTGTTGGTTTGGATTCGCCGCCGGGGACGGCGGCGCTACATCTTGCAGGCGCCCCCCAATGCAAA
>CAZEYV010000160.1:0-3903 GCA_964516705.1 uncultured Chthoniobacter sp.
GCGGAGGTGACCGGTGCGCAATTCAAGGTGAAGGATTTCAACGGCACCTACACCGCCCGGCGCGCGCTGGCCGACGGGTCGCCCGGCGAGGAGAGGATGGTCATTGCCGGGGAGGATGTGGTGAAAACCTTGAGCGTCGGATCCGGGGAGCGCGTGCAGAAGGCGGAGGGTCTGGCCCTGGGCGGAGGTCTGGCTGCGATCACGCCGGACGGATTGATGGTGCTGAATCTGCGCGGAGGCGCGGAGGGGGAGCGGAAGTTGTCGGGGCTGACGGTTCTCGGCGACGGGAGTGTGTCGGAGGTGTCGTTGGTGCCGGTGGAGTGATTGGGTAACCCCGGAGCGCGGCGCGCGGGGATCCGCACGCGGCGGACAGGCTGCTCGCCCTCCACGGCCGCCGTGCCTAAGGTGGGGGCATGGCGGGCAAGAAACTTCTGCTTTTCGACATCGACGGGACGCTGCTCCTTACGGGGCGTGCAGGGGAGCATGCGTTGCGGGCGGCGTTCAAGGAGCGCTTCGGGGTGGACGACGACTTGTCTTCGATTTCCTTCGCCGGCTCGACCGACGGGGCCATCGCGCGGCAGATGTTCGCCCCGCACAACATTCCGCCGACCGCGGAGAACATCGCGGATCTTTTCGACGGCTATGTGCATCATCTGGCGCTGGAATTGCCGCGGCGCGAGGGGAAGGTGTTGCCGGGGATCTTCGAATTGCTCGAGGCGCTGCACGGGCGCGAGGACTGCGTGCTCGGATTGCTCACCGGAAATATCGAGAAGGGGGCGGAGTTGAAGCTGTCGCATTACGGGGTGTGGGATTTTTTCGAATTCGGGGCGTTCGCCGACGACCACGTCGATCGCAACAAGTTGGGTCCGGTGGCGCACTCGCGCGCGGTGGAGCGCCACGGGATCAGTTTCGAGCCGGAGGATGTCTTCGTGCTGGGCGACACGCCGCGGGACATCGACTGTGCGCGGGCGGCGGGGTTTGTCGCGGTGGCCATTGCCACGGGGAGTTGCGGGAAAGACGAGTTGGCGGCCCACGGGCCGGATTTTTTATTTGAGGATTTGTCGGACACGCTGGGCGTGCTCGCGACGCTGCTGGGGAAGGAATGAAACCGCGGGGATAAAGGGATGAGGGGGCCCGAGAATTGTCCGGTTTGCGGGGAGGAGGTGCCGCGGGGGGCCTTGGCTTGCCCGGAATGCGGGGCGGACGAGCGGTCGGGATGGCGGGAGGAGTCGGTCGACGGCCTGGATTTGCCGGACGAGGATTTTGACTACGGGGAATTTGTGCAAAAGGAGTTCGGGCCGGAGGTCAAGCCGGAGGGGATCGCGTGGGCTTGGTGGGCGGCGGCGGTCGCGGCCTTGCTCGCTTTTGCCGCGATGCTTTTGCGCGGGTTCTGAGTTTGCAGGGCGGGGCGAAATCCGGAATGATCGCCGGTCCGATGTCCGAGATTTCCAAAGCTTACGAGCCCGGTGCCGTGGAGGAACGGTGGTATGGGGAGTGGATCAAGGAAGGTTGTTTCGCGGCGGATCCGTCTTCGTCCAAGCCGGCCTTTTCCATCGTTATCCCGCCGCCCAATGTCACCGGCGTGCTCACCCTGGGCCACGTGCTCAACAACACGCTGCAAGATATCCTGGCCCGCCGCGCGCGGCAGACGGGGCACGAGGTCCTCTGGTTGCCGGGCACCGATCACGCGGGCATCGCCACGCAGACCGTGGTCGAGCGGCAACTTCGCAAGGAGGAGGGCAAAACGCGCCGCGATCTGGGGCGGGAAGAATTCCTCCAGCGCGTCTGGACGTGGAAAGAAAAACACGGCGGCATCATCATCAAGCAGCTCAAGCGGCTCGGTTGTTCCTGCGACTGGGACCGTGAGCGGTTCACCATGGACGAGGATTACTCGCGTCAGGTGCAAGAGGTGTTCGTCAAACTGCACGCGCAGGGACTGATCTACCGCGGCAAGCGCATGGTCAATTGGTGTCCGGTGTCGCAAACGGCGCTGAGCGACGAGGAAGTGATCATGAAGCCGGCCAAGGGCAAGCTCTACGTGATGCGCTACGAGGTGGCGGAGGAGCCCGGGACGTTTCTGGAAATTGCCACGACGCGTCCGGAGACCCTGATGGGCGACACGGCGGTGGCGGTGCATCCGGATGATCCGCGTTTCGCGCGGTTCGTCGGAAAGCATGCGGTGCGTCCGTTTCCCCGCGCGGAGATCCCGATCATCGGCGACACGCACATCGACATGACCTTCGGCACGGGCGTGCTCAAGGTGACCCCGGCGCACGACAAGGCGGACTTCGAGATCGGCCAGCGCCACGGATTGGAGGTGATCGATATCATGAATCCGGACGGCACGCTCAACGAGTTGGCGGGGCCGGAGTTCGCCGGGATGGAGCGCTTCGCCGCGCGCGAGGCGGCGGTGCAGAAGTTGGAGGAGATGGGGCTGCTCGTGCGGGTCGAGGATTACGCGAACAGCGTCGGCTACAGCGAGAGGGCCGATGTGCCGATCGAGCCGCGGCTGAGCGAACAATGGTTCCTCAAATATCCGCGGGTGCCGGCGGCCTTGGAGTCGGTGACCTCGGGGAAAATCCGCTTTGTGCCGGAGCGCTGGGCGAAAATTTACGAGCATTGGATGACCAACATCCAGGACTGGTGCATCAGCCGTCAGCTCTGGTGGGGGCATCGTGTTCCGGTCTGGTATCGCCTCGACGATCCGTCGGTCATGCACGTCGGCCTCGAAGCGCCGCCCGACGCGGAGAACTGGCGTCAGGACGACGACGTGCTCGACACGTGGTTCAGTTCGTGGCTCTGGCCCTTTGCCACGATGGACGAGGCCACGCGGAAGAAGTTTTATCCGACGAACGATTTGGTCACCGGGCCGGACATCATATTTTTCTGGGTCGCGCGGATGATCATGGCCGGGCTGGAGTTCACCGGCGAAGTGCCGTTCCGCAATGTCTTTTTCACCAGCATTATCCGCGACCTCAAAGGACGGAAGATGTCCAAGAGTCTGGGCAACTCGCCCGATCCGCTCGACCTGATGGCCAAATACGGGGCGGACGGGCTGCGGTTCGGCCTGATGCGCATCGCGCCGCACGGGCAGGACGTGCGGTTCGACGAGAACCAGATCAAAGAGGGTCGCAACTTCGCCAACAAGTTGTGGAACGCGGCGCGCTTCCGTGAGATGCAGGGAAGTTCCGCCGTGGCGAAGCCGCTTTCGGAGCACAAGCTTTCACCTTACTCGGTCGCCGTGCTGGTCGCTTTCGACGCCATGCATGCGGGATACCGCCGGGCTCTGGGTGACTTCCATTTCCACGAGGCGGCGGCCGTGTTGTATGACTTTTTCTGGAATTCCTATTGCGACTGGTATGTCGAGGCGAGCAAGGCCGAGCTGGCCTTGGGCGGCGAGTCGGCCGATGCGGTGCGCGCGGTGATGGATCACGTTCTCAGCGGGTATCTGCGGCTGCTCCATCCCTTCATGCCGCACATCACGGAGGAATTGTGGGAACGTCTCGGGTATGCGCAAGGCGCGGGGAGGGCGAAGTTGATTCTCTTCGCCGCGCCGCCGGCGGAGGACGCGTTGCCCGCCATGCCGGCGGAAGAAAAAGCCCGTGCGGCCAATGCGGTGCAGGCGGTTTATGACGCGGTGCGCGAGGTGCGTGCACTGCGGGCGGAGTTCAAAGTGCCGTCCAACGCGGAATGCGTGGTGCATCTGGCCGGACATCCGGATTTCGCCGGGATGGATTTGTCGGTGTTTCGCACCCTGGCGCGGGCATCCGGGGTGAAACTGGTTGGCGCGGAGGGTCCGGAAGGCAAGATGCCGCACGTGCTGACGCCGCTCGGCGAGGTTTATCTCGAATTGGAAATCGACGTGGAGGCGGAGAAGAAGCGCCTGCAGGACGAGGTGGCCAA
>CAZEYV010000161.1:0-2603 GCA_964516705.1 uncultured Chthoniobacter sp.
TCGCCAGCAAAACCAGCGACATCGCCGGTGACGGTACCACCACGGCCACCGTCCTCGCGGAATCGATCTACCGCGAAGGCCTCAAAAATGTGACCGCCGGTGCCAATCCGACATCGATTCAGCGCGGCATCCAAAAGGCCGTTGAAGCGGTCGTCGCCGAGCTGGCGCGTATCAGCAAGAAGGTCAAAGACAGCTCGGAAATCGCGCAGGTTGCGACCGTCTCGGCGAACTGGGACACCACCGTCGGTCAGATCATTGCCGATGCGATGGACAAAGTTGGCAAGGACGGCACGATCACGGTTGAAGAAGCCAAGTCGATTGAAACCACCCTCGACGTCGTCGAAGGTATGCAGTTCGACAAAGGCTATCTCTCGCCCTATTTCGCGACCAACGCGGAAGCGATGGAAGCCATCCTCGAGAATGCCTACATCCTCATCCACGAGAAAAAAATCAGCAGCCTGAAGGATCTCCTTCCGCTGCTCGAGAAAGTGGCAAAAGGCGGCCGTCCGCTCCTCATCATTGCCGAGGACGTGGAAGGCGAAGCCCTCGCCACCCTCGTGGTCAACAAACTCCGTGGCACCCTGCAGGTCTGCGCCGTCAAAGCCCCCGGCTTCGGCGACCGCCGCAAAGCCATGCTCGAAGACATCGCTGTCCTCACCGGCGGCCGTTGCATCACCGAGGATCTCGGCATCAAGCTCGAGAGCATCTCGCTCGATGACCTCGGCAAAGCCAAACGCATCGTCGTGGAAAAAGAAGCCACCACGATCGTCGAAGGTGAAGGCAAGAGCAAAGACATCCAGGGCCGCGTTGCCCAGATCCGCCGTCAGATCGAGGAGACCACCTCCGACTACGACCGCGAGAAGCTCCAGGAGCGCCTCGCCAAGTTGGCCGGCGGTGTTGCCGTCATCAATGTCGGCGCCGCGACCGAGACCGAGATGAAGGAAAAGAAAGCCCGCGTCGAAGACGCCCTCCACGCCACCCGTGCGGCGGTCGAGGAAGGCATCGTCCCCGGCGGCGGCGTCGCCCTCATCCGTGCGCAGAAAGTCCTCGCCAACCTCAAGCTCGAGGGTGACGAAGCCATCGGCGCCCAGATCGTGAACCGCGCGGTCGAAGCGCCGCTCCGTCAGCTCGCCGACAACGCGGGTCTGGAAGGCGCCCTCATCGTGCAGGAAGTCAAGAAGGGCAAAGGCAACGAAGGCTACAACGTCGCCACCGGCGCGTATGAAGACCTGGTCAAAGCCGGCGTGGTCGACCCGACCAAGGTCACCCGCAGCGCCTTGCAAAACGCCTCGTCCATCAGCGGCCTGCTCCTCACCACCGAGGCTCTCGTCACCGAGATCCCCGAGAAGGAAAAAGCCCCGGCGATGCCCGGAGGCGGCATGGGCGGTATGGGCGGCATGGACTACTAAGTCCGACCGACATCCTGAAACAATCACCCGGGGCGACCGCAAGGTCGCCCCGGTTTTTTTATGCCTGCCTTATCTGCCTTATGTAGCGTCGCCGTCCCCGGCGACGAATCGAACGCAACAACCGGCGACGGGGACGCCGCCGCTACATCTGCAACCCCTGTAGCAGCGCCGTCCCCGGCAACGGCCGTTATCGACAACAACCGGCGGCGGAGCCGAGTCTTCGAGACAGCCGCCAGGCAAACCCGCCGCTACATTCCCGATCCGAGACATTCAAACCTCATCCGACCGCAACAAATGCACTTGGCCCCAGTAGGGCCAATCCTCCGCCATCTTCACCAACTCCGCCCGCACCGGATTGTTCCGCACGTACGCCCACTTCTCCGAGGCCGACTCGCTGCCCCGCAGCACGTGATCAAAAAATCCCTTCTGCCAATAAGGTCCCTCCAGCCCTTCGCTCTTGAGAACCCGCGCAACCACCGCCTTCAACCCGCTCACCCAACCCGATAACCGACACCGCTCCGCATCCAGCGCGACAAACGCATGCAAATGATCGGGCATCAGCACGAAGCTACCCAGCCATGCCCCTACTTCGGGACCGCGCTCGCCGAATTCCATGACTGCCTCCAACACTGAGTTCCGATCCAGCATCCTGCGTCTATCATGCGCGCAGGCCGTGACAAAATAAACCGGATGGTCCGAATAGACCTCATCCAGTCTCTTCAACCGAGCCACACCAAACTGTAGCGCCGCCGTCCCCGGCGGCGAAGCCAATCCAAACCACTGCCTGATGTGGCGTCGCGTTCGGCTTCGGGCCATCTCGCAGACTCGGTTCCGGCGACGGCCGTTATCGACCACGACCGGCGGCGGGGACGCCGCCGCTAGATCAAGCCCAGCCTTGACAAATAGTATCTACATGTAATTCTACATACATGTCTACCAAGACCATCGCCGTGGATGTGACCGTTTACCGCAAGCTCGCGGACCGGAAACGCGAGAGCGAATCGTTCACCAAACTCCTCGACCGTTTGGCCGATGCCGACACCGGCCACGGAACGTGCGCCGACGCGGTGCGCGAAGCCGCCCGGATTTGGGGCAAGAGTGACGGCAACAAGACAGACGCGGACAAATTCGAGGGGGTCGTCGGCGCCAATCGCAAGTCGGCAAATTGGGATGTCGAGACACTGTGATCTGCGT
>CAZEYV010000162.1:0-23345 GCA_964516705.1 uncultured Chthoniobacter sp.
GCCGTCGGGGATCCACACGTTGACCACGCAGGTCGAACCGAGGGCGCGGCCGATATCGGCGCCGATCTTCCGGCAGCGTATGGCATGTTCGATCCAGAACTCGCGGATGCCCCGGTCGCGGTGGGCAAGGGTGAAGCCATCAGCGGCTTTGGGGTGGGCGAAGCAGGTCGGGTTGAAGTCCATGCCGATACCCCGCGACTCGGCCCATTCGATCCAATTTTGAAAATGTTTGGTCTCGATGGCGTCGCGGTCCACTTTGCCGCCCCCCGCTTCGAGATAGAAGGCGTGGAGATTGAGCCGGTGCTTGCCGGGAACGAGGGAAAAAACTTTCTCGAGGTCGGCGCGCAATTCCTCCGGAGTGCGGGCGCGGCCGGGATGGTTTCCCGTGACGGCCAACCCGCCGCCCGGATCGCCGGCCGAGGCGGACTCGAAACCGCCGACATCGTCGCCCTGCCAGCAATGGACGGAAACCGGGTGTCGGGCGAGGACTTCGAGGGCTTTTTCGGCATCCACGCCGAGCGCGGCGTAGGCCTCGCGCGCTATTTCGTAGGGGGAGGGCATAACCGATCCTTAGGATTGTCCGTTGCCGCCGTCCAGCCACTGCTCGATTTCGCCGAGCGTTTTCCGTCCGCAGTTCCTTTCATTCTTGAGCATCTCGAGCACGTTCTGGCGGCGCGCTTCCTCGCGGGTGCGGATGCCGTGGCGCCCGAGGGCGTTGACGGCGCGGGCCGAGAGATTGTTCAACTCGAAAGCTCCGCGCAGTGATTTCAGCGTCTTCCGGTGGCGGGACAGCATGAGCGAGATAGCCTGCGGGGTAACGCTGAATTCCTGGGCAATCTGCCGGAACGAGTATCCGAGCCCGCGCAGCATGGCGATCTCGCGGACCCGTTGCGGCACGGCATCGAGGTGGTTGGAAGGCGAGTCTGTTGCGGAGACCGGCAAGTGTGCGGTTTGATGGTGCATGGTGGTGGATTGGTGGTGGAAAGTGCTCATTAGCGCAGGAATGCCTCGACCAGGCCCCCGTCGACCGTGACGATTTGTCCGGTGGTTTTGGCAAGACGGTCGGAGAGGAGAAGGAAATAGGCTTCGGCTTGGTCGGCCGGCGTGATCGGCGCTTTGGTCAGCGTGCGGTCGGCGTAGAATTGCGCCAGTTTCGCCGTCAGGACCTCGTCGCTCTCTTTGTCGGAGTAAGCGATGTCGTATTTGGCCAGTGACCCGATGACGCGGTCGCGCGGGAACATGGCGCTGCCTTGCACCACGGTGGCCGGGGCCACGCCATTGACCCGCACCAGCGGGGAAAGCTCGACGGCCAGTTCGCGCACAAGGTGGTTGGCCGCGGCTTTCGAGGTGTCATAAGCGAGACTTCCTTTTTTCGCCACGGCCGCATTGGCGCTGGTCGTCAGGACGATCGCGCCGCGGAGCGCTTGCTCGCGGAAAATTGCCGCCGCCTCGTCGGCCACCAGATAGCTGCCCGTGACATTGATCGCGTAGGTCAGTGCCCATTTGTCGTCCGGGATGTGCCCGGTCGTGTCGCTGGGGACAAAGATGCCCGCCGTCACCGCGATGGCGTCGAATCCGCCGTAGGCGAGGATGACGCGGTCGAACATTTCGCGGATGCTCTCGCGCTTGGTGATGTCCACCTGCGCGGCGATGGCCGGTCCGCATCCGGAGATGCCCGTGCCGGCCACCCCGATTCCGAGACCGCTCTTGACGAGGATTTCGTCGGCTGTTTTCTGCGCAGCTTCGAGATTCAAGTCGGCGCAGACGATCTGTGCGCCCTCGCGGACGAGCCGCAATGCGGTTTCACGTCCGATCCCGCTGCCCGCTCCGATGACGATGACCACGCGCCCGGCCATCTCCTTTTCGGGCGGCATGCGGCGGAGCTTCGCCTCTTCCAGCGCCCAGTATTCGATGTCGAAAGCTTCCTGCTGCGGAAGGGAAATGTAACCGCCGAGTGCTTCGGCCCCGCGCATCACTTCGACGGCGCAGTTGTAGAATTCGGCGGTGACGCGCGATTCGGATTTGTCTTTGCCGAAGGCGACCATGCCGAGCCCGGGGATGAGCACGACGGTCGGGTTCGGATCGCGCATGGCGGGGGAATCGGGGCGTTTGCAGGCCTCGTAGTATTTGGCGTAGTCCGCGCGATAGGCATCGAGTCCGGCGCTGAGCTTTTCCTTGAGTTGGCCGACGAAGGCATCCAGTTGCGCGTCGTCCAATCCGGCCGGCACCGTATCGAGGGCGACGTAGAGGGGTTTGATCTTCGTGCGGAGGAAGTGATCCGGACAACTGGTGCCGAGTCCGGCCAAGCGCGGGGCATCCTGCGAATCGACAAAGCGGAGGATTTTCCCGTCGTCTTGCACGGTGGCAACGAAACGCCGCGAGCGGCTGACCTGTCCGCGCAGCCAGGGAAGCAGACGGCACCAAACCTTGGCCCGGGTTTCCGCGGGAAGGGCCGCGTGTCGCTGTCCGCCGAAAATTTTCTCTTCGCCTCCTTTGCCGGCAATACGCTCCTCGATGGCGGCGGCGGCGCGGTCGATGAGTTGCAGCGAGCGTTCGTAGCATTCGCGCCCGGTCTTGGCCCAGTTGATCAGGCCGTGCTGACCCATGATGAAGCCGATGGCTTCGGGGTTATCCGCGCAAGCCTTCTCCATGGCGAGTCCGAGTTCGAATCCCGGACGCATCCACGGCAGGTGCACGACTTCGTCGCCATAAATCTCGCGCGTCGCTTCCTTGCTGTGCGCGCACGCGGCCACGGCAATCGCGGCATTGGGATGTGTGTGATCAACGTGCGGGTGGGGGATGAAGCTGTGCAGCGGCGTGTCGATCGAGGACGGGCGCGGATTCAGGTTGAAAGTGCAGTGCGCATACATCGCGACCATCTCGTCCTCGGCCGGCGACTTGAGACCTTTGTCCGCGCGCGCGCCGTAAGTTTTCTGCAGGCCGGTCAGTTTGTCTTGGTAGAGCGAGGAAAAGTTTTCCCGCTTCGAGGTGCGCAGGTCGCCGCCCGATCCCTTGACCCAGAGGACCTCGACTTTGTCGCCCGTGACCGGATCGGTTTCGGTGATTTTTGCCGAGGTGTTCCCGCCGCCCGTGTTGGTAATGCGTTGGTCGCGCCCGAGGCAGTTCGAGCGGTAGACCAATTCGTCCACCCCGGAAAGCGTGTCGGCTTCTTCCGGTTTCCAGTGCCTGGTAACGTGCGTGAGGGTGTTGGGAGATGCCATGAATTGTGGGAAAATGTCGGTATGGAACCAAAATTGGCAAGCAGAAACTTCTTAAGTTGACAGAAGTCGGTGCAAAACACACATTTTCCCAACTTCTGCCCATGCTCGCTATTGATCGCCACCGCTGGTTGCTGGATGAACTGAACGAACGAGGCAGCCTCCGCACTTCGGAGGTCGCGGAGCGGGCCGGTGTGGCGGAGGAGACCATCCGGCGCGACTTCGAGAAACTCGAGAGCGAGGGGATGCTGCTGCGCGCGCATGGCGGCGCCGTCCGCCTCGAAACCGATCGTCGCGAATACCCGGCCGGCGAGCGCGCCCTGCAGCACGCGGCCGAGAAACAGGCCATTGCCCGCGCCGCGGCCCGTCGGCTCCGCGCGGGACAGACCGTTTATTTCGACGCCAGCACGACGGTGCTCGAACTGGTCCGCGTCATGCCGGATATCCCGCTGACCGTGGTGACCAACAGCATCGAGAATGCCTTGGCCCTCTCCGAGAAACGCGATGTGTCCTGCGTTTTGCTCGGCGGAACCATGCACCCCAGCTCGCTGTCCTGCACCGGTTGGGCGGCGGAAAAAACACTGGAGATTTACCATCTCGACGCGGCTTTTCTTTCCTGTCGAGGCATTGATCTCGACCGCGGCTTCAGCGATGCGACCGAGGGACAAGCCCAGCTGAAGCACTCCGTGGTCGAGCGCGCCGCGCAGGTGTTCCTCCTCGCCGACAGCTCGAAGTGCGGGGTGACTTCCAGCTACTTCTTCGCCGGTGGCGCGGATATCGATATTTGGATCGCCGAGGCCGCGCCGCCCGCGCACTTGGCTGCTGCTCTCGCCTCGCAGGGACTTCGCATCGAGCCCGCGAAAGGAGAAGATTGATGAGCAAACGCGTTTACCTCGCGGTCGATCTCGGGGCGGACAGCGGTCGCGTCATGGCCGGCATCCACGACGGCCACAAGCTCGTGCTCGAGGAGATGGCCCGCTTTCCCACGGGCGGCCTGCAGTTTCCCGACGGATGGCACTGGGATTTGGCGCGGATCCACGCCGACATCCGCAAGGGTATCGCCAAGGCGGTTGCCGAACACGGCGATGCGGTGGTTTCCGTTTCGGTCGACGCTTGGGGCGTCGACTACGGATTGCTCGACGCACGGGGACGTCTTCTCGGGCTGCCCTACATGTATCGCGACGCGCGCACGGACGGGATGATGGAGGCCGTTTCCGCCATCGTTCCTCCGTCCGACCTCTACGCGCTCACCGGCATCCAGCCGATGTTCTTCAATACGATTTATCAGCTTTTCGCTGAGACTCGGCAAAGTCCGGGGGCGATGGCTGCCGCGGCCCGCATCGCCTTCGTCCCCGATCTGCTCACTTACTGGCTCGGCGGCGAGGCGCGCGTCGAGCGGACTATCGCGAGCACTTCGGGTCTGCTCCAGGCGGGCAAGGCCGAATGGGACCTCGCGTTGGCCGACAAACTCGGTATTCCGCGCGCCATCCTCGCGCCGGTCAGCGAACCCTGCACGATCGCCGGCGCGCTGCGCGGCGAAGACGGCGCCGCGTCGAAAATCAAAGTCGTCCTCTGCGGCAGCCACGACACCGCATCCGCCGTGGCCGGTGTCCCTTCCATCGAGAAAAACCCGCTCTTCCTCAGCTCCGGAACCTGGTCGTTGCTCGGGCGCGAGCTCGACGGGCCACTGGTCACCGATGCCACGGCCGCGGCGCAATTTTCCAACGAGCAGGGGCTCGCCGGCACGACACGTTTTCTCAAGAACGTCGCCGGCATGTGGCTCCTGCAGGAATGCAAACGCAACTGGGAGCGCGACGGCGAGAAGCTGGAATACGAATCCATCGTCAACAAAGCGGCCGGCACGATGACCGATTCCTTTGTCGATCCCGACGCGCCGGAGTTTTCCCGTCCCTGCGACATGCCGGCCGCGCTTTCGGCCTGGTTGGAAAAAACCGGTCAGGCCGTCCCGTCGGGTCGCGCCGGCCTGACGCGCGTCATTTTCGAAAGCCTCGCCCTCAAATACCGCGTCCTCCTGCGTCGCATGAAGGAATGGATGCCGGACTTCCCCGACACGCTGCACGTCGTCGGGGGCGGTTCGCGCAACGCGTTGCTCAACCAGATGACGGCCGATGCCTCCGGCCTGCGCGTGCTGGCCGGACCGTCCGAGGCGACCGCCCTGGGCAATGTGGTCGCGCAAATGATCGCCTGCGGCGATCTGGGTTCGCTCGGCGAAGGCCGCGAGCTCATCCGCGCTTCCTTCGAGATCGGCGAATTCACGCCCCGCGACCCTGCATCGTGGGATGCCAAGGCCGCGCGTTTCGAAAGACTTTGTTCCGACCAATGATCAATCTCGCCGCCAGACCGAAGAGCAAACGCGTCCAACTCATGGCCACGTGCCTGTGCGATGCGTTTTATGACGATGTGGCCCGGGCGACCGTCGAAGTGCTGGAGCACGCCGGCTGCGAGGTGACTTTTCCCGAAGGCCAGACCTGTTGCGGTCAGCCCGCCTTCAACTGCGGCCAATGGCCCGCCGCCCGCACCGTCATGCGTCACACGGCGAAAGTTTTCGCCGGCGCCGAGCCGATCATCGTGCCCTCGGGATCCTGCGCGGCCATGATGTTCCATGGTGCGACCCTCGAATTCGAGGGCGAGAAGGATCGCGCCGCCATCGAGCAAGTCGGCGGACGCACCTGGGAACTCGGCGACTTTCTGGTCAACGGTCTCGGCATCAAAGAGTGGCCGGGGGAATTCCGCGCACGCATCGCTTTCCACCGCGCCTGCCACACCCGCGGCACGGCGAGCGGCCCCGCCGTCATGCAATTGCTCGAGTCGATCAAAGGCCTGTGCATCCTGCCTTTCGGCGAAGCCGAACAATGTTGCGGGTTCGGCGGCACGTTTTCCGTCAGTTTCCCCAATGTCTCCACCGCCATGGGCGACCTGAAGCTCGAACATGTCGAAGCCGTCGACCCCGACTATCTCGTGTCCGGCGACATGAGCTGCCTCATGCATCTTTCCGGCCTCGCCGAACGCGAGCACCGTCCGATCAAAACCCTCCACTTCGCGCAAATCCTGCGCGATGCCCTGCATCATCGCCATGGCCAAGCAACCCATTGACACCTACGTGGCGGAACTTCCGCCGACCGTGCAAAAAGCCGTGCACCAAAGCACGGCGACGACCACGGAGAAACGCTACCAGCTGCTCGGTGACGATTTCACCGATTCCGACGCGCTGCGCAAGTTGGCCGGATCGATCCGTCAGCACACTCTCGAGCATCTGGACACCTACCTGGCGCAAGCCGAGGAAAGCCTGACCGGCCGCGGGGCCAAAGTGCACTACGCGGTCACCGCCGATGACGCCTGCCGGACGGTCACGGAAATCCTGCAATCGGCCGGCATCACCAAAGTGGTCAAATCGAAGAGCATGGTCACCGAGGAAATCCACCTCAACGACTACCTGGCCAACCACGGTATCGAGTCCGTCGAGAGCGACCTCGGCGAATACATCGTGCAGATCGACGGCGACCATCCGAGTCATATCGTCCGGCCGATCATCCACAAAACCCGCGGCGACATCGCCCGCAGTTTCGAGCGCGAGGGGTTGGGGGATTACAACGACGATCCGGAAACCATCACCCGCCGCGCGCGGAAATTCATGCGCGGAAAATACCTCGAAGCGGGGGCGGGGATCACCGGGGCCAACTTCGTCACCGCCGACACCGGCCGCCTCGTGCTCGTGACCAACGAAGGCAACTCACGCTTTTGTCTGGCCCCGGCCAAAGTGCACATCGCGCTGGTCGGCATCGAGAAGGTCGTGCCTTCCGACGCCGACCTCGGTGTGCTGCTCAATTTGCTCGGACGTTCCGCCACCGGGCAGCAGCTCACCGTCTACACCGAATTCATCAACGGCCCGCGCCGCCACGACCGTCCGTCGGGTCCGGAGCAAATGCACGTGGTCTTCGTCGACAACCGCCGCACCGAAGTGCTGGCCTCGGATTGCAAAGAAATCCTCCGCTGCATCCGCTGCGGCGCGTGCCTCAACGTCTGCCCCGTTTACCGCCAAGCCTCCGGCCACGCTTACCGCAGTGTCTATCCCGGTCCGGTCGGTGCCGTGCTCTCGCCGCTGCTGGCCGGCGACAAATTCAAAGAACTGGCCGATTTGCCCAAAGCCTCGAGTCTCTGCGGCGCGTGCAACGAAGTCTGCCCGGTCGACATTCCCATTCCGGATCTCCTCCTGCGTTTGCGTCACCGCGCGCACGAGGAGCACGTCCCTTCGCCCGGCACGCCGCCCATGGCCGGTTTCGCGCTGCTCGGGAGTCATCCGCTCATCTGGCGCTCGGCCATGACTTTCGGCGTGGCCAAAGACTACCTGCCGCTCGACACAATGCCGGTGCCCTATCTCGGGTCGTGGCTCAAGACACGCACGCTGCCGAAGTGGCGCGGCGGCAAATTCCGCACGTGGATGAAATCGCGCCACGGGCGCAACGGGGGCAACGGCAAGTGAGCGCGCGCGAAAAAGTTTTCGCCGGCATCAAGTCCGCCCTCGCTCCGCTGCCCGAGAGGGAAGCCCGCCCGTCCGTCCCGCACGGTGTGGCCGATCCGCAGTGGTTGGCCGGCGAGGCCGACAACGTTGCGCTTTTCAAAAAGCGGGCCAAGGCGGCCGGCACGCTTTGTTTCGATACTCCCGGTGGTTGCCTGTCCTGGCTCTACGAACAGCAGGCCAAACTGGTCTACCTGCCGGAAGCACTCGCCGCGCTCGACGCGAAGTTTTCGGAGATCGTCCAGCTCACGCACGATTACACCCGCGGGCGGGTTGACGAAATCGATGCCGCCCTCACATTGGCCCACGGCGCCATCGCCGAAACCGGCACCATCATTCTGACCGACGAATCCACCCCCGACCGTTTGGCCGCCCTTGCCCCGTGGACCCACATCGCCGTGGTGCGCAAGGACACCATCCACCGCTCCGTGGCCGACGCCCTCGCGGCCATGCCCGACGACCCGAACATCATCTGGGTCACCGGTCCCTCGAAAACCGCCGATGTCGAGGGTATCCTCATCCAAGGCGTGCACGGCCCCGGTGTGCAGGGGTGTCTGTTGGTTTGATTCCGGCCGGCGGGCCTTCGAGCGGAATCCTCAGCCCGCGGCCCAGTCGAGGATTTCGCGGATCGTTTTTTGTCCGCAATTGCGCTGGTTTTGCAAGCGTGCCGCGAGATCCGGAATAGCCCGGGCCCCGGCGCGATGATGGATGCCGAGACGGCCGAGGCAGTTGACGGCGCGCGGCGAGAGTCCGGCCAACTCGGGGCGACGACCCTCGACTTTCAGCAGCGCGCGCTGTCGGGCCAGCATGATCGACGCCGCCTGCGGGGTCACGCCGTAGGTCCGTCCGATCTGGCGGAAAGTGAATCCCAGCCCGCGCAGGGCCGCGACATTTCTGACGTGGAGAGGAATTTCCTCGAGGCTGGGTATGCTCACCTCGCGGAACTTGGACGCCGGATCCGCGGCGCGCCCGGCGTCCGGCAGCGGCGGGGATTCAAGTTGGTTCACTGACATGGCTTTCCCAGCATCCACGGCAATCCGAAGGGGCGCAAAAGAAGGGCCACTTTCCCCTAAAGCGGAATCACTGTCGCGAAAGGGCCGGTTTTTCAATTCCGGGGATACGGGCGCCGGAGATCGGTGCCGACCGGGATGCGTTGCACGCTCCAATCGAACATCAGGGCGATACGGTGGCCTCCGAGGACCGGCTTGGCCGGGGCTTTTTCGCCAACCATGCCGCTGGTCAACATACCGCCGGAATCTTTGATCAATTCCCGGTCCGATTGGATGATGGCCCAAGTGCGGCTGGCCGGGAGGGACGAAGCGATCTTGGTGTAGGTGTCGGCGGGTTTGAGCGAGGAGCTTTGCTGCCCGTCGCGTCCGAAAGGATAAAGGTCCGCGGCCATTTGCGGGTAGGAACTCCGGTGGATCTGCGGTCGGAGCACAAAGGGCGGTTGCATCCAATAAGCGTCGGTCGGTCCACCGTTCTTTTTCACCTCCGCCGCCCAGAGGGGATCGGTGAGGAATTCCAATTTGCTCTCCGTATTCGGCTCTCCGGTCACGCCGCAGTAGCGCGCAAGGTGCGCGGAGAGGCGCGTGCCGGGGTCGTTGTAGGCGCCCGAGCCCTTGTGGTTGGGTGATATGATGCGGAACCAAGGATGGGTCGACGGCTGGAGTCCGTAGGAAATCGGATCGCCCCCGCTGGTTGTGCCGGTGGCCGGCATTTTCATGCCATTGTCGCCGATGTAGTTGGAAAGCGCTGCACCGGCCTGACGCAGACCGGAGGTGACTTTGGCCGCGGATCCCTGGCCCAGCATGCGCGAGAACGACGGGAAGGCCAGCGCGGCGAGCACGGCCAGGATGGCGATGACCACGAGCAGTTCGATCAGGGTGAAGCCCGACGGGCGGACGGAGGAATGAAACTTCATGCCTCACTTTTAAACATAAAGCTCCCGGCCGGTAGGGGGTGCCGGACTATTCAGTAAAGTCGTGCGACTTTACCGTATAGCAGCGGAGGCCAAATGGCAGGCCAAACGTCGTTCGGGCGCGGCTTTGGTCAGCTCCGGACGGATCGTCCGGCAGGGAGCGAAGCAGTCCGGACATCGAGGATGAAAAGCACAGCCTGCCGGCAAGTTGCCTGTATCGCAGGTCTCGCCCGGGACCGGCGGGGGCAGGGGGATGTCGGGGTCAGCCGAAGGGGCCGCGGCAAGCAGCGCGCGGGTGTAGTGGTGGCGCGGATCGGCGAAGATTTCCTCCACCGGGCCCTCCTCGACGATGCGTCCGGCATACATGACGGCGACACGGTCGCAGAGGTGGCGGACCACTTCGAGGTCGTGGGCCACGAAGATGGCGGTCAGTCCGAGTTCGTCCTGCAGGTCGCGCAGCAGGTTGATGATCTGGGCCTGGACCGACACGTCGAGGGCGGACACGGCTTCGTCGGCCACGATGAGCAAAGGGCGCATGATGAGCGCGCGGGCGATGCCGATGCGTTGGCGCTGTCCGCCGCTGAACGCGTGCGGGTAGCGGTGACGATGGGCGGGGTCGAGTCCGACGCGCGACATCATCCCGGCCACCCGGTCGTCGAGGGTGGAACCGGATGCGAGACGGTGAATGAGAAGGGGTTCGGCCACGATTTGGCCTGCGGTCATGCGGGGGTTGAGCGAGGAGAACGGATCTTGGAAAATCATCTGCATCTCGCGGCGCAGCGGTTTGAGGCGGCTCGCGGGCAGCGACGCGAGATCGACAGGTCCCGACGCTGATTGGAAGACCGCCTGGCCGGCAGTCGGGGCGAGGGCGCGCAGGATGGTGCGGGCGCAGGTGGTCTTGCCGCTGCCGCTCTCGCCGACCAGTCCGAGGGTTTCACCGCGGGCCAGATCGAAGCTGACCTCGTCCACCGCGCGGATCCATCCGGTGACGCGACGGACGAAACCTCGGCTGCGCACGGGGAAGTGCTTGCACAAACCGCGGACGCGGAGAAGGGGCGTCGGTTGTTCGGTGGTGTTCACGGGTGAATGACAGAAGAGGGGATCGCAGAGGACGCGGAGGGAGTGCGTAGGAGGCCGGTGAGTTCCTTGCTGCGCAGACAGGCGCTGTGGTGCCGCGGGGAGATCTCCTCCAGGGCGGGAGCAGGGCCGGCGTCGCACAGTCCCGGCAAACGGTGTGCGCAGCGCGGGTGGAACGGGCAACCGGACGGGATGGCGTGGAGCGAAGGCACCTGGCCGGCGATGACGGGAAGATGACGTGCGGCGGAGGCCCCGGGTCGCGAGGCGAGCAGGCCCGCCGTGTAGGGATGGCGGGGGTTTTTCAGCACCTCGCGCACCGGCCCGGACTCGACGATGCGTCCGAGATACATGACGGCAACCTCATCGGCCATCTGGGCCACGACGCCGAGATCGTGGGTGATGAAAAGGACCGAGCACCCGTTCTCCGCCTGCAGTTCCTTGATGAGATGAAGAATCTGTGCCTGGATGGTGACGTCGAGCGCGGTCGTCGGTTCGTCGGCGATGAGCACTTCGGGGCGGCAGACAAGAGCCATGGCGATGACCGCCCGCTGGCGCATGCCGCCGCTCATTTCGTGGGGGAATTGGTCGGCGCGGGTTTCCGGCGACGGGATGCCGACCCGTCGCAGCATTTCCACGGTGCGCCGGCGCGCCTCGCGGCGGTCCACACCGGCGTGGAGCAGGAGGACCTCGTCGATCTGGTCGCCCACCGTGTGCACGGGGCTGAGCGCGGACATCGGTTCCTGGAAGATCATGGCCACCCGGCTGCCGCGGATGGCCCGCAATTCGCGCGACCCGTCGCCGAGCGCCGCAAGATCGACCGGTTGCCCGCCGTCCGGACGCAGGACGATGGAGCCGCCGGCGAGATGCCCCGGCGGACGGATCAGGCGCAGGATCGAGTAGGCGGTGACGGTTTTGCCGCATCCGCTCTCACCGACGAGGGCCAGCACGCGGCCGCGGGCGAGTCCGAGCGAGACGCCGTCCACCGCGCGGACCGTGCCGTCATCGGTGCGGAACTCGGTGCGGAGGGCTTCGACGGACAAGACCATGTCGCCGTTGGTTTTCATTTTTCGCCGTAGGGGTCGGCCGCGTCGCGTAGGCCGTCGCCGAGGAAGTTGAAGGCCAGCACGGTCAGGACGATGAGCAGCACGGGCGAAAGGATCCAAGGGTAGTTGCCTACCACGTCCATGTTCATACAGTCCTGCAGCATGACACCCCAGCTGACCACGGGCGGACGCAGACCGAGCCCGAGGAAGCTGAGGGCGGTTTCGCCCAGGATCATGGCCGGCACGCTGAGCGTGAGCGACACGATGATGTGGCTGGTCACGCCGGGCAGGAGGTGACGGAAGATGACGCGGCCGTGTCCGGCCCCGAGCAACCGCGCGGCCACGGCGTAGTCCTCCTCGCGCAAGGCCAGCAGTTTGCCCCGCACCACGCGGGCCAGACCGGTCCAGCCGAGCAGACTGAGCAGAATGGTGATGGCAAAATAAATTTGCAACGGCGGCCAGTCGCCGGGCAGCACGGCAGCCAGGGCGAGCCAGAGCGGGAGTTGGGGGAACGAGTTGATGACCTCGATGAAACGCTGGATGAAGTTGTCCGTGCCGCCCCCGACGTAGCCCGAAAGTCCGCCGACCGAAACGCCTATGACAAAGGTGACAACGATGGCGACGAGGCCGATCGACAAGCTGACGCGTGCCCCGTAGACGAGGCGGCTGAAGACATCGCGGCCGTAGCGGTCTGCTCCGAGGAAATACCAGGCCGGCGAGGAACCGTCGGAGCGGCGTTCCGGCCCGAGGAAGTGGCGCTCCCACGGGATCAGTCCCCAGAGGCGGTAGGGCTCGCCGCGGACGAAAAACCGCAGGGGCACGGTCTGTCCCGTCTCGAAATAGGAGTTTTTCAGGGTGACCGGATCGATCACACGCTCGAGCGCACGTCCGTGGAGACCTTCGCGCAGGTTGAAGGACGGCACCTGCGGCGGCGCGTAGATCATCCCGGTGTCGTGCCACGCGGCCCGGTGCGGCGCAAAGAACTCGGCAAAGAGGGCGGCGAAATACAATGCCCCGAGAATGTAGAGGGAAGCGACCGCCGCACGGTGCTTGGCGAACCGGCGGCGGATGAGTTGCCACTGGGTGAGGGAGGCGGCGGTGCTCATTTCGTTTCCCCCTCGAAGCGGATGCGCGGGTCGATCCAGAGCAGGAGCAGGTCGCTGGCCAGGGTCCCGAAAATACCGAGCAGGCTCAGCACCATGAGCATGGACGCGGCGAGGTAGATATCCTCGCTGAGCAGGCCTTGCAACAGCACGGGTCCGACCATGGGGAGGCTGAGCACGATGGCCACGATCGCGCCGCCGGAGACCAGTTGCGGAAAGAGGGCGCCGATGCCGGAAACAAAAGGATTCAGCGCGAGCCGCACCGGGTATTTCATGAGCAACCGGAAGGGCGGCACGCCTTTGGCCCGCGCGGTGGTGACGTAGGGTTTCTTCAACTCGTCGAGGAGGTTGCCCCGCATGACGCGGATCATGCCTGCCGTGCCACCCAAGGCGATGACCACCACCGGAACCCAGATGTGCTTGAGCAGGTCGAGGATTTTGCCCCAGGTCCACCCCGGCAACGCGGCGTATTCCGGCGAGAAAAGTCCGGTCACATTGATGCCGAGGAATTCGGCGCTGAGATACATGAGGAGGATGGCGAGGAGGAAATTCGGCAGGCACATGCCGAGGAAACCGAGGAAGGAGAAAACGTAGTCGCCGAAGGAATACTGGCGCACCGCGGAGTAGATCCCGATGGGCAGGGCGAGCGCCCACGTGAAAAGGATGGTGCCGAGAGAAACCCAGAAGGTGAGCGCCACGCGGTCGCCGACCATTTCATTGACGGGTCGCAGCGTTTCCATGGAGCGCCCCATGTCGCCTTGGAGCAGTCCGCGATCCTCCGGAGCGAAGGTGAGAAACCACGGCAACCCGAGCCAGCGTGCGTAGCGTTGCCAGAGCGGTTCATCGAGGCGGAACATTTCGTGCAAACGTTGCGCCTCGGCCTCCGCCGTGCTGTCGCCCGCCGCGCGCAATTCCATGAGGCGCGTTTCGATGTGGTCTCCCGGCGGCAACTGGATGAGGGCGAAGGTGCAGGCGGAAACGACCAGCAGGGTCGGGATCATGAGGAGGAGGCGGCGTCCGACGAAGGGATGGCGCAGGCCGGCGGTGACGATGCCGGCTGCGGCGAGGAGCAGAACGGCGGTCCAAGCGAAGTCGCCGATACCGGATACACGGCGCGAGGCCATCGTGTCCGGATCGATGGAATCGCGGGGCGGGGTGATCTCCTCCAATTCGGCTTTCAGCGCGGCGGTCACCGCGGGCGGATCGTCCGGGCTCTCGAAAAAGAAGGTCTCGATGCCCGCATTGGACGGCGAGGCGAAGGTGTGCGCGTAGATGGCGGTGCGCGGCACGTTGCGGAAACCGTCTTTCACCACGACCGGGACCGGAGGCGGCGAGGAGATGCTGATCGTCCACAATTCCTCCGCGGCCAGATCGGTCATCCGTCGCACGGTCTCGACACGATCAGCCTCGGTCGCCGCGTGCAGGGCTTCCTCGTGGAGTTCCATGGCGCGACGCGCCGGACTGCCGGGGGGTGGTTCGACGGACCCGGCCGCGCGCGGGTCGCCGTGCAGCCCGCCCCGCTGGTACCAGTTGGCATAACCCACGGCGTAATTGGCCTCGAAGGTCACCGGCGCGAAGGTGCGCGGTTCGTTGATGGGCGCGAACTCGCCTTCGCCGGTCCAGACCGCGATGTCGTGGAGCATCGCGGCCTTGGTCGCGTAAAACAGCGTGCGCGAGCGCTCGCGTTGCACGGCCCGGACGCCGACCCGTGCCCAGTCTTCGATCACGAATTGCGCGGGCCCTTCGCCGGTGAAGTCGGTGTAATCAAGATAGAAGACGAGGCGCGGTCCGCCGGGAAACCGGCGCATGCCGTCGGAGTCGCGACCGGTGAAGCCAAGTTCGTCGAGCAGTGCGTTGGCCCTGGCCGGATCGTGCTGCACGGCGGCATCACGCAGGCGCGGACTGTGAAAGGGCGAGTCGGGGCCGGGTTCAGACTGGGCGGGTTGGCCTTGTCCGTTGTCGATCGAATCGATGATCTTGCGCCGGTCGATGGCGAGGGAAAGCGCTTCGCGGAAGCGCCGGTCGGCCAGGAGGCGGGCTTTGTCGGACGCGGCCCGGTCGCCATCGGGCACGTGGCGGTTGATGTTCGGCGCCATGAGCCACATTGAGCGCAGGCCCGGATACCAGTGATAAACCTGGTAGCCGTTCTTCTTCCGGTTCTCCATCAGCAGGGTGTAGTCCTGCTGGGTGAGTCCGCGCGCCTGCATGGTCACATCGCCTGCGGCGATGGCGATGGGGATGATTTTCGGGCTTTTGACGTCGAAGACGAGGAGGTCGACGTAGGGCAGCTGGTTTCCCTGCGGATCGACGGCCCAGAAATACGGGTTGCGCACAAAAGTTTCCGGCGGGGCGTCGCGGTGCGTGCGGTAGATCCACGGCCACATGCGCGGGTGTTCCGGATTGCGGAAATCGGCGAGCGAGGAATACAGCGAGCGTGCCGAGTCCGTGCCGCGTGCTTTCATCGCGGCGGCGATCAACTCCTTGTTCCCTTTGACCGGATGGAATTGTCCGAGGTAGTGCTTCGGCGCGTAGGGACCGGTGGAACTCTGGTTGAGGCGCTCGAGAAACGCGCCGTAGGGTTCGGGGAAGACAAACTTGACCGTGTGCTCGTCGACTTTGACCACTTCGCCGGTTTGTCCACCGATGCGCATGAAACCCGGGGGGTCCTCGTAAAAATACTTCTGGTCCTCCCACCAGTAGACGATGTCGTCGGCCGTGAACGGATGCCCGTCGCTCCAACGCACGCCTTGCCGGAGATGGAAGGTCCACTCGCGCGCGTCGGGCGACATCTCCCAACTTTTGGCCAAGTGCGCACGGATGGGGTAACCCATGGGTGACCAGCGCACGAGGTTGGCACCGGACAGGCGGTTGGCCACGATGGCCACGTCGTTGAGCGAGTTGGACAACCGGTGCCATGTGCCGCCGTAATTTCCGGGCCCCTCGGGTCCCTCGAGCACGAGCGGCTCGGGTCCGGTGCGCCCGGCCACCGGGGGCAGTTTGCGTTCCGCCACGAGTTCCGCCAGCACCGGAGCCTCGCCCTTCGGCCACCATGCGCCGCGCGGGCCTTCGCCGTAATCGACGTCGCGCTGGACGACGGGAAGATTGTCCGGATCGATCCGCAACGTGCGGTCGATGACTTCTTTGGTTGTCGCCGCGGCAGGGGATGGCTTGTGGTGTCCGCCGATCAGCCACGCCCAAACGACCAGCATGACGGCCACGGAGGCCAGCGCGGCGGCGAGTCGGAGGGCGGGACGGACGAGCTTCATCTGGGGGGGTGCGATTATCCGGGAAGTGCCGGATGAAACCGAAGGCTATCATCGGACGTGTTTTGTTTATGGTAAAACGCATTCAGCGCCCTGCGGCTTTGACCTGCAGGCGCTCTGCGTGAAGCATGCGTGGGTGATGAAAAGAGGGAGAGCCGGAGGAACCACGGATTACACGGATTGCACTGATGGACAGAGTCGCAGTGTGTTCCCTTCGTCCTTCGGTCCTTCAAATCCGATCCGTGGCCTCCGTGTTATCCGAGGTAAAACTTTCCGAGCGTCAGCGACCGCTTTCTGCGCGATGGTGGCAGCCTTTTCGACGATGGGCGCTGAACCATCCGCGGACTGGGACATCGCCCAGGCGCCGGAGGCCAAGCCCGCGGCGGAGCGTCCGACGGATTTCGACGAATTCTGGGATGGTCAAGTGGCGGCTCTGGAAAAGGTGTCGCTCGACCCGCAGGTCGAGACACCCGACCCGCAACCGGTGGCCGGGGTGGAGTATGAAAAATTTTCCCTCGCGGTGAACGACACGCAGCGGGTGCGCGGACAAATGGCTTGGCCGGACCGACCGGGGAAATTTCCGGCTCTCATCATTTACCAGTGGGCGGGAATTTATCCTTTGCAGCAGGGCACGGTGACGGGCAATGCGCAGAAGGGCTGGCTGGCGGTCAATGTGATGGCCCACGATTTGCCCCTCGATGAACCGGAGGCGTTCTATGAGGAATTGAAAAACGGCGACCTCAAGGAATACGGGTTGATCGGGCGCGACGACCGCGAGGCGAGCTACTTCCGCCGCATGTATCTCGGGGCCTGTCGGGTGGTGGACTACGTGAAATCGTTGCCGGAATGGGATGGCAAAACCCTTGTTGTTCACGGCACGAGTCAGGGCGGATCCCAGGCGCTGGTCGCCGCGGCGCTGGCCGATGGCGTGACCTCCGTGGTGGTCAACGTCCCGGCATTATGCGACCAGAACGCGCCGTCTGCGGGGCGCGGGGCTTCTTATCCCTATTGGACGGCCAAGCCGCCGGGCGACCTTGATCCCGCGAAAATTTCCGAGGCCGCGAATTATTATGATGTCGTTCATTTCGCGCCGCGGGTCAAAGTGCCGGTGCTGGTCTCGGCCGGCTTGCGCGACCAGAGTTGTCCACCCCACGGCATCGCCGCCACGGCCAATGCGCTGGGCGGCGTGAAGGAACTGATTTTTCTCCCCGGGGCCAACCACCAAGGCGATGGCGGGACGCATGAACCTTACCTCAAGCGTTCGAAGGTCTGGCTCGATGCCCTCCGGGAAGGTAACCCGGTGCCGCCGCCGCAATCATGATCATGAAACCATTTCAACTGCTTGTCTCCATACTTGCCGCTGTTTCGCTCCAAGCCGGACCCATGCCCGACGCTGAGTTTATCGACAATGGTGTGATCCGTCTCGGCATCGACCGTTCGGCGGGCGGGTCGATTTTCCATTTCGGTCCGTCCGGCGAGGGCTCGCAGAATTTGCTGAACCACTTCGACAAGGGGCGTTTCATCCAGCAGTCTTACTACGGGCGCGTGGACGGGTCCGAATGGGCGGGCAAGCCGTGGCGTTGGAATCCGGTGCAGGGCGGAGGCTACCGCGGCGAAGCGGCGGAGGAGGTGACCACCGTGCGGGACGGCGAGACGTTGCGGGTGGTGTCCAAACCGCGCCATTGGGCGACGGGCGAGAGGGTCGACGAAGCGGAAATGCAATCCGTCATCACCTTGCGCGGGCCGGTGGCGGCAATTGAATTCCTCTTCCGCTACAAGGGCGACGAGGACCATCCGCTTCAGCATCAAGAATTGCCCGCGGTGTTCGTCGATGCGGAATATTCCAACCTTGTTTATATCGCGGAAGGTGTCCTGCAGCGAAAAGTGCCCGGTTGGCCCAACGAGCGGATCGACGCGGAGGAATCTTGGGCGGCTTATCTGAACGACGCGGATGAAGGGATCGGGGTGCTGTTCCCGGAAACCACCGAAGTGACTTGTTACCGTTACGAGGGCGATGGCAAAACCGGGCCAACCGGTAGTGCGTGCTCCTATTTCGCGCCGGTGCGGACCTTCGCGGTGACGCCGGACCTGGAATTCGGCTACAAGGTGTATCTGACCATTGGATCGCTGGAGGAAATCAGGGAGAGGTTCGGGAGGATTGCGGAAAAGTAGAGGAGGGAAGGCAAACAACCGGCGGCGGGGACGCCGCCGCTACAGCATTGTAGCGTCGCCGTCCCCGGCGACGGCCGTTTCGAGGGAAAACTGCGTGTTCAATCCGGCAACGCCCAAGCCCAGATTGACGCCAACTCGACCAGCTGGGAGGGCGGGAAAATCGTGGGTGAGGATCGGCTGCCCGTCGGCCGACAACGCGACCATCGTGCCTTGCCGAGTAAGGGTCAAATTGGTGAAGGAGTGGCGCTGTGCTTCATCGATGACGGAGGAATCCGGCATGCGCGCGACGAGGCGGACCAGGCCGGTATCGTGGACCGCGAACGCGTGCGTGCAGGCAGCGTTGTCCCAGCCGAACACGATCTCGAGGACTCGCTCGTCGGCGGGAACCTCATTTTTCCAATCCATGGCAAGGTCCTCCAGCTTGAGGACGAAGTCTCCGGTCACAAAGCGCGGCGTGAGGATCGCGCAAGGGCCCGTGGCACAGAGTTCACTATGGTCTGCCGCAGGCGGCATGCCTTCGTAAATCCAAGTGTGTGCGCCGATCTTCAAGGAGTGCCATGGACGATAGTGCGCCACCGCCGACGCTTTGCCATCGGGCAACGCAAGCAGCGGGGTGACGGGGAGAAAATCGGGATAGTCCGCGGTGAGGATACTTTCGTTGCCGTAGCGGTTCATCTTGCCGGGATCGACGAAAGGACGGGTAAGGGGGGGATGCGCGACCACGCGGTAGCGGGGAAGTCCCCCGGAGGTGTCGGTGAATCCGTGCTCCGTCAGTCCGGCCGCGAGCAATTCCGGCTCGCCCGGCTCCGGTTCGCGCCAGACATCATACGTCGCGCTAGCCCCGGCCGGGGTCCACGAGAGCGTGGTGCCGTTCCGGCCGCGTTCCGCTTGGAGGGCGAGCTGCGGTTGGGCGTCGAGCTCCCAATCGCGCAAAGCGAGAAAGCGCAGGCGGCGCAAGGTGCCCGCAGCTGCCGGATCACCCGCGAGGTCATGAATTTCGTGCGGATCATCCGACGTGTCGAACAACTGATCACTCATGCCGTGGGTGTAGATGTATTTCCACCGGCCCTGCCGTACCATGCGTGTCGGGTGCAGACGCGGGCCCCACGCGGCGGATCCGGACTGGTGGAACTCGGAAAAGAGCGGACGGTCCGGATCGAAGCGGTCCGCCATGGCCGGGCGCAAGGACTCGCCTTCGGCGTCCGGGGCGGGCGGGAGTCCCGCGAAGTCGAGCAGGGTCGGCAGCAGGTCGACCAGCGATGCGGGGGCAGAGTTGCGGCGTCCGGCGGGAACCCCGGGGCCGGCCAGGACGAGCGGCACATCGACGGAAGAGGCGAAGAAGTTGTGTTTGTAAATGAGTCCGTGGTCGAACAGCAGTTCCCCGTGGTCGCTGGTGTAGATGACGACCGTGTTGTCGAGGAGGCCGAGTGCAGCGCAGCGGTCGATGACGCGTCCGAGTTCGTGGTCCATCTCGGCCGCGCACGCGTAGTAGCTGGCGATGATGGCACGTATTTCCTCCGGCGGACGTGCGGTGTGTTGCCAAATGGGGACACCGGCGTGGCGCCCGTGTTCCCGCCAATCGTCGGATGCCACCGGCATCGGCATGGTGTCCGGATCGAACAGATCGAGGTATTTCCGGTGCACGCTCCACGGCTCGTGCGGTTTCTCGAAGCCGACGTGGAGAAAAAACGGCTGCTGGTTCCGTGCGCAGTCTTCGAGAAAAGCGAGCGACCGGTCGGCGACCAGATGGTCGAACATGTCCTCCTCGTCCTCGACGAGCGTCTCGAGGCGGTGCTGGTTGAGGGTGTTGTCGCGCACCTTGAGGTCGGCCGGCGCGCCCGCATAGCGTTGCGGGTCGATTTCACGGTAGGTCAGGTCGCGGTAGGGCGGGAGTTCGCGGTAGCGCCGGTTGAGGTCGCCGTCGCGGGCGTCGCTGTAATGCATACCCGGCGCCTGCGTGTAGAAGCGCAGTTCCCTCACGTCGAAGCCGAGGTCCCAGCCGTGCGCCTCCTCGCCGTGCACGTGCATTTTGCCGATGGCGCCGGTGCGGTAGCCGGCCGCGCGGAAATGGTCAGCCATGGTCCGGACGTCCTCGCGCACGCCGGGGAAACGGGCCAAGCCGGCTTCGCGTTCGAGCATTTTGTGATGGAGCGCGGTGGTGGAATGCGGTTGGAGTCCGGTGAGAAAGGAAGCGCGGGACGGGGCACAGAGCGGCGAGTTGCAGATGGCGCGATCAAAGACCGTGCCGCGGGCGGCCAGGCGGTCGATGTTCGGCGTCGGCGAGGAGCCGTCGCGTCGGCGGACAGCAGACCCGTAGGCGCCGCAGGCGTCGCGGCGGTGTTGGTCGGAGACGATGAGGAGAATATTCTTCACGCAAAGTTCGCCAAGGGCGCGGAGGGCGCGGAAAAGTGGAGAGAAAGTTATTCGGGCGATTTGCTGCGGTCGAGGAGGCGGAGGCGGCGGAAGCGTTCGCGCAGGCCGTCGTGACGGGTGGCCATCCACTGGTCGAGCTTTTCGCGGGCTTCGCGCAGGAGAGCGGTGCGGGCCGGGTCGAAGACGAGGTTGTGCATTTCGTGCGGGTCGGAGCTCAGATCGTAAAGTTCGTCGGGTCCGCCGCTGTTGAAAACGTATTTGTAATGGCTCCAGCGCAGGGCGCGCTGGCTGTGCTGGAGGAAATCGAGACCGAAGCCTTCGGTCACGATGCTGTCGCGCCATTCCCCGGCGGTGCCTTCGATCAGGGGGCGCAGAGAAGTGCCGTCGCGGTCGGCTTCTTTCGCCGGAAGTCCCGCGTAATCGAGAATGGTCGAGTAGAGGTCGCAGGTGCCGACGAAGGCGGATTCGGTCTGTCCGGCCCGGTGCACCGGCGCGGGTTCTTTGATGATCAGCGGGATCCGGTTGGTCTCCTCATACATGAAGAGGGTTTTGTCGGTCAGACCGCCGTGGACCCCGAGCGAATCGCCGTGGTCGGCGCAGAAGACGATCAACGTGTCATCATAAAGGCCGCGGTCCTTGAGGAAGCGGACCAGTTTTCCAAGCATGTCGTCGATTTCCGTGATGGCGGCGAAGTAGGTCCGCAGGAGCTTCTCGTAGTCCTCCCACTGCCAGCCCAGCGTGGTCTCGGTGCGGTGGGCGTCGTGGATGGTCGGCTTCTTGGTCTGCTCTTCGTTCCAGGACGGCCAGGGCGGAATCTTGGTGTCGCGATAAAGATCGAGGTATTCGGTCGGGGCGCAGTAGGGCCCGTGCGGACCCCAATAGTTGAGCAGGTAGCAGAAGGGGCGTCCGTCCGCGACGAAGCCATCCATATGCTTGATGGCATTCTCGGTGAGGAAATAGGTCACTGAGGTGTCCTTTCCCGAGGTGATTTCCCAATTATGCGGATAGGGCTCGAGGTGCTTCTCCAGCGTCAGTTCCTTGCCGCGGGCGCGCAGCCAGTCCCGGTATTGGGGTGTGCCGAGGCCGATGCCACCGTGGCCGGGAAAGTCATCGCCGCTGAATCCGCGCGTCGAGGGCAGCGCGCCGGGAGCATCGGTCCAATCGAGCACCGGCATGGCCGCGATGTGGCTCTGGTATTCCGGATGATCACGACGGTCGTCCCCGAAGCCGAGGTGCCACTTGCCGGTGAAGCCGGCCTGGTAGCCGAGTTGCTGCAGGCGGCGTCCGAGCAACGAGGGGTGGTCCGGCAATTCATGCACTGAGCATCCCGGCGTGTAGATGTTCGTCGTGATGCCGTGCTTGGACGGATAGTAGCCGGTGTGCAGCGAAGCGCGGGCCGGGGCGCAGACCGGACTGCTGGCGTAGGCGTTGGTGAAGAGGAGTCCGTCGCGCGCGAGGGCGTCGATGTTCGGCGTGCGGCAAATGGTCGATCCGTAGCATCCGAGCGTGGCCGCCATTTGCTGGTCGGTCTGGATAAAGAGGATGTTTGGACGGGAGGGCACTAAAGGAATTTTTTAACCACGGATGGCACGGATGGCACGGATATGAACGGCCGTCGGCGGGGACGCCGACGCTACAGTGGATGTAGCGGCGCCGTCCCCGGCGCCGAAACGAATGACCGCAATTGATGTCCTCCTCACACCGGCTGCTCCAGCAGGTGGTCGATCAAGTCTTTGAGCGGGGTGGTGGCCACGGCGCAGTGGACGTCTCCGCCGCCGTAGTAGAGGAAGTAGGTGCCGTCCTTGACCACGTGTCCGCACGGGAAGCAGACCCCGTTGTAGATGCCCTTGGTCTCGAAGTCGGCGACCGGTTCGTAGATCGGACGCCGGGTGCGGTGGGTGACCTTGAACGGGTTCTCCAAGTCGAGCAGCAGGGCCCCCAAGCGGTATTGTTTGTCGTGGCCCACGCCGTGGTAGATCTGCAGCCAGCCGTGCGGGGTTTTGAGCGGCGGGTTATTGGCGCCGATCTTGTCCTCCCAGTCCTCCTGACCCTTGGCCAGCAGCTTCATGTCCTTCCAGGCGAGGACATCGTTGCTCGCCGCGATCCAGATGGCCGGCCAGCGGTTGGGGAAGCCTTCGCCGTGCCACTGCATGGGACGGTGGATGGTGATCCACTTTCCGCCGACCTTCTCGGGGAAGATGACCACATCGCGGTCGTCGAGTTCGGGATTGGTCAGGCGTCCGGCGCGGATCCAGTTCTTGAAGTCCTTGGTCAGGAAGAGCTGGGTCGAGGTGAGATTTTTGGTCAGGGCGACCGGGAAGGATTCTGGGAACTCCGGACGCACATTGGCCGCGTTGCCGGTGTTGAGCCAGTATTTGCCGGGCGGGAAGGGGCGGCAGGCCACGGTGACGTGATACCAGTCGCCGATTTTGATGATGCGCGGATCCTCGACGCAACCGCCGTCGGGGGTGTTGGCGAGGGGCGAGAGGACGGGTTGGTCGGAGGAGCGGGTGAAGTGATAGCCGTCCTTGCTGCGGGCCAGACCGAAATGGACGGTGTGGGCGTCGTCGTCGCCGGCCGCGCGGTAGAGCAGGAGAATATCGCCAGTGGCCTCGTCGAGCCAGGCGGCGGGGTTGGT
>CAZEYV010000163.1:0-19645 GCA_964516705.1 uncultured Chthoniobacter sp.
CCGCCGGCCGCGGCGCGGGAGACAATGTCATTGACCATTTCCCGCAACTGATCCTGGAACTGCTGGGGCGTCACCGCGGGCACTTCCGTGGCGAAGCCCTTGCCGATGTCGGCGAGAATGGTGCGGGCCTGCTCGAGTTCCTCGCGGACCAGACGCACGTTCTCCTCGTTGGGGAACGGTTTGTCCGCTTGCAGCGATTCGAGGGCCATTTTCTGCTCCTCGAAGCGGGCTTCTTCCGCCATGAAACGGCCATGCGCGCCGTAAAGGTAGTAGCCTGCGGCCGCGGCCAAGACCGCGGTGATCGCAGCCAAGGCGCCGGTGAATGGGTTGCGTTTGAACCAGTCCATCAGAGTGGGATGGGCCGCGCGAGCGGCAGCAGGAGTTTGAAGTCGTAGGCCCAGGCCTCGCCGCTTTGGGTGGCGCGCAGTTGGACCACGCCCGCTTTGTTTTCGGGATTGATGCCGAAAACCGGCGACCCGGCAAGGGCTTCGACAAACTCGTCGACCACGGCGGGACCGTTGTCATTCTCCAAATAAAGACCGTCGATCATCAGCGCCGAGACTTCCGCCGAGGCGGATCCCTTTTCCCCATCCCCTTCGCTGCCGGAGGTCTTCTCCGCACCCGTCCAAGCGGCTCCGCCTTTGTCGGACGGTTCGAGTGGTTGGCCCCCGACGACGGGACGCAAACGGGTGAGCCAGATATTGCGGGCGGGCAGCTTGCCGCCCAGCTCGTTGACCACTGCGGCCCAAGCGGTGCGCAGGGCCGGGGCGGCCGCCAGATCGGAGGCTTCTTCCATCAGTTGTCGACGCTCCGAGGCCAATTGATCGAGTTCCGCCTTGTGGCCCTCGAGCGTGGCCGCTTGGCCGGCGGTCTCTTCGTTCAGCGTGGCGACCCGCTGGGCCGCCCGGTCGTAGTAGAGGCCGCCAACGCCCAAGGCGCCGACCAGGGCGGCGGCGGCGGCGGCAAGGAAGGGGCGGCGGCGCTGATCGGCTTCGGCCCGCTCGAGGGAAGGGGCCTTGAGGCTGATTTCCAGCGGGCAATCACCCAGGAGCAAGTGCAAGGCGGCACCGGTGCACTCCCCGAGGGAGTGCGCCTCGGAGGGCAAGCGGGCGGCATCGACGCCGGGGCCGATGCCGACGCGGCGCAACGGATTGAAAAATTCGACCGGAAGGGACAGTTTCTCGTTGAAGAATTCCAGCGTGTAGGGCAGCGACACGCCGCCGCCGGCGAGGTAAACGCGCATGGGCGCGGCGCCGTGCTGGCTCGTGCGGTAAAAAGTGATGGAGCGCGTGATTTCGTTGTGCACGCGTGTCATAACGGTCCGCGCGATCTTGGCCGCCTCGGCGGCTTCGGCATCCTTGGCGCCCGCGTAGTTGCCCGGGGGAGGAATGACCGCTTCGGAGCACTTGTATTCCTCGACCTCCATGAAGCTGCGGCCCTCGAACTTTTTCTGCAGGGCCGCGCTGATCGAGTTGCCGCCCACCGGGAGGGTCCGGATGAAGAATTGGTCCCCCTCGGCAAAGATGAGGTTGGTGGCCCGCGCACCGATGTCGATCAGCAGCGAGCAGCCCTCGGCTTCCGGGTAATTGAAACGGAAGGCGTTGTAGAGCGCGACGGGGGAGGTTTCGATGAGGGACGGGCGCACTCCGGCGCCGGAAAGGGCGTCGACCGTGGCCTCGAGTTGATCCCGTTTGGTCGCCAGGATGACGGCGCCCATCGTTTCGCCGTCGCCATCGGGAAGGACCTGGTAACCCCAGGAAACCTCTTCGATCGGGTAGGGCACGTTCTGCTGGGCCTCGAAGTGCAGGGCTTGCACGACTTTCTCGGCGTCGACGCGGGGAATCCGGACAAAGCGCGTGAAGACGCCCTGCGAGGGTATGGCGCAAGCGACCGCGCCATTTTTCCAACCGACGGCAGACTTGAGTTCGCTCAGGGCGATCTTCAGCTGTCCCGGACGACTGCCGTCCGCCGCCGGATCGGCCAGCAGGCCGCTGCGGGCGTAAGCGGTAAGGGTCAGTCCGTCGGCCCCGGCCCGCTCGAAGACGGCCAAGGTGACCGTCTGCATGCCAAGATTGATGGCGGCGACGCGGATGGGTGCGCTCATGGGGAAACGGGCAGGGAAGGGAGCAGCAGCCGGCTCACATTCCGCCGGGGCGCGCTTTGATCGCCTCGTAGTAGTCCCAAGCGAGCGGGGCGAACGGGGTTTCGTTCTTGTTCAGCACGTAGCCGTTGACCTGCTGCATGGTGCTCCACCATTGGCCTTTGCCTTTCCAACTGCCCTCGGCCACGAGTTGCCCCTGCTTGGTGATGGTCACGCCCACATCAACCACCGCCGCGGAGGCGTTGGCCGGCGCCTTGCCACCGAAGAAGCGTTCGAGCGTCCGCGGGCTGACATACATGACGGAATTCATGCCCTTGCCCACGGGAATGGCGGCATGGGTCACCGAACCGGTGAGGAGAGTGCCTTGCGGGTTCTCGCGGTCCTTGTTGTTGAGGAGAATGTAGTAGTTGAAGGTGAGTTCATCGAGGAACTCGGTCCGCTTGTCCCGCGGGTTCCAGTCGAACGAGGCCTCGACTTCGAGGAAGTCCTTGTTTTTGGCGACCTTCTTGTTCTTGGGTCCGAAGCTGAAGTTGTATTCCGGCGTGGTCACCATGTCGGGAACAATCTTGGTGACTTGGAACTCGGTGTTGGCCGGTTGGGCGCAGACGCTGGCCGCGGCCAGAACAGCGGGCACGAGGTGAATGAGGTGTTTTTTCATGGTTCTGGTTGCCGATGGATGGATGCGAGTTAAGGAGTGAAAAGAAACTTTACCATGACTCCGGGCCGGAATGAAGAACTTCCGTCTCAGTGGGCGCCTTTCCCGAAAAGCACGACGGGCACGGTGCGGAGGAGGATGCCCAAGTCCAAGCCGAGCGACCAATTGTCGATGTATTGCACGTCGAGTTTCACCCAGTCATCGAAGTCGCGCACCGCATTGCGTCCGCTTACCTGCCAGAGGCAGGTCAGACCGGGCTTCATGCTCAAGCGGCGGCGGTGCGCGGTCAGTTCGAAGTTGTCCACTTCGTAAACGGGCAAGGGGCGGGGTCCGACCAGGCTCATGTGGCCGAGCAGGACGTTGAACAATTGCGGAAACTCGTCGAGGCTCGTCCGCCGCAACCACGCGCCAAAAGGCGTGATCCGCGGATCTTTTTCGATTTTGAAAACCGGTCCCTTCATCTGGTTGAAGGCCCGCAGGTCCTCCTGCTCGGTTTCCGCGCCCGTGCGCATCGAGCGGAATTTGTACATGGTGAAAGGCCGCCCGTGGCGTCCGGCCCGCTGCTGCCGGAAAATGACCGGGCCCGGCGAGGTCAGTTTGATGACCGCGGCAATGAGGACAAGCAGCGGGGAAAGAAGAACGAGGCCGAGGAAGGCGCTGGTCCGGTCGATGACCTCCTTGACGAGCAACGCCCACGACAGGTCGGGAGTGACCCGGAAGACGAGCATGGGCGCGCTGCCCAGCGAGTCGTAGGTCGGACGCGCAATGGAGGCGCGGACGAAATCCGCCGCCACCCAGGCTTCGACCCCCTCGGTCTCGCAGGCGCCGATGGCGCCCTGGAGGTTGTCCGCATCGCGCGAGCCGAAGGACAGGACCACGCGCCCCACGCTGTGGCGGTGCATGGCTTCGACCAGGTCGGCCACGGGGCGTTCGACAAGATTGATGCGCTCGACGACATTGATCTCGAGCCGCTGGACGGGCGAAAGGGCCGCGACCAATTCGTCCATGCGCTCGGGCGCTCCGGCCAGGATGATACTTTCGCCGTGCGCGCCGCGGCGCAAGCGCCCCAGGCGGATGTCGCGGTAGACGGACTCGCGCAGGAGGAGGCCGACGGGAGCGAGGACGATGAAAAGAAAAAAGACCGAGCGGCTCGGGATGCTCAGTTTGAAGAAAACCACGCACGCGCCGAGGATCAGGCCGATCCAGACGCCGGCGTAGGCGATCTGGCGCAAGGAGCGCCGCAGGGATTTTTCCAGCGGGTATTGGTAAAATCCCTGCATTTCGAGCAGCAGCGGTCCGAACAGCGCGACAATGATGAACATCCAGAGGAAGTCCTGCAGCGGGGGAATTTCCGGCAAAACATCGAAATCGATGATTTGGTAACGGCGCAGCGCGTAGGCAAGGTAAAGAACGCCAGCCAGAATGATGCCATCGGCAATCTGGTTGAGTTGCAAGGACAGTTCCTGTTTGCGCGAGATCATGAGCGGGCGGAGAGCAGGACACTTCCGCATGGCGGAAATGCTTCCGATCCTTTACTCTAAACAACATCTCGTCATGAAGCAGCAGCAAAAATCCCGCTGGCATCCTTTGGTTGTCGCCACCGCCCACACGGCCCGGGGATTGGCCCAGGCGGCGGCACGGCATCATGGGGGAGCGGACCTGGTCGAAGTGCGTCTCGACTCCCTGCGCCGCCGCCGCGGCTTGCTGGACCGCGAACTGCCGCCCGCACCCGTCCCTTGGCTCCTCACCGCCCGCCATCCGGCCGAAGGAGGAGCGCCGGGCCTGCTCGCCGCGGAACGCCGCGCGCTCTTGGAGCGCTACCTTCCGTGGGCGGCGGCCATCGACGTCGAACTGCGCTCGGCCGGCGCGTGGGACGACCTGCTTGAGCGGTCCCGGGCAGCCCGCGTGCGGCGGATTGTTTCCTACCATGATTTTTCCGGAACGCCCCCGCTCGCCGCGCTGCGCAAGGTCGTCCGCCGTGCCGCGTCCGCCGGGGCAGATGTGGTGAAAATTGCCACGCTCCTGCGCAGCCCCGATGATCTTTGCACCCTGCTGCGACTCCAAGCCTCCACGACGGCCGTGCCACTCGCCACGATGGGCATGGGGCCGCTGGGCAAGGTATCGCGGCTGGTCCTGGGTGCTGCGGGGTCGCGCCTCAACTACGGCTACCTCGACAAACCGCAAGTGCCCGGTCAATGGCCGGCCGCCGAGCTGGCCCAACGCCTCCGGGAGGTCGTGCCATGAACGATTGGGCGCCGGCGTCCGGGGCCGGAGAGATGTCCGGCGAGCAAATCGACGGTGCCGCGCGATGGTTGCTCGACGAGGGCGTCCCCGCGGACGCCAAAGCATCCTTCCTCGAGGTCTGGCACCGCCGGGGCGAGACGCCGGCGGAGGTGGTCGCCCTCGCGGGGACCGTGCTCGGGCACGCGCGGCCATTCGAAGTGCCCGCCGGACTGCGGCCCGTGATCGACGTCTGCGGCACCGGGGGCGACAAGCTGGGACTGTTCAACATCTCGACGGCCGTGATGTTCGTGGCCGCGGGTGCGGGGGCCCGCGTGGTCAAGCACGGCAACCGCGGCATCACTTCCAAGAGCGGAGGGGCCGATGTGCTCGAGACGCTGGGCGTGCCGGTCGATCTTCCGCCGCCGCAGCTTCATGACATGCTGGAGGAGGCCGGCGCGGTGTTTCTTTTCGCCCCGTGCTTCCATCCGGCCTTCAAGGCCGTGGGGCCCGCCCGGAAGATGCTCGCGGAGCGCGGGCAGCCGTCCGTCTTCAACATGATCGGACCGCTCCTCAATCCCGCGCGACCGGAGGGACAATTGGCGGGCGTTTTCAGCGAGGCCCTGCTCTCGCTTTATGCGGATGTCCTGCCGCACCTCGGACGCGAGCGCGCCTGGGTGGTGCACGGCAAAGCGGTCCCGGACGGCGTGATGGACGAAATTTCCACGCTCGGCCCGACCTTGATCGCGAAGCTCTCGCCGTCCGGTCCGGTCCGCGAAACGGTGCAACCCGGGGACCTCGGCGTGCCCGCGGCCGTGCTCGCGGAATTGCGCGGGGGAGACGCGGCCGAGAACGCGCGTCTCCTCTCGGAAATCCTGCGCGGCGAACGGCGCGGGGCGGCACGCGACATCGTGGTGGTCAACGCCGCGGCGGCGATCATCGTGGCCGGATTGACCGGCGACTGGTCCGAGGCGCGGGAGAGGGCCATGGCCGCGCTCGACAGCGGGGCCGCGGAAAATGTCCTCCAGCGGATGCGACGGGTCGCCGGGATGGCTTAACGCTCCGCGTGGTCCGCCATCATGATGGCCGCCCAGACCGGCAGGGCCAGGGTCGCTCCGTAGCCGCGGTCGACAATGCGTTTCGGCTGGTCGAATCCGACCCAGACCCCGCAGGTCGTGTCGTTGTCGAAGCCGATGAACCAGGCATCCTTGTAGTCGTTGGTCGTGCCGGTTTTCCCGCCGGCCTCGCCGCGGTAACCAAAGGCGGCGGCGATGGCGCCCGTGCCGCGGGTCATCGTCTCGCGCATGACCGCGGCCACGGCGCGCGCCGCGGAGGCCGGCAACAGACGTTGCACATTCCCGCGGTAACGGTAGAGGGTGCGCCCCTGCGCGTCTTCCACGCGGTCGAGAAGATGCGGTGACGCCGCCATGCCGTCATTGGCCAGCGCGGCGTAGGCGGTGGTCAGGCCTTTGAGCGTGCCGCTGAACGAGCCGAGAAAGATGGACGGAAAAAGCGGGACGTCCTCACCCACACCGCAGGCCACGATCGTCTCGCGCACGCGTTCGAGCCCGGCCATGGCGCCGATGCGCACACTCATGGTGTTGCGTGAAAAAATGAGACCGTCCTTGGCCGGCAAAGGTCCGCGGTAAGTGTCGTCGCTGTTGGACGGATTGTAGTTTCCGAAAGCTTTGGGCAACTCGCCCGGACGGAGGCGGTCGTCGCTGACCGGCGTCGCCGGGTCGAGACCGGAGGCGAAAGCCACCGCGTAGACGAAAGGCTTTACCGCCGATCCGACCTGGCGCTCGGCGAAATACGCCCGGTTGTATTTGCTCGCGGCAAAGTCGCGCCCGCCGGCCAGCACGCGGATGGCGCCGGTGCGGTTGTCCACCGCCATGGCCGCGGCCTGCAGATAGGGCGTGCCGCCGCGGCTTTGCGGATCGACGAAGGCGGTATCCGCCTTCTTCGCGTGCGGGTAGCCCTCGCGTCCTTCGACCGCCGCGAGCTGCGCCTCGATCGCGCCGGTGGCCGCGCGTTGCATCGCACTGTCCAGCGTGGTGTGAATTTTCAAGCCGGCCCCGTCGAGGACGTTCTGCGGCAGGACCCGTTCGAGTTCGCGCCAGAGCAGCTCCATGGCCCAGTCCTCTTGCGGGGGACGCGGTTTCTCGGCCGCGAGCATCAGCGGTTCGGCCTGCGCCTCGGCGCGCTGGCGCGGCGTGAGGAAACCCTGTTGCTCCATTTGCCGCAGCACGAGGTTGCGCTGGGCGAGGGCGGCGTCGGCGTCGCGGAAGGGCGAGAGCCGGTTCGGACTGCGGATCAGGCCGGCCAGCAGGGCGGACTCCGAGAGCGTCAGATCGGCGGCCGGCTTGGCGAAGTAGGCACGGCTCGCCGTCTCGATGCCGAAGAGCCCCGCGCCGAAATAAATCCGGTTCATGTAGTGACCGAGGATTTCGTCTTTCGAAAGAACCGACTCGATGCGCAGGGCAAGGGCAGCCTCGAGGATCTTGCGGTGCGCATTCTGCCCGCCGAGCGGGAACGTGTTGCGCGCCAATTGCTGCGTCAGCGTGCTCCCGCCCTGCCGGATGCCCCCGGCGGCGAGGTTGCGCAGGGCCGCGCGAACAATCCCGACGGGGTCAACGCCGAAATGCCGCAGGAAACGCGCATCCTCGCGCGCGATCACGGCGCGGACAAACCACGGGCTGACCCGGTCCAGCGGCACGGTGCGGCGGTTTTCCCCGGCGAGGCGGGTGTAGACCTCGCCATTGCGGTCGATGACGAGCGAACTTTCCGGAATGCGCGCCACTTCCTGCAGGTCGAAGGTCCAGGCCCACGCGGCGTAAAAGGCGCCGATCAATCCCCAGAGCAGGAGGCAGGCCAGCACGAGACGCCCCAGCTTGCGGGTGCGCTGACGCCGCACGCGGCGCCGGCCGGCGCGCGGGCGCAAGAGGCGGATGCGATGCGCGGCGGGATGCCGGGTCTGGCGCTTCTTGGCGGACATGAAGATGCCGGACTTTACCACCGAAGATGCCGGCGTCCCCGAAAAATGCGCTTTTCACCCGCGCGCCGGCCGGACAACTTGATTCGTTATGTCTGACGCAAACCAAAACAAATCACCCGGCTGGACTATGTTCCAGGGAATCCTCCTTATCGTGCTCGGCGGCTTGGCCATTGCCTTCCCGCTGATCGGCACGGTGGTGGTCGAACAACTCTTCGCAGCACTCCTGCTCATCGCCGGCGGCTACGCCCTGGCCGCCGCCCTCGGCCGCAAGGACTCCGGCACCGCTTCCCGTGTCGTCTCCGGCTTGTGGGCCATCCTCACCCTCGTCACCGGCCTGCTCCTCATGTTCCAGGTCGGCGCGGGCATGCTCACCCTCACCATCCTGCTGGCCGCTTATTTCGCGGCGCAGGGACTGGTCACGGTCGCGGCCGCCTTCAAATTCAGCGGCACGGGCACGATGTGGCTCATGCTGCTCAGCGGCGTGGTTTCCCTCGTGCTGGCCTGGATGATCTTCAGCGGATTCCCGGGATCGGCCACCTGGCTTCTCGGACTCCTTTTCGGGATCAACCTGATTTTTACCGGCTTCTACTTCTTGTCGATGTCTTCGACCCTGAAGGCGCAGAACGCGTAGACGACAAAAACCGCTTCACCGGAGCCCCGCGGAGAAATCCGCGGGGTTCTTTATTTGTGGAACGGCCAGACGAGCGGGATGATGATCATCGCCCCGATGAAATAGACAATGTTCAGGGGCAGGCCGATGCGCACAAAGTCCGCGAAGCGGTAGCCGCCGGCCGAGTAAACGTAAGTGTTCGTCTGGTATCCGATCGGCGTGGCGAAGCTCGCGCTGGCCGCAATGGTGATGGCGATGGCGAAGGGGCGGGGATCGAGTCCGAGTTCCGCGGCCAAGCCCAAGGCAATCGGCATCATCAAGACCACCGTCGCGTTGTTGGACAGAAGTTCGGTGATCACGGAAGTCAGCACGAAAATGACGGCAAGCAACAGCAGCGGCTTCCAGGCCGCCGCGACAAAATCGGTCGCCAACGTGGCGAGATTGCCCGCGATGAATCCGGCCGTGCCGGTGCTTTCCATGGCGACCCCCAGGCCGAGCGTGCTGTAGATGAGAAAGAGCAGCCCCCAATCGACCGAGGCATAGGCTTGGCGCGGCTTCATGGTGCCGGTCAGCATGAGAAAGACGCAACCGACAATGGCCGCCACCGCGATCGGGATGATTTCAAGCGAAGCAACGAGAATCACCGCCGCCATGGTGGCGAGCACGAGCGGGGTGCGCGCCCGTTGCGCGCTGGTGGAAACACGCGGCCGGTCGAGGAGGAGCAATTCGTTGGTCCCTTTCAGTTGGGCGATCGAGGCTTCTTCGCCGAGCAGGAGCAACGTGTCGCCCGGTTGCAGGGCCACGCTCTCGAAACCGCGGCTCAAGTTCGTGCCGCGCCGGTGGATGGCGAGCACGATGAGACCGAAACGCTGACGGAAGTTCAGGTCCCGCAGGCTGCGGCCCGCCAACTCGGACAACGGGCCGACGATCGCTTCGGCAAGGTGTCCTTCGTGCGCCATCATTTTGCGCCCGGAATCCGTCTGCTCCACATCGAGCCGGATGTCTTGGCGCGCCAGCACGTCGGCCACGGCTCCCGGCGCGGCCGCGATGACCAGACGGTCGCCCGCGCGAATGCGCAAGGTGTCGAGGGGCTCGAAGAGCGGTGCGTTGTCGCGCAGCACTTCGAGGACGCGCACGCCGGTGCGCGGACCGAGCCCCGCTTCGAGGACGGTTTTGCCGACGGCGACGGAGCCCGGCGCAACAGTCCCTTCAACCACGTATTCGGAGAAACCGCCCTCGCTCAGGTCCTGCGCGAGTGTCTTGCGGTGCGGCAGAAGCTTCGGGGCGAGCAAAACGACAAAGGCGGTGCCGACAAACAAGAGCGGCAAACCGACATAGGCCGTTTCAAACATGCCGAACGGCTCGAAACCGGCATCCGCCACGAGGCCGCTGGCCAGAATATTCGTGCTCGTGCCGACCAGCGTGCACGTTCCGCCGAAGATGGCCGCGTAGGAGAGGGGGATGAGGAACATGGACGCCGAGACGCCGGCGCGGTTGGCCAGGTGGATGGCGATAGGCAGACCAACCACCACGACCGGTGTGTTGTTGATGAAGGCCGAGACGATCGCCGTGGCCAGCATCATGACGAGCAGCAGACTGCGCGGACCGAGACCACCCACCCTTTCCATCGCGGTGAGCGCACGCGTCAGGGCCCCGGTGCGTTCCAGCGCGTTGCTCAGGACAAACATGGCCGCCACGGTGATCGGCGCCGGATTGGCGAAGACGGCGAGCAACTGCTTGGCCTCGGGGAAGGAATTGGCGAAGGGCAACTGCGAGAGCAGGAGCAGCACGGCAAAGACAACCAGCCCCGTCAAATCCGTCGGCCAGCGCTCGCGCATGAATTGCACGAGCGCAAAGACAACGAGTAACAAGACGGTGACGATCTCCCAAGTCATGGCCGCGCAGAAAATGACCCGCCGCGCGCCGGGAGGCCAGCGGGAAAAGCCGGCCCCGTTTGGCCTTGCCGCGGGGCGCGGGATGGCGGAGGTTCCCGCGCGTGAAGTGGTCGTTTCAACTGGCGCGTATCGCGGGCATCGACGTGCGCATCCATGCCACCTTTTTCCTGCTGCTGGCCTGGTTCGGCTTCGTCTACTACGCGGACGGCGGCTACGGGGCCATGGTCATCGGCCTGTCCTTCATCATTCTGCTTTTTATCTGTGTCGTCCTCCACGAATTCGGACACGCCCTGGCAGCGCGGGCCTACGGGATCAACACGCCGGACATCACCCTCCTGCCCATCGGCGGCATCGCCCGGTTGGAGCGCATGCCGGAGAAGCCATGGCAGGAACTGGTCGTCGCGCTGGCCGGCCCCGCGGTCAATGTGGTCATCGCTTTCGGGCTCTATGTCGTCATCGGACGTTTCTTCGGCCTGGACGATCTCGCGCAGCTGGCTTCCGGCGGGGGCAACCTGCTGACGCAGTTGCTGGCCATCAATGTCATCCTCGTCGTTTTCAATCTGCTCCCCGCCTTTCCCATGGACGGCGGGCGAGTCCTGCGCTCCTTGCTCGCCATGCGGATGAAACATGCGCGCGCCACGCAGATCGCGGCGTTGGTCGGGCAGATTGTCGCCGTGCTCTTCGGCCTGCTCGGTCTTTTCGGCGGCAACCCGTTCCTGCTCTTCATCGCGGTCTTTGTCTTTTTCGGCGCGCGGGCCGAGGCCTCGTTCGCCGTCTACAAAGAGCACGCCGAGGAAACGCACGTCGCGGCGGTCATGCATCCGATGGGGCCCGTGCTCGCGCCGGGCATGACCGTGGCCGAGGCCTCGGGCTTGGCCATGGCGGGCCATCACGGCGTTCTGCCGGTCACCGACGCCGGTCTGCGCCTGTTGGGGACCGTACCCGTGGACGCCCTGGCCAATGCGCTGCGCTGGGACCCGTCCGCGAAGATTGATCCGCTGGTGCGACGCGACTTCCAAGCCATCCCGTCCGGAGACTCGCTCGCCGCCGCGGCCGGCGTGGCGCGTGCCTCGGCCCTGGACGTTTTCCCGGTGGTCAATACCGCCGGACAACTCGTCGGATGGGTCGGGCGCGGCGACCTGGCCGAGGCGCTGGGGCGACCGGGCTGACGTTCGCCCGGTCCGATTGGGGTTGTGCCGCTTCGCGCGGGGGACTAATAGTGTTTTGAGCCCCCGGAACCGTGCGTGTCACGGCGCGGGGGCTCGTTTCATGATTGCCGGATTCCCTCAACTCACGGCTGCCGAGGCGGCTTCGCTCATCGAAAATGACGACACCATCGGCTTCGGCGGGTTCACGCCGGCCGGATCGCCCAAGGCGGTCTCCCGCGAAATCGCCCAGCGGGCGATCGAGGAGCACCGGGCCGGACGCCCCTTTTCCGTCGGGGTGATCACCGGCGCCAGCACCGGACCCTCGCTCGACGGCGTGCTGGCCGCGAGCGACGCGGTCAAGTTCCGCACCCCCTATCAGAGCGACCCCGAACTGCGAAAACGGATCAACACGGGCAAAACGCAGTTTTTCGACATGCATCTCTCGCAGTTGCCGCAGGCTGTCCGCTACGGGTTTCTCGGCAAAATGGACTGGGCCGTCGTGGAGGTTTGCGACATCCGGCCGGACGGCGAGGTCACCCTGACCAGCAGCGTCGGCGCCTCGCCGACCTTCCTGCACCAGGCCAAGCGCGTCATCCTCGAACTCAACCACCGCCATCCCGCCGCCTTGCGCGGTTTCCACGATCTTTACGAGCCGGATGACCCTCCGACCCGCACCCACATCCCCATCTACCACGCGTCCGACCGCATCGGCACGGAGACCGTGCGGATCGACCCGGCGAAGATCGCCGGGGTGGTGGCCACGGACCTCGACGACGAGACGGACGGGTTCGCCGAACCCAACGAAGTGACGCGCCGGATCGGCGCGAACGTCGCCGATTTCCTCGCGGGGGAACTCCGTTCCGGCCGCATCGCCCCGGACTTCCTCCCGATCCAGAGCGGCGTGGGCAACATCGCCAACGCCGTGCTCTTCGCCATGGGCAGCCATCCGGATATCCCCGTGTTCAGCATGTACACGGAAGTCATCCAGGATTCCGTGATCAAGCTCATGCGCGACGGCCGCATCAGGTTCGCCAGCGGATCATCCCTGACCATCAGCAACGAGGTCATGCGGGACCTCTACCGCGACCTCGAGCAATTCCGCGGCAAACTTCTGCTGCGTCCGCAGGAAATCTCGAACAACCCCGAGATTGTCCGCCGCCTCGGCATCATCTCGATCAACACCGCGCTGGAACTCGACCTCTACGGCAACGTCAACAGCACGCACGTCATGGGCCGGCAGATGATGAACGGCATCGGCGGCTCGGGCGACTTCACCCGCAATGCCTTCATCTCGATCTTCACCTGTCCTTCGACCGTCAAGGGCGGCAAAATCAGCCCGATCGTCCCGATGGTCTCGCACCTCGACCACAGTGAGCACAGCGTGCAGGTCATCGTGACCGAACACGGCGTGGCCGACCTGCGCGGCAAATCGCCGCACGAACGCGCACGGCTCATCATCGACCAGTGCGCCGATCCGTCCTACCGGCCGCTGCTCGAGTCCTACCTCGCGCTCGGCGGGGAGGCGCACACGCCGCAGTCGTTCGACAACGCGTATGCCCTTCACCGCGCGTTTCTCGCCGCGGGCGACATGCGCACCGCGGTCATCGCCGGCTCCTGACACGCGCAACGGAAAAATCGGGCGGGCGGGATCCCTTTTGTTTGCCAGCCCCCGCACGTCGCGGTTAGGCTGCCGCGATTTTGAGCACCGCATCCACCACCAACGACAAAGCCAAGCTCTCGCTGCCCGGAGGCCGCGAGGTCGAGTTGCCCGTCCTCATCGGGACGGAGGACGAGCACGCCGTGGATGTGCGCACGCTGCGGGACCAGACCGGATACATCACTTTCGACGACGGCTACGCCAACACCGGTTCCTGCCGCAGCGACATCACGTTCATCGACGGGGAGAAGGGAATCCTCCGGCACCGCGGGTATCGCATCGAGGATCTGGCGGACGAGTCGATTTTTCTCGAGACGGCTTTCCTCATCATCTACGGCGAGTTGCCCGCGTCCAAGCAGCTCTCCAAATTCCGCGGCCGCATCGCCTCCAGCGCCTCGGTGCACGAAAGCATGCGCCATTTCTTCGAGGGCTTCCCGGACAACTCGCATCCCATGGCCATCCTTTCCGCCATGCTCAACTCGCTCGGTTGTTATTACCCGGAGATGACCTCGCACAAGAAGCAGCTCGACGAGGACCACTTCGACTGGGCTGCGGCGCTGCTCATTTCGAAGGTGCGCACGCTCGCCGCCATGTCCTACCGCACGAAGCGCGGACTGCCTTTCGTCTACCCGCGGTGGGACCTCCGCTACGCCGCCAATTTCCTCCACATGATGTTTTCCGAGCCCTACCGGGACTACAACCCGAAGCCGGAAGTGACCGATGCGCTCGACCTCATTCTCCTGCTCCACGCCGACCACGAGCAAAATTGCAGCACGTCGACTGTTCGCATGGTTGCCTCGAGCGGGGCCAACCTTTTCGCCAGCGTCTCGGCCGGGGTCAGTGCCCTCTGGGGCCCCCTGCACGGCGGGGCCAATGCCGCGGTGATCGAAATGCTCGAGGAAATCAGCGCCTCGGGTGACGACGGACACCGCGCGATCGAAGCGGCCAAGAAGGGCGAGCGCCGCCTCATGGGTTTCGGCCACCGCGTCTACAAGAATTACGACCCGCGCGCCCGTATCCTCGGGGAGGCGGCCAAACGGGTGCTCACGGCGATGGGTATCCAGGACCCGCTCCTCGACATTGCCCAGCACCTCGAACAGGCGGCTTTGAGCGACGAATATTTCGTCTCGCGCAAGCTCTACCCCAATGTCGATTTTTACAGCGGGATCATTCTGCGGGCCATCGGCATCCCGGTGGACATGTTTCCGGTCATGTTCGCCATCGGCCGCATGCCGGGGTGGATCGCCAACTGGCGCGAGGTCGCCTCGACGCCGAAAATGAAGATCCACCGTCCCCGGCAGGTCTACAGCGGCGCGACCGAACGTGATTACGTGCCGGTCGAGGAGCGGACCGAGTAGGCCGCCGCGCGCCTGGGTCCCGGCGCGTCAATCCTTGGCCGCGCGCGGTTTCTTCAGGATCCAGTCGTCATCCGCGATGACGAACTGCAGTTTTCCCCGGTGCAGGGCGAACTGGCCGACGAACTCGAAGGTCGATGACTTCGGGTAGGAGCGGAGCTTTTGCCGGAGGTCCTCGTCGAAAGAGTGCAGGAGGTATTCATCCCCGTCGACCTCGATGGCAAGCGGACGGAGGGAGGTGATCTTGCCGCGCGCGCGGTAAATTTGGCCGATGTGCTCGCCGGGATCCTCGGCATAGGACGACTTGAACGGCGGGACGCTCTCGGGATCCAGGTCGTCGATCCCGCTCTCGATCAGATCCTCGGGGGCGTCATTCTTGCCCGGTTTGGACAACGCCATGCGTTTGGCGGTATCGCCGTCGGCGACCGTGCGGAATCGCGCGACCACCGGGAAATGGTCGCTCCATCCGGCCCCGCGGCCCGCATTGGTCCAGCGGCGCGGCAGGTTGAGCGGACCGACCGTGTTGACCCCCTCGATGATCACCGCACCGAAGGAGTTGTCGACGTATTGCACCCCGCGGTGATCGTAAAGACCCGGGGTGATCATGGTCTGCATGAGCGTGCCCCACTCGCCGTCATAGTGGTCCGCGAAACGGCGATCCGGGGGCTGTTCGTGCCAGAGATTATACAGCGAGTAGCCGGTGGCCGCGGCGGTGGCCTCCTCGTCGCCTTGGGAGCCGAGCACGTCGTTGACCGCTGTCTTGCCCAGGTGCGGGTTGACCTCCGACTGGTTGTAGTGGCTGTTGAAGTCACCCGTGACAATGACATCGGCCGCCGGATCCTCCGCAAAAAGCGCTTCGAGCCGGTCGCGCACGGTGCGGGCATTGAGGCGGCGGGCCTGCTCGGCGGTCACGTCGCTGGCGCGAGACTTCCAATGGTTGACCAAGACGGTCAGCGGATGCCCGTCGACGTCGAGGGTGACTTCGAGGATATCGCGTGCATCGGGGGTGGCATGGCTTCGCGTGTCCTTGATCGGGAATTTGCTGAAGACGGCGTTTTTGTGCGCCTTGCGGTGCACCTTGGTGTCCTCGCGGTCCAAAGCCGCGAGCTCCGGCCGGTCCTGCCCGATGACCACTTGGTAACCCTTGAGACCGCGGTCTTCCAGGTGCTTGAGCAGCAACACTTCGACCGGCAGGCCGCGGATGTCGTCGTCGAGGTCTTCGGTCAGCATGCGCTCGACCGTCGTGTCCTTGTATTTCGCGAGGACTGCCGCGTAGTCCGTGCCGCCGGTCTCCGGGGTGAAATCGATCTCGAATTCATTGAAGCAAACCACCTCCGGTCCGGCGCCGTCATTGAATGTCTCGAGCACCCGGCCGATGTTCTGCAACTTGACCAGCAGCTTGGCCGGCGAGTAGGCGTGCTCGGCATCGGACTCGGCATAGTCCTCGAAAATGGCCGCGCCGTCCGCGTCGAAGAGGTTCTCCACATTGTAGGTCAGCACGCTGAATTCTTTGGCCGACGAGGGCAGGGGAGCGGACAGGGCGGCGGCGAGGACGAGCCGGCGCGCGAGGGTGAACTTCATAGACCCTCACCATGCGCCTCGCGGCCCTTCTCGCGCAAATAAAAATCCCGCCCCGCGCGGACGCGGGACGGGACGACGGGAGGGAAATTCCCGGAGGGCCTCAGCCGAGGGCGGCCTGCGCCGCGGCCAGGCGCGCGATGGGCACGCGGAAGGGCGAGCAACTGACGTAATCGAGCCCGATTTCGTGGCAGAATTCCACGCTGTCCGGGTCGCCGCCGTGCTCGCCGCAGATGCCGAGCTTGAGCTTCTTGCGCGTTTTGCGCCCAAGTTCGCAGGCAATGCGCATGAGCTTGCCCACGCCCTGCGTGTCGACGCTGGCGAACGGATTTTTCTTCACGATCTCCATTTCCTGATAGACCGGCAGGAAGCTGCCGGAGTCGTCGCGGCTCATGGCCAAGGTGGTCTGGGTCAGGTCGTTCGTGCCGAAGCTGAAGAACTCGGCGTCCTCGGCGATCTCGTCAGCGACAAGCGCGGCGCGCGGGACTTCGATCATCGTGCCGACGAGGTAGTCGAACTTGACCTTCTTTTCTTTGGCGACTTCCGCCGCCACGCGATGGACGAGTTCGGTCTGGAGCTTGAGTTCCTTGGTGAACCCGGCCAGCGGGATCATCACTTCGGGGCGGACCTTGATGCCCTTCTTCTGCACCTCGGCCGCGGCCTCGAAGATGGCGCGGACCTGCATTTCGGAGATTTCCGGATAACTGATGCCGAGGCGGCAGCCGCGGTGTCCGAGCATCGGGTTGAACTCGTGCAGGTCGTGCACACGCTTGCCGATTTTGTCCGCGCTGATCCCGAGCTTGTTGGCCAGCGCGTTTTGCTGCGCGTGATCGTGCGGCAGGAATTCGTGGAGCGGCGGGTCGAGCAGGCGGATGGTTGCCGGCAGGCCCTTCAAGGCCTTGAAAATTCCGATGAAGTCCGCGCGCTGATAAGGCAAGAGCTTGGCCAAGGCGGCTTGGCGGTCTTCCTTTTTCTCCGCGAGGATCATTTCGCGGATAGCGTCGATGCGGTCGCCTTCGAAGAACATGTGCTCGGTGCGGCACAGGCCGATACCGCTGGCGCCGAAGGCGACGGCATTGGCCGTTTGCTCGGGCGTGTCGGCATTGGTGCGGACCCCGAGGCGGGTCGCCTTGGCGCACCAGCTCATGAGTTGCTCGAAGCCTTTGTAGACCTCGCTCTTCGCCGGGCTCAGCGATTTCTCGACGAGCACCTGAACGATTTCCGACGGGGCGGTCTTGATCTGTCCGTCATAGACTTCGCCGGCCGTGCCATCGATCGAGAGGTAATCTCCCTCGTGGTAAGTGTGGTCGCCGACCTTGAGCGTTTTGTCGTGGTAATCGATGTGGAGCGCCCCGGCGCCGCAGACGCAGACCTTGCCCATCTGGCGGGCGACGAGGGCGGCGTGCGAGCTGACCCCGCCGCGTGCGGTGAGGATGCCCTCGGCCGCGATCATGCCGCGCAGGTCTTCGGGCGAGGTCTCGACGCGGACGAGGAGGACTTTTTCTCCTTTGTCGGCCGCTTCGACACAACGCTCGGCGTTGAAGTAGATTTTGCCCGAGGCTGCGCCGGGACCGGCGGGGAGACCTTTGGCAATGACCTTGGCCGCTTTGACCGCGTGGCGGTCGAAGATGGGCGCGAGGACTTGGTCGAGCTGCTCGGCCGGCACGCGGTGCACGGCGGTTTTCCAGTCGATGAGTTTTTCTTTCACCATGTCGCAGGCGATTTTCACCGCGGCGAGGCCGGTGCGTTTGCCGTTGCGGGTCTGCAGCATGAAGAGTTTGCCGTCTTCCACGGTGAACTCGAAGTCCTGCATGTCTTTGAAATGCTTCTCGAGGGTCTTCTGGACCTTGAGGAGTTGGCGGTAGGCGGGCGGGAATTGTTTTTCCATGCCGATGACCGCTTCCGGCGTGCGCACGCCGGCCACGACGTCTTCGCCCTGTGCGTTGACCAGGAATTCGCCGTAGAGGACCTTGGCGCCGCTGGCCGGGTCGCGGGTGAAGGCGACGCCGGAGCCGCTGGTCTCACCCATGTTGCCGAAGACCATGCCCTGCACGTTGACCGCCGTGCCCCACTCGTGCGGGATGTTGTATTTGCGGCGGTAGACGTTGGCGCGCTCGTTGTTCCACGAGCCGAAGACCGCGCCGACCGCGCCCATGAGCTGCTGGCGGGGGTCGTTGGGGAAAGTTTTCCCGGTGCGTTCTTTGACCAAAGCTTTGAAGCGTTTGACCATCTCCTTCAGAGCCTTGGCATCGAGCGCGGTGTCCCCGATGTGCGGATCCTGCGGAAAGAGTTCGGCTTTGAGTTCTTCAATGACCGTTTCGAACGGCTCGTGCTCCTCACCCGGGCGTTTCTGCACGCCCATGACGACGTCGCCATACATCTGAATGAAACGGCGGTAGCAGTCGTAGGCGAAACGTTCGTTGTTGGTGAGGCGGGCCAAACCTTCGACCGTGGCGTCGTTCAGACCGAGGTTGAGGATGGTGTCCATCATGCCCGGCATGGAATCGCGGGCCCCGGAACGCACGGCGACGAGCAGCGGGTTCTCCACGCTGCCGAATTTTTTGCCCATGGACTTCTCCATCTTGGCCACCGCGGCATCGATTTGCGCGTCGAGCTGCTTCGGGTAGGTGCGTTTGTGGTCGTAATAATAGGTGCAGACTTCGGTGCTGATGGTGAAACCGCAAGGGACGGGGAGTCCGATGCGCGTCATTTCGCCGAGATTGGCGCCCTTGCCGCCGAGCAACGCTTTCATCGTGCCGTCGCCGTCCGCTTTTCCGTCGCCGAAATAGTAAACGTATTTGCCTTTGGTTCCCGCGGTCGTCTTTGCTTTTTTGCCGCCCTTTTTCTTCGAGGTTTTGCTCATGAGTGTGGGTAAAATTTGGTTGAGAAAGAACGCAAAGGATTATCCGGCGGGGCGGGCGGTGTCAATTTCCACCGCAGATTTCGCGGATACCGGCCCGCAAAGCGGCCACCGATCGCTCCAACTCCGGACCCGTGAAGCAGAGCGGAGGCATCAAGACGAGGGTGTCACCGATCGGCCGGGTGAGGAGCCCGTGCCGCCGCGCCGCCATGCAGACGTTCGCCCCGGTTTGGTCCTGCCAAGGGAAGGGCGTGCCGTCGGATTTCGCCACGTCGATACCCGCGATGAAGCCGCACTGGCGGATGGCGGACACGTTCGGATCGGTGGAGAGGTCTTGCAGCAATTCCGCGAGATGCGCGATTTTCGGCTGTAGCCGGTCGAGCGTCTTTTCTTCCTCGAACACTTCCAAGTTGGCCAACGCAGCGGCGCAACCCAGCGGATTGCCGCAATAGCTGTGGCCGTAAAAGAGGGTCTTCATTTCCGCGTAATCGCCGAGGAAAGCCTGGAAAACTTTTTCCGTGGTCAGCGTGGCAGCCAACGGCATAGTGCCGCCGCTCAGACCTTTGGCCAG
>CAZEYV010000164.1:0-9229 GCA_964516705.1 uncultured Chthoniobacter sp.
GTAAGCCATGCCGAGGGTCACGCCCTCCATGACCGCACGGGCGAGGTGCGCCGGCGTGGTGTTCGAGGCGTTCATCCCGTGCAGCACGCCGCAAGCATCCGGAAGATTAGGCGTCCGCTCCCCCTGGAGGTAAGGCAGGAAGATCAACCCGTCCGCGCCCGGAGTCACCGACTCAATCTCACGATCCATACGCGCGTGATCCCAGCTGAACATGCGGCGGAAAAGTTCCGTCGCCACCGTGACATTCATGGTGCAAAGCAGAGGCAGCCAGCGGTCATTGCTGTCGCAGAACGCGGCAATCTCCCCCGCCCGGTCAACAACCGGCTCGCCGGCACAAGCGAAAATCGTCCCGCTGGTGCCAAGGCTGGCCGTGACTGCACCGGGTCGCACGTTGCCCGTGCCGATGGCGGCCATCATGTTGTCGCCCCCGCCCGCGCTCACCGTCACCTCGCCCAGGCTCCATTCTCGCCTCAGATCCCCCCGCAAAACTCCGCAGCATTCGCGCGAGGAACCGACCGGCGGCAGTTTGTCCCGCAGGGCGGGATCGATCGCCGCGCAAACCTCCGGGGACCAGACACGGTGGCGGACGTCGAGCAGGGCCGTGCCGGAGGCGTCGCCGTATTCCATCCGCAGGCTTCCGGTCAGGTGCAGGTTGAGAAAATCGTGGGGCAGCGCCACGTGCGCCAAGCGCGCGTAGTTGGACGGTTCGTTTTGCTTGAGCCAAAGGATTTTCGGTGCCGTGAAGCCGGGCAACATGTCGTTGCCGATCAACCCGATAACGGCCTCACGGCCGCCGAGCGCGGCGCGAATCTGATCGCACTGCACGGCAGTCGATGTGTCGCACCAAAGCTTGGCCGGACGGATCACGCCGTGCACTTCGTCGAGGGGCACAAAACCGTGTTGCTGTCCGGACACGCCGAGGGCCGCCACCTCGCCTCGTCGCGGACCGAGCGCAGCGAGCACTTCGGCGACTGTCTCCTGCAGCGCGATCCACCAAATCCCCGGATCCTGTTCGAGATGGCCCGGGGGCAATCCTTCGACCAGTCCGTAGGCGCGGGTCGCGGACGCGAGGATCTCTCCGCTGTCGCGGTCCAGCGCGACGGTCTTGAGGCTTTGCGTTCCGCAGTCGATGCCCAGCGCAATCACAGGAATTCGTTGACGATGTTTTCGAGGTATTCCTGCCCGCCGGAGGACAGCGCCGGTGCAGGTTGCGTGAGCGCGATTTTTTCCAATTCCTCCAGCGAGGCCTGGCCCTGCTCGACCTTGCAACCCAGATCCGAATCCCAGGTCGCGTAGCGGGCCCTGACGAATTCCGCGATGCGCCCGTCGGCCCGCAAAGCCGCGGCGATTTTCAACCCGCGCGCGAAGGTGTCCATCCCCCCGATGTGCGCGTGGAACAAATCCTCCGGGGTGTGCGATTCGCGGCGGCGCTTGGCGTCGAAATTGAGCCCCCCGTGCGTGAAACCGCCCATCCCGAGCACGACCAGCATGACATCGACCGCCAGATAAAGATTCGTCGGAAATTGGTCCGTGTCCCAGCCGATCAATTCATCCCCGCGGTTCGCGTCGACCGATCCGAGTTTCCCCGCGGCCGCCGCCACGGTCAGCTCGTGGCGCATGGTGTGGCCCGCCAACGTGGCGTGGTTGGTCTCGATATTCAGCTCGAACTCGTCGAGCAGGCCGTATTCGCGCAGAAAATTCAGGCACGCCGCCGCGTCGCTGTCGTATTGGTGCGTACTCGGCTCGCGGGGCTTGGGCTCGATGAAAAATTTCCCGGTGAAACCGATCTTCTTCTTGTGGTCGACGGCCAGGTGCAAAAACGCGGCAAGATGGTCGAGTTCGCGCTTCATATCCGTGTTCCAAAGAGTCGAGTAGCCCTCGCGCCCGCCCCAGAAAACATACCCGGATCCGCCGAGCCGGTGCGTGACCTCGAGCGCTTTCTTCACCTGCGCGGCCGCATGGGCATAGACCGGCAAGCTGGGCGAAGTCGCGGCACCCTGCGCGTAACGCGGATGGGCAAAAAGGCATGCCGTGCCCCAGAGCAGTTTCTTGCCGCTCCGCGCCTGCTCCTCGGCCAAGGTTTCCGCCACCGCGTCGAGCGCTTTGTTCGATGCCGCCAGCGACCCGAGTTCCGGCGCCACATCGCGGTCGTGGAAACAGTAGAAATCGATCCCGGTCTTCTCAAGGAATTCGAAGAAAACACGGACGCGCTGCTGCGCATTGGCCACCGAGTCGGTCCCGTCGTCCCACGGCATGAGTGCCGTGCCCGCGCCGAAAGGGTCGGCCAATGGATTGCGCATGACATGCCAATAGGCCGCCGCAAAGCGCAAATGCTCGCGCATCGAACGGCCCCCGACCATTTCGTCGGGGTTGTAGTGCTTGAAAGCGAAAGGATGGCGGGAACCCGGACCCTCGTAGACAATCCGGCCGACGCCAGGGAAGAAATCGTCACTCATAGCGGTGCCCCAATGTGCGTTCCGGAAGCGAACCGGCCGAGCAAATTCCCATTATTCCGTCAAAAGCGGCCGGAGCGGCGCATTCCGCAGGAGATCCATTTTTGTTCGGTCGACCGTAACCCAGTCATCTTGCAGGATCCCGCCGGTATCCGCGCTGTTCGGGTTCCACGACCACCAAATCCAGCCGAGGTCGCGCCCGCGCAGATAGGCCATCAGCGCGCGAAGCCAGGCGCGGTCGGATTCCGTTTCAAGTTTCCCGCCGAATTCGCCGAGCAGGATCGGAACATCCAGCTTTTGTGGAATGAACCCCCAGAATCTGTCCCACACCGCCGGCAAGTTGTCCGGGTAGTCCGGTGCCTCGAACCACGCCTGACGGTAAACGCCGGCCGGGTAATCATGCGGCGAATAGACGAGCTTGTCCGGTCTGGCGAGAACCACCGGGTACGCCGCCGCGCCCGCCAGATTCCCGCCCCACCACGTCGCTTCCCCGCCGTGTTGCGCAACGCCCTGCACGATGATCAGCCAGTCCGGATTGACGGCGTGGATGGCGTTGCCGCAACGCTCGGCCGCCTTGTTCCAGTCCGTAGCCGGATGATCCGCGCCCCACGTGGCCGTGCGCTTTGGCTCGTTGAAAAGATCCGCGCCGATGACCGTCGGATCGCCCGCATAGCGCTTCGCGAGCATGACCCAGTCATCGATCCATCGCCTTTCCGTCCAAACCTCATCCTTTGGCCAATACCACAGATCCTGTTCCCTGTAGCCGCCCGCTTTGGCCGAGTGACAATCAAGAACGACGCGCAATCCGGCCGCACCGCAGGCTGCGATGACCTCATCCAGACACTCCAGCGGCGTGCGCCCTTTGAGGTCGGGATTCCTCTTGAAATCGATCGACTTGGTCTGCGCCTCCGGTCGCAGCATTTCCTGCGAGAAAGGAATCCGCACGTTGTTGAGGCCCAGCGAACGGATCTGCGCGGCCATCTCGCGGAGATTTCTTTGCCACAGTCCGTGCGGGACCATGGTGTCGGTCTCGAAACCGAACCAACTCACACCGGCAATACGGAATGGTTTGCCTGCTGCATCGACGATCAAGCGCCCTTTGGTCGAAAGAAAACCGGTGTCCTTTTCGCCGGACATGCGACGCGCATGACGCGCCATGACCCCGGCTGTCGGACCGGGAAACTTCACATCAAACCCGTCGTAGTCCGGATACGGCGTCCCGTCTTCCTGCTTGCCCGTCAGCAACCAAAACATCGTGCCGCCCGCACCCTCCTCCTCCGCGGCCGCCAGCCAAACCTCGTAAACCCCGTCACGCCGGCCTTTGTCTTTCAGTCCGAACTCCTCGATGACCACCGGTTTGCCGAGTTTGCGCGCATCGTGCACGTGGTCGCGAATCCACTCCGCGCCCCAATCCGGCGACTTGTCCCAGTGATCCGGATAAAGATGCACCGTGCCATAATCGATGTCGGGCAGGGCCAGCAGGCGCAGCCAATCGACGCCCTCTTTGCCGCTGCGCGTCCAGTCCTCGTCCCCGGCACGCCGGTAGAAGCCCTCGTCGCCCACCGAGACGAGGTGATTGGCATCGAGCGACTTGATGAAGGCACTCATTTCACGCGCCCATTCCACCAGGGTGTCGCCCGAAGGATCCGACGGGCAACGCGGCTCGTTGGCCAGTTGCCACGCGAAGATTGCCGGATCGTCTTTGTAAGCGACTCCGGTGCGGGTGTTCACGCGGTTGACGACATGCGCAACGTAGGATTTGTAGGCATCCTTGATGCTCTGGCGCGTGTAGAACTCATCCACCCCGCCCCCGCCGGTCTGCTCGACATACCACTTCATACCGCCGAAGTCGTCCCAGCGATTGACCAGGGTGATGACGAGTTTCAATCCGTGGCGCGCCGCTTGTTCGACGACACGATCAAGCTGACGGAAACCCTCTTCGTTGAACTTCCCCAACTCCGGTTGCAGCACGACGCCATCGTGACTTTTCCCGTCGAGAAACCCCCATGTGCGGATCACTTGCAAGCCCATCGCTTGGGCCGAAGCGAAGACGTCCTCGGCCATGCTCTCCGGCTTGTAAACGAGGTAGTAGTTATTGGCCCCGGCGAAGCGGAAAGTCTCGCCGTCGAGAGAGAACTGACCATCCCGGACCGAGACAAAACCCTGACCGGCATGCAACGGGCCGAGCGGGAGCAGCGCCAGCAACAGAGGCAGGCTGTGAGACCCCTTCATCAGCTCAGACAAACTCCGGGAGAGCCGCACGGAGGTAATCGCGCATCCATAAGTTCACCGCCCATGGATCGGCCAAAGCGCGGGCTGTCGACGGAGCCACCGGCTGATAAGGAGGCGGACCGAATTCCGGAGTGATGGCGACAAAATCCGCTCCATCCGAGGCCCGCGCCTGCAGGACGCGGCGCCAAAGACCGAGCAGGGTCTCCAGTTGCGGCGCGAATTCCGGGGCCCGCGCGTCGGCGACCTGCGGCGCTTGCGCGCAACCCACCCGTGCATGGATGTGCCACGCGCAACCGATCGCGGCATCGACGGCTTCCGCCTGCCGCGCGAGATCGTCCGTCTCGTGAACGACCTGCCAGTGCGAGAAGTCGGCCGTCAGGCGCAAAGCCGGAAGTTCCGCCAGAAAGCGCTGCGTCTCCGGCGCACTGAAGAGTGCACGGCCGCGATGTGTTTCATGGCATATGCCGGGCTCCTCCCCCGCTTCCAGCCCGAGTGCCGTTGCAAAAAGGCGGATGTTGTCCGCGAAGGGGAACCAATCCGCGCCCGTATGGCAATTGACCCGCACCGCGCCGCAGGAAAGCGCGCGGTCATAAAGCCGCCGCAGCGACTCGCCATGCGCCGCGGGTGATTCGCCGTCGGTGACAATTTGCGCAACCAGATCCAGTCCCGCATCGGCATGCATGCGCCGCACGGTTTCGTCCGACTCGCCGACCCCGGGCAAATACAGTTCCGCCGCGTCGAAACCGGCATGTTTGACCCGCGCGAGAAACTCCCCCAACCCGGATTCCGGCAGTTCCCATTTCGACTTGGCAAAGAGCAGGCGCACGCGGAATCAGCGGCTGATGCGCACACGGACAAAACGCTTCGATCGCCCTTGTGTGGTGACCGTGTCGGTCACCGTGACCGGACCGTCCGCGTTTTCCGCGCCGGTGCTGGACCAGATGACAGTGCCCGGCAGCGCCGCGTCGTCCGTCGCCAGGACCTCGTAGGTCAGCGCCGGATCGGCAATGCGTCGGAAGGTCACGGTCAGGCGGTTGTCGCTCATGGAGACCACGGGCTTGGCCGCCGTGGAAGATTGCAATGGATCCCCGCCGAACGCGTATTCGGCCAGGTTGGGCAAGCCGTCGGCGTCGGGATCATCAAGCGGGCCCGAAGGACGTCCGCTCCAGTCGATGCCAGCGGTCCAAGCTTCGAACGCGTCCTGCAGCGGAGCGGTGTAGAGCAAGGACAACGAGGTCGCATTGGTTGCCACCGACCAAGTGCCGGTGCCGGGGAAGTTTTCTGCGGCCACCATGATGGTGTTGAGGGAAATGTTCGACAGCGCGCCGCTCAAGACCGGCACCGTCCGGTCGGTTTCGCTGAAACCCGTCAGGCCGGCGCCGTCGATCCGGATCGTCCAGCCCGAGTTGCCCGGACCGACAAAGCGCGCCGCCCCGAGCGCCGCCCCGGGCGCGCTCCAGTCGGCCAGACGGCGCAGCACGGTCGCTCCGGCGTTGATCGTGAAGTTGGTCGTTGTCGATCCCGACCCGGCAACGGTTCCTCCATTGTCGACCAGCACGGGCGAGACCAACGGGGAATCGAGCACCAACGTGCCTCCGGCCACCACATTCGTGCCCAGGTGGGTCTTGCCCGGACCGGTCATCGTCCATGTGCCGCTGTTGACCCGGATGTTGAGGAGCGATCCATTGGTGCCGGATCGCGTGTCCCCGGTCGGACCGCTGATCACACCCGAACCCGGACCATGCAAGTTAAGGAAGCGCCAGACGTCGGTGCCCGTGACGGTGTTGCTCAAGGTGCCGGAGATCGTGAGCGTGCCGCCTGCGCTGGCCATGTCCCAGCGTCCGCCGCCCCCCTCGAAGAGCAGGGCGCCCTGCAGCTGGTTGGCACCCGAAATGTTGCGGATCTGGTCATGGCCGGCGGTGTTGTGCATGGCGATCTTGATCACTTCGGATGACGCGATACCCTCCGCCAGCTCGAGCGTTGCGAGGGCATTGCCGCCGGCGAGGAAAGTGAATCCGTTCGTCGCGGTGCCGGGCAAGCCGAGGGCGAAGCCGTCGGTGATACGCAGGACGCCGTCACTCACGGTCGTGGTCCCGCGGAGCGTGTTGGCGCCGCCGAGCAGCAGCGTGCCCGCGCCGGTCTTGGTCAAATTGCGGGCCGCGTCGTCTGATACCACACCGCGCAGGGCCACCAAACCGGCGTCCACCGTGACCGTGCGGTTGGATCCGGCCAGTTGGACGGAACCGTCGATGCTAAGGAGTCCTCCGGTCGCAAGATTGCTGGACAGCATCAAATTGTTCGGAAGCGTCACTTCGGCGCCCGAAGCGGCTCGCAGGGAACCGCCGGCCACCAGCACGTCGCCCGTGCCGAGCGCGGAATTCGCGGCCACCACGACCGTGCCGCCGCTCAGCAAGGTGCCCCCGGAGAACGTGTTGGACGCGGAAAGAGTCAGGGCGGCGCTCCCCGTTTTGCTAAGCGCAGCGCTGCCGCTTACGACGGACGAAACGGCGAAGTTGGCGGTGCCGTCACCGCTGACGTTGAGATGGTCGTCCAGCACCAGCGGCGCGGCGATCACATAGGAGAGGTTCGTGCCGGTCGCCTCGAGCCGCAGGCTGGACGCGGTGCCGTCGTGTCCGGCAAAAGCCAGCGAGTTGCTGTTGATGCCCACGGTGGCCGCGGCGCCGTTCGTCGGAGCCGTCCCGGCGAGAGTGAGCGAGTTGAGTTGGAAATCGTTACCGAGGTTCTGCACGGCGGTGACCGATCCGGGGGACAGGACCTGGCCCGGAAAAAAGGCGATGGCGTTTCCGGAGAAGGACACGGGGGCCTGGCCCGACTGCCAGTTCGCGTTCGTGCTCCACCCGCGCGACCCGACGGTTGTGTCGGTCCAGACCGGCGAGGCCAAGGTGACGCTGACATCGTCGACGTAGAGCGGTCCGAGATACGCCGGACTGCCCGTCGTTTCGAAATAGAAGCTGAGCAAAGTGGCCGGGCCGTTCGGTTCGGCGTGCCGGTAGTATCCCCGCAGGGGAAACCAGCCGGTGTTGTCCACGCCGTTCGCCGTGGCGACATTGTGGAAGACCGGCGAACCCGAAGTGCCCTCGTAACGGATCGAGGCGCGCACGTTGGCCGCGGATTCGGTTCGCGCCCATGCCGTGACCAGATAAGTCTGCCCGGGAATGAGCCGGCCCAGCATGTTCTGGAGCGGACCGTTCCACGCGGCCGCGCGGTTGAACGAGCGGATGGCGCCCGAACCGGTGCGCACCGTGGCGGTTTCCGCGGCGATTCCCCCTCCGGTGGCGGACCACCCCGCGGTGCCGCCTTCGAAGCCGCCGTTCTGCAGCAACTCGGCCGGCGGGGCTGCCTCAAGACTGATTGCGTCGCGCACGGCCAGCGAAGGATCCTGCGGGTTCCAGAAAGCGCGCAGCAGGATATTGCGTTTGGAGACGGCTGATGACGGGGTCACGGTGACGGTCACATCGACAGACTTGTTCGCCTCGATCAGCTCGGTGCCGGACAGCGGGGCCGAATCGGTCACGGTCTGCCCGCGCGCGCCCGTGATGCTGGCCGTGATGTTCGAAGTGAATGCTCCCGAGGACAACACGTAGCTGCTGGTCCATCCGGCGCCGCCGCTCTCGTGCGCGTGAAGGACAGGCAGGGCGGGCACGGTTCCCGTGTTGGTCAGGCGCACAGTGAAGACGACCGGAACACCCATGGCCGGGGCAGCCTGCGCGACCGCGGGCCCGGCCATCGCGGCGAGCGGATTCGTCTGCACGGTCCCGGCCGAGACCCACGTGTTTGTGTTCGTCGCGGCGCCCGCCTTGGCCAGCAGGTCGAGCGACTGGCCGGTGCCTTTGACGTAGTAAAGCGCGTCGCGCACGGTGTTGGCGTAGGATCCTTCCTTCGATTCGGGCACGAGGCTGAACGGGCCGTCATACCAGCTCTCGAAGATCACGCGGTCCGGACGTCCGCCCTCGAGCTGGTGCAACTGGAACGAACGCAGGGAGTCGCGCTTGAACTGCAGGTCCCACGCGTCGCGCCCGGACGGTGTGGAGGTCTCGGGCCAGCTGCCTCCCGTGCTGTTGGCGATGAAATAATGCTGCCGCCCGTTCTGCTGGAGCCACTGCTCGTAGCGGACGATTTTGCGTCGGTGGCGGATCGCGTCGGCATTGGATTCCGAGCCGCCCCAGGCTTGGTATCCGCGGTAGGGCGAGTCGGTGTTGAAGCCGGTGAAGTTGTCCGCGTAAGCCGCGGGAAATGATTCGTGGAGCGTGCGGAGGAAGTCGTTGCCGGAGAAGTAGCGCAGCAGCGGACGGTGGTTGTTCCACGTGGCGACCACCGGCCCGTTGGTCAGCCGCCCCACCGTGGCCGCAGCGGCGTTGGTTGCGTCGCGACGGAGCACCTGCAGGCCGTCCTGCGGAGTGAAGCAGAGCGCCGCGAGGGGCGAACCGGAGGCGGTATCCGTCCGCCACATCAACCCCATCTGGGCTCCCGCTGCGAGGCTCGTGCCGGGTGCAGCGTGGTCCGCGAAATAGAGAAGGCGCGCG
>CAZEYV010000165.1:0-36980 GCA_964516705.1 uncultured Chthoniobacter sp.
CGACGCACGCAGATTCCGCAGACTGCACGCGGATGTGGTGGCAGCGTTTTGCCGTGCCTACGTCACACCGGAAGGCCGCGTGGTCGGGCATTGCCAAACAGCTTACCTTCTCGCCCTCGCCTTCGATCTGTTGCCGGCCAAGCTTCGTCCGAAAGCTTTCGCCTACCTCGTTGATCTGATCGAGGCGCGGGGCTGTCACCTGACGACCGGCTTCGTCGGCACACCGCTGCTTTTGCCCGTTCTCACCCGTTTCGGCCGCACCGACTTGGCCTACAAGATTCTCCTGCAGGAGGACTACCCGTCGTGGCTCTACACCGTGCGCAATGGTGCGACGACGATGTGGGAACGCTGGAACAGCTACACCAAAGAGCACGGCTTCGGTGATGTCGGCATGAACTCCTTCAACCACTATGCCTACGGCGCGGTGGGCGAGTGGATATATGGCGTCATCGGCGGGATCCGTCCGCTGGCCCCCGGATTCAAAAAAATCCTCTTCGCTCCGGAGCCCGGCGGCGGGCTCACTTCCGCCGAATGCCGGCTCGAGACCCCGCAAGGCCGTGTGGAGTGCCGTTGGAAATTGCGCGGGAAAACGCTGCGTGGCGAAGTCACGGTCCCGCTGGGCGCCACCGCGGAGTTGCGCCTGCCGAGCCAGCGAGGGAGAAAGCTCGCCCCCGGATTTCACCGGTTCGTCGCAGGGTTGAGGTCCAATAGTTGACAAAGTGAACACGATATGTTTTACATAACGCGAAACATTGATTCTTTTTTCTGATGAAAACTGTGTCGATCCGCGAAATGAAAGCCCACTGGTCCGAGATTGAGGACCAAGTGCGTGAAGGAGCTTCCTTTTTGGTTCTCAATCGGGGCAAACCTGCGGCGCGGATTGTGCCGCCGACGCCGCGTGAGGTGCTGGTCTGGGATGATCACCTCGCCACGGCGGTGACACCCTCGGGCGGGCAATCTGCCGAAGAGACGGTGCGCGCGGATCGGGAAGGCAGGTGGTAGGCGGTGCTCTATCTCGATACCAGCGCCCTGCTTAAGTTGTATCTCAAGGAGCGGGGTTCCGCGGAAACGCAGCGCTTGGTTGCGGGTCAGCGGCATCCTTTGCCTGTGTGGGAGATCCAGCAAATGGAGTTCGTCAACGCGCTGCGCTTGAAAGTTTTTTGGAAGAACCTATCGCCCGCCGATGCCGACCGGCAGATTGACTTGTTCAAAGAGCGGCGACGCCGGGGGCTTTACTACCATCCGGAGATCGACCGGTTGGAGTTGGCGGAAAATTTCGAGCGATTGAGCCGGGAGACGGTGCGCCACGGCGGCCGGACGTTCGATGTGCTGCATGTCGCGTGCGCACTCGTCTTGGGCGCGCGCCAGTTCGTAACCTTCGACACCAAGCAATGCCTCGTGGCGTGCCAAGCGGGTCTTGACGTTCCGGAGTTCGCCGCCCCGGCAAAAGAATCATGAAAATCCGCAAAGCCTTCGTCATGTCGGTTTATCCCGACTCCGCACAGGAATACGAAAAGCGCCACAATCCGATCTGGCCCGAGTTGGAAAAGGTCCTGAAGGACCACGGTGTCTCGAACTACTCGATTTTCCTTCATCCCGAAACGCACCAGCTTTTCGGCTATGCGGAAATCGAAAACGAGGAACAGTGGGCGTCCATCGGGGCCACCGAGATCTGCCGGAAGTGGTGGAAGCAAAACGTCGAAATCATGCCGTCCAATCCGGACCACAGCCCGGTCAGTGCTCCGCTGCGCGAGGTGTTCCATTTGGATTGAGCTGTCCTGCCGGGCGCCGCTGTGCCATCGGTGGCTTGATTCCGCGGGATGCGCCCGGCTCAGCGTTGCCTTAAAAGAACAAGCTGATTGACTTAGTCCGGTGATCTAGTCATGTTGCCCTGGTGAGTTCCACCACGGTCAATATCCACGAGGCAAAAACCCACCTTTCCAGGCTGATCGAGCGGACAGGGGAAGGGGAAACGATCATCATTGCCAAGGCGGGAAAGCCCAAGGTCGTGCTGACACCGGTTCCGTCGCCCGCGCCGCGTCGCCCCGGCAGGTTTTCCGGCAAAATTGTCATGGCGGACGATTTTGACGAGCCGCTGCCCGGGGAAGTGCTCAAAGCTTGGGAAGGGCAGTGAAGCTGCTGCTCGACACGCACGCCGCCCTCTGGTGGTGGGAAGATTCTCCCTCTCTCGGCGGGGCGGTGCGGAAGGCGATGGCCGATCCCGACAACGAAATTTTCTTCAGCGCGGCCTCCGCCTACGAAATTTTGCAAAAAGTTCGTTTGGGCCGTCTGACCGTTCCCGCGCAGCTTGCGGGCCAATTGTCCTCCGTGGTGCGGGACGAGGGTTGGGTGCCATTGCCGCTCACACCTGCCGAGGCGGCCTTGGCCGCCTCGATCAAGCATGACCACCGTGACCCCTTTGACCGCATGCTGGCCGCCCAATGCCAGATCGGTCATCTCGTCCTCGCCTCCGTTGACGGGGTCTTTGACGCGTTGTCGGTCAAACGGCTTTGGTGAGCAGTGGCCGGATGTCGATCAAGATCCCCGCACCCGCGCCGTTGCGATGATACGCGTAACGTGGAGCGAAGAGCGCCACAATCCGATCTGGCCGGAGTTGGAGAAAGTCCTCAAGGGCCACGGGCTTTCGAACGATCGATTTTCCTGCACCCGGAAACGCGACAACTGTTCGACGGGGCCGTCCTTGGCGCCGAAACGACCCGGGTGTCGGTGCTTCACTCCCCCAGCGTGATGCCGTGGCGGGCGAGGGTGGTGCCGGTGGCTTGCTCGTAGCGGGCCACGGCGATGTTGTAGTCGGCCATGGCGCGGATTTCGGAAATGGCCGCGGTGGCCAGGTCGCGTTGGAATTGGAGGACCTCGAACGTGGTGGCGATGCCGGCGCGGAGGCGTATTTCGCCGGCGGCCAATGTTTCGGCGGCGAGGAGACGGGCCTGTTTGGCGGCGTCGATGCGCTTGGCGGCGGTTTCGACCTGACCCGCGGCATTGTCGGCCTCGACGAGGATGCTTTGCTCGAGGCGTTTCAATTCGACGATCTGGCGGGCGGCTTCGAGTTTGGCCGCCTCGAGGTCGCCTTGGCCGGTGTTGTTCGGGATGGGCACGCTGAAGATGCCGCCGACCGACCACGCGAGGCTGTTGGTTTCCACGGTGCGGTTGATGCTGTCGGAGAGATCGTCGTCGATGCCGTTGCTGCCGAGGCTGGCCACGAGGTCGAGTTGCGGGAGGGCGGCGTTGCGGGTGAAGACGACGTTGATCTCGCGCTTCTGCAGTTCGAGCAGGGCGGCCTGGAAGTCCGGCCGGTTCTGCACGGCGGCGGCCAGGTCTTTCTTGCGGTCCTTGGCGATGCCGGGGGCGCGGGCGGGTGGGGCGATGTCGAGGCGGACGGACAACACGTCCTCGACGCGGTTGGTCACGAGTTGCTTGAGGAAATTTTCGTCGTCGGCCTGTTGGCGCTCGGCGACGAGGACGCGTTCCTCGCGCGCGGCGACATCGGTTTCGGCCTGGAGGACATCGAGCGGGGACATGACACCGATTTCGGCGCGGCGCCGGTTGTCGGCGGCCAGTTGCGCGGCGAGGGTGCGGGAACGGCGCTCGACTTCGGCGTTGCCGCCGGAGAACCACAGTTCGTTGTAGACCTCGGCCACACGGGTGACGGTTTCGATGACCTGCCGCGCATAAGCCCAGCGGGAGATGCCGAGGTCGGCGCGGGCCAGGCGGACGGAGGCGAGGTTGATGTCGGTCCCGAAGCCGCGCAGCACCGGTTGGGTGACGGTGAGGCCGGCGAAGGACGCGTAGCGGTTCGTGTAGTCGTTGCGCGAGGTCTGCCGGTTCTCCAGCGTGACGCCGAGTTCGTAAGTCAGGCCCCACGGGGTCAAACCGCCGACATTGGCCTCGGCGAAATCGCGCACGTTGCGGGTGTAGAGCCCGGGTTGGATAAGACCGGCGGCCGGTTGCGGTCCGCTCGTGACGTTCAATCCGGTCAGGTCCTCCTCGTTGTCGTCGCGGGTGTAGGCGAGGGTGAGGGCTGGGTCGAATTTGCCTTCGGAGCTGCGCAGTTTGGCCCGGCTGATGAGCGGGTCGTAGGACGCGCCCTCGATGGCGAAATTTTTCTGCAGCGCGAGTTGCACCGACTCGGGGTAGGTCAGACCCGCGAAGTATTCGCCCTCCGGTTTGGCCTGCGCGGCGGCGAGCGTGATGAACAGAATCAGAAGGCGGCGCGGCATGGTCGGTTATTCGTAGCGCAATGCGGCGATGGGATCGAGGCGCGAGGCGCGCCACGCGGGGTAGAGTCCGCTGAGCACGCCGACGGCGCTGGCGAAGCCGACGCTGATGAGCACGGCGGAGGGTTCGATGACCGGCGGACTCTCGAGCGGGGCGAGGTTGCCGAGGAGTTCGAGCAGGACCACCCCGGCGCCGAGGCCGAGGAGGCCGCCGATGATTCCGATGGCGGTGCTCTCGGCGAGGATCTGCAGGAAGACGTCGCGGCGACGCGCGCCCACGGCGAGGCGCACGCCGAGTTCGCGCACGCGTTGCGAGATGCTGGCCAGCATGATGTTGGCGATGCCGATGCCGCCGACGAGCAGGCTGATGCCGGCGATGAGCGCGCCGCTCAATTGGGTGGAGCGGAGGCTGGTTTCCATGCGCTCGAACCAATCCTCGCGCGTGTCGAAGTCATAGTCGTCCACCCCGCGCCGCGTGCCGCGCAGCAGTTTCTCCACCTCGCGCAGGGTCTCGTCGAAGCGCGTGAGGTCGCGCACGCGGAAGTTGAGGTAGTCCAACTTGGCCATGGCCAGCGGCGGTGTATCGACCTGGCCGGAGCGGAATTCGTGGTAAAGCGTGGTGAGGGGCACGATGACCGACTCGTTTTTCCAGCTGAACATGTCTCGGCGTCCGCCGCCGCGCCCGCGCCCGCCCGTGGCCAGCCGCGCCGGCGGTTTGTCGCCCCGGGCCGCGGCCTCGCGCCGGAGGCGGTCCTGCTCGCGCTCGTAGAGTGCGAGAATGCCGACCACGGCGAAGGGGCGCCCGTTGATCGTGATGGAGCGCCCGAGGAAATCGGCGTCGGTGCCGTGCTCGTCGGGCCAGAGTTCGGCCACCTTGGCGTCGCCGAGCACGACGACCCGCGCGCCGCGTTGCAGGTCGAGGTCGGTGAGGAAGCGCCCCGCGGCCATGGCGTGTTGCGAGACGGTGAAATTGTCCGGCCAGGTGCCGGTGACGCGCGCGCTGACCGTCGCGCCGTCCGGCGCCGAGAGCGTGGCACCGGCCTGCATTTCCGGCGCGACGTGGGAGATGAGGTGCGGGATGCCGCGCAGGGCCTCGGCGTCGGCGAGGGTGCGTCCCGGGGAGAGTGCGGCGAGGTCGGCGAATTCGAGCGACACCTGCTTGTCGTTGATCCCGATGCGTTCGAGTCCGCCGAGTTGCTCCATGGTGTTGCGCCAGCTGACGGCGATGCCGGCCGTGAGGGCGAACATGGACAGCAGGCTGGCCACGCCGAGGATGACCCCGAGCATGGTGAGGAAGCTCCGGAACTTGTGTTCGCGGATTTCCTGCAGGCCGATGAGCATTCCTGACAGCCAATTCATGTCGCGGCGTCCTTTATGACACGTCCATCGCGCAGTGCCACGACGCGCGCGGCGCGGGCGGCCACTGCGGGGTCATGGGTGACGAGCACGATGGTGCGTCCGGCCGCGTGCAGGGTGGCGAGCAGGCGGAGGACGTCGGCGCCGTTGGCCGAGTCGAGGTTGCCGGTGGGCTCGTCGGCGAGGATGAGGGCGGGATCGTTGACCAGCGCGCGGGCCACGGCGACGCGCTGGCACTGTCCGCCGCTCAACTGCGAGGGGCGGTGGGTCAGGCGGTCGGTGAGGTTGACCTGCGCGGCCGCTTCCGCAGCGCGGCGGCGGCGCTCGGCGGCGGAGACGCCCGCGTAGACGAGCGGCAACTCGATGTTGCGTTGCACGTCGAGACGCGGGAGGAGGTTGAAGGCCTGGAAGACGAAGCCGATGCTGCGGTTGCGCAGACGCGCGAGTCGGTCCGAGCCGGCGGTGCTGACGTCCTCCCCGGCCACGGTGACGCGGCCCGAGGTGGGTGTGTCGAGGCAGCCGACGAGGTGCATGAGGGTGGATTTTCCGCTTCCGCTGGTGCCGGTGATGGCGACGAACTCGCCGGGGTCGATGCGCAGGCTGACACCGTCGAGCGCGGCCACCGGGTCGGGTCCGGTGCCGTAGATTTTGCGCACGTCGTGCAGGTCGACGGCGGCGGGCGCGTCAGGACTCGCGGTCATCGGGCCTTTGCAGCAGCACGCTCTCGCCTTCCTGCAGGCCGGAGCGGATTTCGGCGTGGAAAAGGTCGGTCGCACCGACCTCGACGGGGCGCGGTTCGGTGGCGCCGTCCGTCCCGCGGACATAAACCACGCGGCCCTGGCGGGTTTCGAAGACGGCGCCGAGCGGCACGGAGACGGCATTGGTGGCGGTGGCCAGCGGCAGGCGGATGGCCACGGTCATGCCGGGACGGAACCCCGAGGTGTCGCCGCCGAGGACGGCCTCCGCGGTGAAGCCTTTCACATTGTTTTTCGTGGTGGCCAGCGGGGCGATGAAAGAAATCTTCGCGGCAGCGGTGTCGGAGTCCTCCGCCCCGCCGAGGACTTCGACCGTGGCGCCGAGTTGCACTTTGCCGATGTCGAGCTGGTTGACGTGCGCGTCGACGATGAGGCTGGAGAGGTCGGCCAGAGTGGCGAGGGTGGTGCCGGCGTTGACGCTGACCGCGGGCACGACAATTTGTCCGGCGATGACGGGGACCGAGAGGATGGTGCCGTCGGCCGGGGCGGGGACGCGGGTCTTGGTGATCCGGTCATCGACGGTTTCGAGGCGGCGTTGGGCGCGCTGCAGGGCGTTCTCGGCGAGGCGGTGGTCGGCGTCGAGGTTTTCGTAGACTTCCTTGCTGATGAGTTTCGCTTCGAAGAGTTCGCGGGCCCGGCCGAGGTTGCCGGCCAGTTTTTCCACGGTGACGCGGGCGCCGTCGATCTCGACCTGGGCCGAGGCGCGCTCGATTTGCAGGTCGCTGTCGTCGATGACGAAGAGCAACTCGCCTTCCTTGACCTGCTGCCCGCTCTCGGCATGGACTTCCCGCAATTTTCCGCCGACTTCCGGTTTGATTTCCACTTGGAAAGCCGGGGCGATGTCGCCGCTGAGCCGGATCTCCTCGCGGATGTCGCGCCGTTCGGCCGGGGCGACGGGAGTCTCGCGTTCCGCCTGCGGGGCATTGTCCCCGCAACCGGCGAGCAGGAGCAGCAGGCCCGGGACGGCGAAACGGAGGACGGAGACGGGCAGAGTGGAGGACATGGTGCGGAGCGAAGGGGGATTATCGCCCCGATCAGTGACGGAAGACAACTTCGACCGGACCGGCGGGCGGCGACACAAAAAACCCCCCGTGCGTGCGATGGAGAACCATCACCGCAGCAGGCGCTGGCGCAGGTTGTTGTCGATGGCCGGGCTGGTCTGCACGAACCCGATGGCGGCGGCCAGGTCGTGGTTTTTCCACTCGCGCACGATCTGCGTGATGCTGTGGTCGCGTTTGCCGCGGTCGACGATCCCCGTGGCCCAATGCGCGGCGGTGGCGGGATCGTTGCGCATCCAGACGCGGGTGGCACCCTCGACGGCGGCATCGCGCGAGGTGGCGTCGGGGAGGTTGTCGAGCCATTCGACCAGGCCGTTGGGATCGACTTTGGCCCAGGATTCGGCCACCGAAGTGATCGATTTCGCCCGTAGGGCAGGGTTTTGCAACTCGCCGGCCCAGCGCGCGGTTTCGCGGGGTTCGAAGGCGGTCCAAGCAGCCATCACGGCGTTCATCAAGCGCTCGGTCTCGGGCGAGGAGGGTTGGCTGGCCAGCCAGAGGGCGGCTTCGCGCGGATTGGTCTGCGTGTAGGTGCGCAGGGCGGTTTCGAGAAAGGTGTTCCGGTCGGGGCGGTGGGAGATGAGCGAGGCGTGGGCGAGGGCGGAGAGCGGGTCGCGTTTGGCCCACTCGCCGGCGATGAAGCGGATGCCTTGCTCGCGGAAGGAAATGGAAGATTGGGCCAGCAACCAAGGCAGGGCCGCTCCCGGATTGGTCGAGCCGGTCTTGGTCCATTGGGCGCGCATGATCGTTTGAAACGCAGCGGCTTGGGCCGGGGCGGACAGCGTGCCCATCCACGCCAGCGCACCTTCGAAGTCGAGGCGGGCGAAGTGTTTGCTCACCACGGTTGCCGCCGTCGACTGGGCGGTGCCGATGGGCAGCAGCGCCACCGCCTCGCCGGCGCGGCGCGGATCGCGGGCCGACCAGGTCTCGAAAACCTCGCGCAGGGCGGAGTCGCGCACCAAGGGTGAGGGCAAGGAAGCCGCCCACGCCATGGCAGCACGGGGATCGCGGCGGGCGTAGCCGCGCAAGGCTTTGCGCAGCAGTTGATCGTCGCCGCCCGCAGCGAAAAGATCGGCGGCCCAAGCTGATGCGCCCTCGGGATCCAACTCGACCCACTGGTCGAACAATTCACTTTCTTTCTGTTTGTTCTGCGGGCTGGCGGGTGCTTTGCGGATTTTTTCCAGTTCCTTGACGATGTTGGCCACGGTCGCCTTGGGAGCGGCGGGTTTTTTTGGCGGGGCGGCCGCGTTTTTCTTCGGATCACTTTTGGCCTTCCGAGACTCCTTGGCTTCGTTTTTTGCCTTTTCCTCCCCGGTCTCCGGCGCATCGATGGCGACGATGAGCGCGGTATCGATGGGTGCCGATTCCCCCGCGGGTGATCCGGCTGATGTAGCGGAGAGATCGTTTCCCAGCAGGGAGAGGCTGGCCACGCCGAAACCAAAACCCGCGCCGAGGACGGAGGAGAGGATGAGGGTGACGAGGGAGTACTTCATGGGATGATTCTTACCACGGCCGCGAGACTGACGCACGGCCGGCATTGGCTACCTCGCGCGGTGCGCGATGGAGAACCATCACCGCAGCAGGCGCTGCTTGAGCTCCGGAGGCAGAACGGGCGAAGTCTGGACGAAGGCGTTGGCGGCCGGAGCGTCCGAGCGTCTCCACCGGCGCACGACGTTGGCGACGGCGCGGTCGCGGGTGCCGGCATCGCTGATCGTCGTCGCCCACTGCGCGGCGGTCGAGGGGTCGGTGCGGGCCAGGGTGGAGCTGTAGGCTTCGGTCGCGGCGTTGCGGGCGCCCGGATCGCTCAAGTTTCCGATCCACGCCGCCGCTTGGGTCGGCGAGGACGACGCCCAGCTGCGGGCCACAGATCCGATGGCGCGGTTGCGCGCGCCGGCATCGGCGATGGAGGTGGCCCAAGTGGCGGCGGCCGCCGGGTCGAAGCCGGCCCATTGGGAACCGAGTTGGCTGGCGGCGCGGGCGGCGTAGGGAGCGGCTTCCGGCCGGGACAACAATGCGGCGGCGGCTTGGGGGTCGTTTTGCGCGTAACGCTGGAAGGCGGCCTCGATGAAGCGTTCGCGGAGTTGCGGGGCGCCGATGCTTTGCGCGTAGGCAAAGGTGGCGGCGGGATCGCGTTGCACCCAGTCCTGGGCCAGCAGGCGCAGACCTTCGTTGCGCAGGGCGGGGGAGTTTTGCTGCATGACCCACGTGGCGGCGGCTCCGGGGTCCGTCTCGGCCCACTTTGAGACGACGCCGCGCATGGCGGCGCTTTGCACGGTGCCCTCCAATTGTCCGACCCACTGCAGGGCGCCTGCAAGATTTTGCCCGGCGAAGCGCGCGGCGACGGCGGCGGTCGCGACCGTGCGGGCCGAACCGGCCGGCAAACTGCCGACCGAAGAGGCTGCGGTGGCCGGATCCGACTCGGACCATGTGCGGTAGATTTCCCGCAGGGCGGCGTCGCGGGCCATCGGCGAATCGAGCGTGGCCGCCCAGGCCGAAGCGCCGGCCGGGTCCTGCTTGGCGTAGGCTTCGGCGGCCTGACGCAAGAGGCGTTCGCTCCCGCCGTTTTTGAAAGCTTCGGCCGCGTAGGCGGCGGCGCCGGCCGGATCAAGTTCGGTCCAGCGCTCGACAAGATCCCGCTCGCGGCGGTCGGTGGCCTCGCCGGGCGGCGCATCGTCGAGGGCGCGCAGACTGTCCATCACTTGCCCAAGGGTCAGGACGGTTTTCCCGCCGCCCGTGGTTTGCCGAGTCGCGGGTGACGTGTCGGTTAACTCATCCCCGGCCCGGATCTCGGCCAACGAGAGCGCCAGTTCCTCACGTTCGCCCGCGGACCCCGCCGCCGTGTCGCCCGACTCGGCGACCGGCGCTGTGGTGCTTTCTTCCGCACGGAAGAGGCCGCCGGCCGCGTAACCGAGAACGCATCCGACGATGAGGACAGCAAGGAGCGGGAGTGGGGGCTTCATATTGGCAATTCTTTACCGGGGCGGCGGACACGCCAATGTGTAAAACCCCGGAGCCGCAGGCTGGTTGCCGGGCTGGCGGCAATTTTTTCCGCGACCGTCCGGGGGTTGGCGGGGTTGAACCAAGTGATGTCCACCCCCGGCGCGCTTGCATGGAACGACCAATCGGCCGCGCATTTGCTGCGGCGGGCTGGTTTCGGCGGCACGCCGGAGGACGCGGAGGTCCTCGCGGGGGCGGGGTTGGAGGGGGCGGTCGAACGGATGCTGGCGGATGAGGGAAGGGGTCTGCCCACGCCGCCGGCGACCGATTCCGCCGAACACGCCCGTCGCCGGCAACTCCGGCAGGCGCGGCGTGCGGACGCGGAGACGGACCGGCGCGAGGCCGGGGCTTTCCAGCGGGAGACGCGCGAAACTTTCGAGGCCCTGCGGACGTGGTGGCTGAACCGCATGCGGGTGGATGCCGGGGCGCGGGAGAAGTTGACCCTCTTCTGGCACGGGCATTTTGCGACGAGCCAGACGAAGGTGCGCTTCAATCACCTCATGCTGGGGCAGAACGAAACGCTGCGCCGGCTCGGGACCGGTCCGTTCCGCGAATTATGCGCCGCCATGGTGCGGGATCCGGCCATGCTCGTCTGGCTCGACGGACGGCAGAGCCAGGCCAAGGCACCGAACGAGAATTTCGCGCGGGAGATCATGGAACTCTTCACCCTCGGCGAGGGGCACTACACGGAAGAGGATATCCGCGAGGCGGCGCGTTGCTTCACGGGATGGACGGTGCGGATGGAAAACGGCGAAGCATTTTTCGCGTCCCGGCGGCATGACGAAGGCCGGAAAAAGCTGTTCGGCAAGTCGGGCAATTTCGGCACGGAGGAGGCGGTGGATATCATTTGCTCGCAGCCGCCTTGCGCGGAATTCCTCGCGGCCAAGCTCTGGGAATTCTACGCGTATCCGCGGCCGGAACCCGGCTTGGTCAAGTCGCTGGCCGCGCACTACCGGGAGAATGACCTCCGCACCGGCGAGTTGTTGCGCATGATTTTCACGCATCCGGAGTTTTATTCGCCGCGCGCCCGCGCCGCGCAGGTCAAGAGCCCCGTGCAATGGATGGTGCAGGCCGCGCGCGAGACCGGACGGCAACTGCTCCCGCCCGGGGTGGCCCTGCCGCTGGCCGCGGAGTTGGGGCAGAACCTTTTCATGCCGCCGAGCGTCAAAGGCTGGGACGGCGGAACAGCGTGGATCAACAGCGCCACGCTGATCCGGCGGAGCAACACCGCGCGCTTGTTCGCCGTGGCGGCGCCGCCGTGGCCCGTCGCGGAGACGGACTCGATGGACGCCGCAGCGTGGGCAACGGTGGGCCCGCCGGAGGCGCGGTCCGGGCCTGCCGCGTTGGCCCGGCGCCTCGAAAAAGTGTTCCTCGCCACACCCGCCGGACCGGCCACGCGGCAGCGGCTGGAAGCCGTGCTGGCCAAGAGCGATTTCCCCTGCGGTGACGAGACGGTGCGCGAAGCCTCGGTCGTCCTGCTCGGCTGCCCCGAATACAACCTCTGCTGACTATGACCGATCCCTTTTTCACCCGCCGCAAATTCCTCCGCACCGTCATTCTCGGCGGCGCCATCGCGCCGACTGTGCCGTCTTTCGTCAACCGCACCTTCGCCGCTCTCGACGGCGTGGCCGCTTCGAGCTTCACGCCGGTGACCGGCAAGGACGACACCATCCTGGTCGTCATGCAACTCGCTGGCGGCAATGACGGGCTCAACACGGTCATACCCTTCGCCGACGATGCCTACTTCAAGGCCCGGCCCGGGTTGGCCGTTCCCGCGGACAAAGTCCGCCGCCTCGACGACTACTGCGGCTTGCATCCATCGCTGGAAAATCTCGGAGCCTTGCTGGACGAGGGACAGGCGTCCATTGTGCAGGGTGTCGGCTATCCCAACCCGAACCGTTCGCATTTCCGCGCCACGGAGATCTGGCACACGGCGAGCGACGCCGACAAGAACGAGGCCTACGGCTGGCTCGGCCGCTACTGTGATGCGGCCTGCGCCGGCGAAGATCCCGGCGCGGGCATCGCCATCGGCGATCAAGTGCCGCAGGCGTTGCGGTCCGAGTCCGGCAAGTCCATCGCCATCGGCGCACCGCAGGACTACCAGTTCCAGGACGGCATGGACCCGGCGCCCATGGAACCGGACGACGCGTCCGCGCCGGCCGGCGGCTCCATCGACATGCTTTTCGGCGCATCCGATCCGGATGTGAACGTGGCCGACTTTTTGCAACGGACGGCGCTCGACGCCGTGGCGTCCTCGTCCCAAGTGCAGGACATCCTGCGCAAATCCCACCGCGGAGCCGACTATCCCGCGACCGATCTCGGACGCCGTCTGCAACTGGTCGCGCGCTTGATCGGCGGCGGCATGCCCTCGCGCGTCTACTATGTTTCGCTCGGTGGTTTCGACACGCACGCCAACCAGTCCGGCGCGCACGAGCGGCAACTGTCCGTCTTCGACCAAGCCGTCGGCGCCTTCTGCCGCGACATGAAAGCGCAGGGAAACTTCGACCGCGTCATGCTGCTCACCTTCAGCGAATTCGGCCGCCGCGTGGCGCAGAATGCCAGTGGCGGCACCGACCACGGCGCGGCCGCCCCGCTTTTTCTTTTCGGTGGCGCGCTCAAAGGCGGGTTGCTCGGCAGCCACCCCAGCCTGACCAAACTCGAGCGCGGCGACCTCGTGCACCACACCGACTTCCGCAGCGTCTATGCCACCCTCCTCGAGCAATGGCTGAAAACGCCGTCCGCTCCCGTGCTGGGGCGGGACTTCGGTAATCTGGCCCTGCTCCGCTCCTGAAGACGTTCATCCGGAGTTGTTGATTGCTCGCTGGTGACGCGCGGACTATCTTTGGCAGCTCCACGACATTGGAGACCGGCATCTTTTCGCGCAGACGCCGCGTTGGTGTGGTCGGTCAAAAAAGTTTTACGCTCGAAGCGGCCGCCTTCCGCGGCGCACGCCCATGAAATCCTTCCTCACTCTTCTGGCGGCTCTGCTCGCCATGGCGGTCAGCCTGCTCACCGTGGCCGGGCTGTTCGGGGTGCGCGGCGCGGTGTCCGCCCGGCTCGACGAGAGCGCCGGCCTGTTGCGTGCGCTGGCCGGCGAGTCGGTCGAGACCGTGATCCGGGTGCGCACGACCATGCCGCTCGAAGTGGAGATCCGCATCATGCGCCCCACGACCATCGACCTCCGTCTCGACGTGAGCGACCGTCTGCCGATCAAACTCGACGTCAAGGTGCACGAGGAAATCAAAGTGCCCATCGCCCTCGACATCGACGAATCGATCGACATCGACTCCGCAGTTCTCGTCGCGGCCGGTTCCAAAGTGCGCGCCAAAACCGATATCGACATCGACCAACCGGTGCGCTGGCGTATCATCAATCCGTTCCGCCCGCTGCTCAACATCAAGGGCCGGGTGGCCGTCGACCACGATGTCGAGATCGAGTTCCCCGAGGCGTTGAAAGTCAAAGGCCGCATCCCGGTCCGCTTTCCCCTGCGCGAGGAAGTGCTCGTGCCGGTCGATCTGGAGATTCCCGTCGACCAGCATCTCGACCTGGAACTGGCCATCCGCCAGCAGGCGCAGGTCGGCTTTCCCGAACCCCTGCTCATCACCGCCGACATTCCCGTCGACCTCGAGATCCCAGTGCGTGTTCCGCTGGGCGAAACCGCCATCGGCCCTGCTCTGGAAAAGCTCGCCGCCCAGATGGCGGGGTTGCTCTCTGCCCCCGGAGCCCGCTGACAGGGCCCTTGGTGGCTGAGATCAGTCTGCTCCTCGTGGAAACAGCCTGTGCCTTGGGCCGCCGACACCAGGATGGCTCGAAAGGATTGGCCGTGGCTCGCGATCTCCGGGCGGTTCCGGCGCTCCAGCTCGTGGAAGTGAATCCTCACCTCATCAACGAATCCCTCCTTTGCGGGACGCGTTGCCTTCTGCGGGGAGCCGCCGCCATCTATGCCGCCACGGCAGCCTTGACCGGAACGACGCTTGTCACCTGGGACGACGAGCTTCTCGAGCGCGCCGGCGGCACCACCCCCGCCGATTGGCTTTCACAACAGCGCTGATTGTTTTCCGCTCTCGCGGTATGTTGTCCTCGCGATGCCCGGACTTGCTGTGACCTCGGTGTCTCCCGGACGGGCCGAATGGCTCGGGAATCACACGGATCACAACGACGGGCCGGTGCTCGGTCTGGGGTTGGAAGTCGGATCCATGGTCCTCTGGCAAGGTCGTGGATTCGCCGCACCCGCCGCAGTGCCCGGGCCTGACTTCGGGAACTCTTCCTTGCGGCACTGCCGAAGTTGTTGCCTCGGAGCGGACGGATGCTCGTTGGTGGGGCGCGGACACTCCGGGCTTGCAGTCCGGCGGTGAAATCGTAAGTGGTTTCATGCCTCGTCGCACGCTAAAGCCGGTCAAATTCGAGAAAGAGCTGGTTTTTGCCGACCGGAATTTCCCGTTGGCGGTTTTCATTCTCGACGAGCATCCGGACTATCCGCTGCACGTCCATGATTTCTCGGAGATCGTGATCATCGCACACGGGCACGGGGTCAACGTGGTGGGCAACAAGGAGTTCCCGCTCAAGGCGGGCGACGTCTTCGTGCACCACGGGGGGCGTCCCCACGGTTACCGCGACACCAAGAATCTCGGGTTGATCAACGTCATCTACGAGCAATCGCTCCTCCAAAAAGTGCGCTTCGATGTGGCCGGGCTGCCGGGTTACCAATCGCTTTTCGTGGTGGAGCCGGCCATGCGGCGCAAGGGCGAATTCGAGCGTCACCTCACACTCGGCATCCGCGACTTGGCGCGGGCCCGGGAGTTGGCCGAGTCCATGGAGAAGGAGCTTTACGGTGACGCTCCGCGGGTGCGGCCGGTGGCTTTCGAGGAGCGTCGCGCGATCCCCGCCAGCCAGGCGCTACGCAAAGATGCGATGGGGCATCGTTTCATGGCCGTGGCGCATTTCATGGCTTTGGTCGGGCTGCTTTCTCGTGCTTACAACTCGGAGCCGACGGTCGATTCCGAGCGCATCATGAAAATCGGCCGCGCTATCGCTTACATGGAGAGCCATTTCGCGGAGGACCTCAAATTGCCCGAGTTGGCGAAAATGGTCGGCATGTCGGACCGCAATTTCTACCGGTTTTTCAGTCAGGTGAAGAACGAGAGCCCGCTGTCTTACCTCCAGCGGCTACGCATCGCCAAAGGGGCGAAGCTGCTGCAGTCCAGCGACATGAGCGTGACCGAGGCGGCTTTCGAGTGCGGCTTCAATGACAGCAGCTACTTTGCCCGGCAGTTCCGCCGCGTTCTGGGTGTCTCGCCGCGGCAATTCCAAGCGGGCGGGCGGATGCGGGGCGGCAACGCCGAATCGTAGTTGTTGGGCGGTAACGTGGGGCGCGGTCGCGGAGGGCGAGGGGGTGCTGACGCTATCGATGGCACGCCTTCGCTCTGATGCATGGCAAACCACTGATGTGTGCCGCCGCATGGTTTTTGCCGAATCGTGCTGAAAATTGGCGGAATCGTCATGGCGGGTTGAGTTGTCCACCCGCTAGCTTGCTTCGATGAAGTGTCTGCTTTTCTCCGGCCGCGTCATCATGGCCTCTCTGACCTTGGCCATGGTGAACGCCTGTTCCCGTCCTTCCGCCGAAGCCCCCGCGGCGTCGGAAGAACCGGTGGCAGAGTCGACCCCAGCGGTCGCGGCTACCCCGGAAGCCACGCCGATGCCGGTGTCCGACAACGAGACGTTCGCACAAGAATTTGCCGACCCGCCCAACGCCTACCGGCTCGTGCAGTATCAGCTGAACGACGAGACGTTGAAGAAATACCCTGAGTATGGCATCGGCGGATACATGGGATTTTTTTACAAGGAGCTTTACCAGCAGGGGCCCGAAGCGCGGAAGAAGATCGGCCCGCTCATCGCGCAGGCGCAGGAGCAAAAGGCCCCGGTCTGGTTGGCCGATGACTTCGGCTATCCGAGCGGCATGGGAGGGGGCAAGGTCGTTGAAAGAAATCCCGAATACGAGGTGAGGGGCCTGGCCACGGTGAGCGAAACGGGCGAGGGCGCCGGCACCGTGATCATCGACCTCCCTGCGGGCGCTGAGCGCTTTGTCTCCGCCGCGCTCTACAACGTGACTCCCGAAGGCCTGCAAGCGGTGCCAAGGGCCGCGGTGAATGTCGAGGACGGAAAAGTCACCACCGAAGGGGTCGACGGACCTTGGGAACTGCACGCCTTCTTCACGGTCATCCGCGACCGCGACACCCAAGCACAGAGCACCAGCGCCCAATTCAAACATCGCGGGCGCTATCCGGACCTGCTCAATCCAGCCGCGGTGAAAAGCTTCCTCGAGATCATGCACACTCCAATCTCCGGAGAATCCGGCGGACTGGCCGGCAAGGCGCGCGGCTTTTATGTCAACGAGCCGCACTTGATGCAGCTGCACTGGGAGATGGCCGACGGCCCGTTTGCCTGCGTGTCGTGGAACGCGGAGATCCCGGCCAAGTTCCAAGCCATGCACGGCTACGACCTGATGGCACAGTTGCCCCGTCTCTTCGCGGGCGACGATCTCGAATCGCGCCGGGTGCGCACGCATTTCCACCAGACGGTCGCCGAATTGCTCCGCACCAATTTCGCCGAACAAATCCGCAAATGGTGCGAAGCGCGCGGTGTTTCCTCCAGCGGCCATTTCCTGCACGACGAATATCCCTCGCTGCACGTGCCCTGCTACGGGGACCTGCTGCTCTTCGCGGCCGAGTTCGATGTGCCGGCCATGGATATCGGTATCCCCAACCGCAACCGTTTCGATTCCTTCCACTACGAACAGGCCCGTTTCTGCAGCTCAATCGCCGAATGGAAAGACCGCGATGAAGTGGTCGTCCTGCTCGACCCGATCATCGGTGGCGGCGGTCTGCAGCGACTCTCCCCGGAGATCCCGCTGCTGCTCAACTCGGCCAACTGGCTGTTCTTTCACGGCGTGAATTCGTTCACCTCCTACCTGCCGCTCGATCCGGTCAACACCGCCGATGTCAAGGAGCGTGGCCGCAAGGCCACCGGTTACACGCCGGAAGAGTTTCGCGCTTTCAACGAATACATCGGCCGCCTGTCGCTCGTTTTGCGCGGGGCGCGGCGGGAAAACGAGGTGGCTGTCTACTATCCTATCTCCCGCTTCCAAGGCTTGTATCGTCCGTCCAACCAGCGCTGGAAAAAGGTGCACGAGGAGTTCGTCTCGTGGGAGAAGCCGTGGGAAACGATCGACGACACGCTGACAGCGGCCGATATCGATTACAGCGTCGTCCACCCGCAGGCCGTCGCCGAGGCCGCGATCGAAAATGGGCGCCTGCAGATCGGGCGCGGTTCTTACCGCGTGCTGGTCATGCCGCCGATGGACCTGCTCCCGCTGGAAGTCCTGCGCAAGATCGAGGCTTTTGAAGCCGCTGGAGGAAAAGTTCTGTGGGTGGATGAGATTCCCTCGTCCGCTCTCTACTCGCGCGATGACGAAGCTGTCCGCCAGGGCTTGACTGCCGCCCGGACCGTCGCGGCCGGAGAACTTCCCGCGCTTATCGGACAATCTTACAGTCCGGCGTTCGATCTGACCTTCACGCCCGGCACCTCGGAACTCGGCGTGGCGCGTTTCCACCGCGACGGGAAGAAAATCTACTTCGTCATGAACAAGAAGGAACAGGACTTGGCCGTGCAAGTGGGCGGCAGTGGTCCCGTCACCGTGCTCGATCCGAGCACAGGAGAAATCCGCGAAGCGACCGCGCCGCTGCCGTTGCAGATCGGTCCGCTGCGCAGCATGCTGCTCCAGCAGTGAGCACGCGTCCCAATCTCCTCTTCGTTTTCACCGACCAGCAGTCGCGGGACATGCTCGGTTGCTACGGCAGTGCGGATATCAAAACGCCGTGCCTCGACGCCTTCGCCGCGGACAGCATCCGCTTCGACCATTGCATTTCGAGCAGTCCGGTTTGCACGCCTTACCGCGGTATGTTGCTGACCGGACAGCATCCACTCCGGCACGGCGCCCTGCACAATGATCTCCCGCTGCTGGCCCACAACGGCACGACCTTTGCGCAGGCCTTGGGCGCGGCCGGCTACCGCACTGCCTATGTCGGCAAATGGCATCTGCTCGGCGGCGACCGCGACCGGCCGGTGCCGCCGGGTCCGCTGCGGCACGGGTTCGACAAAACCTTCCTGAGCAACAACTGCCACATGGATTACCGTCCGGGGCATTGCTACTACTGGGACGAGGAAGGAAGAAAAGTGTTCTTCGACGAATGGGAGGTGGACGGGCAGACGCGGCAGGCTGCGGCATTCCTCGACACTTGCCGCACGGACGAACCCTTCGCGCTCTTTGTTTCGTGGCATCCGCCGCACGATGTCGGCTTCGACCCGGAGACCATGACCTTCGACTACGGCACGGAGCAGGATCTGATGGGCCTCTACGATCCCGCGGCCATCCGTTTGCGTCCCAGCGCGGAGGACACCCCCGAGATCCGGCGGGCGTACCATGGCTACTACGCCATGTGCAGCGGGATCGACCGTGCGTTCGGACGTCTGATCGACAAACTCAAAGCGCGGGGTCTCTATGACAATACGCTCATCGTGTTCACTTCCGATCACGGCGACAACCTGCATTCCTACGGCTACACCATCTCGAAGGATCATCCCGAGGACACCTCCGTGCGCGTCCCGCTCCTCGTGCACTTGCCGGGGGAAACCCGCAGCCGGACCAGCGATCTGCTGGTCGGGACGCTGGATTTGATGCCGACCCTGCTCGGCTTGCTGGGGGTGTCCGTGCCGGAAACCTGCGAGGGCCGCGATCTTTCGCGAGCCATCAGCGACGGCGATGATGACGCCGTGGAATCGGTCCCGCTCTTTTTCCACCAACCGTCGTGGAATGGTGTCTACACCCGCGAACATACCTACGGTCGCGGCGAGTTGGCGCACTGGCGGCGCGATGAAGACGGACGGCCGGTGCTGCGCAAGGTTCCGGTCCGTGCGCTTTACACGCGGGAAGGCGATCCTTTTCAACTGCGCAACCTCTACGGCGATCCCGCGCATGCCGGGTTGCAGGAGCGTCTCGAAGAACTCACGCAACACTGGATGGATCACTTCGGGGATCCGGGCGGGGTCGATGTGGACTCTTTGGCAGACAGCTATCGCATGCCGGACGGCCGTTGGCCGGAGGACACGCAGGAGGAGGGGTTCCCGGGGCGACCGATCGATTTGGTCCAGCGGGTCATAGCTGTTGCGGAATAATGTAGCCGCGGCACTTTGTGCCGTGCTGGCGAGGGGAAACGCGGCACAGAGTGCCGCGGCCACAAAACATCTTGAACGGCTCTGGCAAGTAGTTTGGGTCCGCGCCTACCCGACTGGCTTGGCAGGATCATGCTCCTTTTTGGCTGGATCGTGCGGGAAGGGCGGGGTGGATTGTGCTTTAGTAGCTGCCCGATGTTTCCCCGTCTGATTTGGTCTTTGTTGGCCGCCGCCCTCGTTCTGGTCTGCCCGGCGGTCGCGGCGGACCGCCCCAACATCATTCTCATCCTTGCCGACGATCTGGGCTGGGCTGACACAGATCTCGATGGTCCGGGTTACTATGAGACGCCGAACTTGCGGCGTTTGGCCAAAGAAGGGATGCGTTTCACGGACGGCTATGCGGCCAGTCCGCTCTGTTCGCCTACGCGGGCCAGCATCATGGTCGGTCAATCGCCCGCGCGGTTGCGCATGACCGAGGCCATCACGGCCCGACGGCAGGTGTTCGAGCCCGTGGCCCTGCCGCCGGAGGATGGCCACTACGCCGGGGACATCCGGTCGCGCGACCATCTGCCGGCCGGATTGCGAACCTTGGCCGATTTGCTGCGGGAGAGCGGCTACCAGACGGCGCACATCGGCAAATGGCACCTGAGCCGCCCGGGCAAATTCCCCGAGGAAAACGCCAATACTTACGATGCCGGCGCCCGCGGGTTCGACTATGTCATCGGCGGCGACCATCGTCCCGGACCACCCGACTTTTACTCCCCGTATGCTAACAGGCCGCAGAACAAGGAGAAGCGACGCAGCGAAATCCACGGACTCAAAGCCGGGCCCGATGGTGAGCACCTCGACAGCCGCTTGGTGCAGGAAGCGGTGGACTGGATCGGCAAGGTCAAGGACTCGGAGCGTCCGTTTTTCCTCAACCTGTGGCTCTACGCGGTGCATTCGCCGTTCATTGCGCGTCAGGACTTGCTGGAGAAATACCGCGGCAAAAAAGATCCTCGCGGCATCCACGATTCGCCCGTCATGGGCACGATGGTGGAAAGTCTGGACCAAAGCCTCGGCGTGTTGCTCGACTATCTCGACCGGCCGGAAAACAAGGCGCTGCGCGACAACACGCTGATCGTCTTTCTCTCCGACAATGGCGGAGTCATTCATGACGAGGTCGACGGCCGCCAGGTCACTTCCAACCGCCCGCTGCGCGGCGGCAAGGCCAACACCTTCGAGGGTGGCATTCGCGTGCCGTGGGTGGTGGCCTATCCCGGGCACATCAAGCCCGGCACGGTTTCGAGTGTCCCCGTGGTTTCGACCGACCTGTTTCCGACCATTCTCGACTATGCCGGGGTGTCTTTCCCCGCAGACCAGCCTGTGGATGGCGTGAGCCTGCGTCCTCTTTTTGCCGGCGATGCCTTGCCCGAGCGTCCGCTCTTCTTCGATTTTCCCTCGCGCTTCGGCATCATGTGCGCTTCCTCGGCCGCGGTGCGGTTGGGCCACGAGAAGCTTCTGCGGTTTTACTGGGCGGGCGATGAACCCGGCACGCACCACTACGAATTGTTTGATCTCGCGGCCGATCCCGGTGAAGCCGTCAACCTCGCGGCGCACCGCCCCGAACGGGTGCGCGAGTTGGATGCTCTGATCGAAACGCACTTGCGCGAATCCGACGCCTTGATCCCCCTGCGCAATGAGAACTTCACCGGTTCCCCGCGCACCTCGCGGAGCAATACGCGTGCGCCGGGGCGCCCGACCTCGCTGAAACTCGAGGACCCCGTCCTGACCCCGGAGGACAACAGCGGCACGCGCCAAGTGCGCCTCCAGGACGAAACAGGGAAACCGGTGGCGACCAGCGGCGTGGTGGTGACGGGCGGCGAATGGGTCGAGGCCATCAACACCCCCGACGGCGCGGTGGAAATCCGCTGGGACCGCGCGAAGGGGGCGGACGAGGCGAAAGTTCTCCTCGGCTGGAGCGGCGGCCGCACCGTCCGGGAGATCAACGATTGGACGCTGGATCCCGTGGAGTTGACGATCCGCTAGTTCACGCCAACAACCACGCCCACCCCCATGCACGACTCCCGCGAAAAGCGCACCGAACATCTTCCCATGCGCGAGAAGATCGCTTGGGGCATGGGCGGCTTCAGCGACCAAATGGCGGCCAACGGACTGAACAACTTGTTTGTCCCGATCTACAACATCGGCTTCGGCATGAGTTCGGTCCTTATCGGCTGGGCCGTGGCCATCCCGCGGTTCATCGACACGATTTCCGATCCCGTGATGGGCAATATCTCGGACAACAGCCGGAGCCGGTTCGGGCGTCGTCGTCCTTTCATTTTCGCCGGCGGATTCCTCATGGCCTTCGCCTTCGGCGTTTCCTACATGGCGTCCCCGTATTGGGGCAGTGTCGCTCTCTTCGCCTACGCGGTTGCCGCCTGCATCTTTTTCTATCTGATGTATACGATCTTTGCCGTCCCCTACAACGCGCTGGGGCTGGAACTCACCCCGGACTATGACGAGCGGGCCGACGTGCAGAAATACCGGATGATTTTCGCCTCGGCGGCGACCTTTCTCGTCCCTTGGCTCTACAAAATCTGCCTCAGCGTCGGGGAATACATCCGCGGCTTCGTCGAGTCCGGCCAAGCCGCGTGGTATGGCTTCCTCTTCCAGCCCGTGGTGCAGATGGCGGCCGACGAGAGCGTGAAGGTCGAGGTGCTCGGCATCCGCTATGTGGCGTGGACGCTGGCCATCATCATCGCCCTCTCTGCGTTGCCCGCCTCGCTTTTCACCCGGGAGAAAATCAAGGTGCAGGATCAGGCCAAGCTCCACCTGTTGCACTCGGGCAAGCTCGCCCTGCAGAACCGCTCCTTCCGCACCCTTTGCCTGATGATCTTCTTTGTCATATCCGGCATGTTCTTCATGGGTGTGCTCCTGACCTACGCCAACATCTTTTACATCTTCGGCGGGGACAAAAGCAGCGGGGCCACGTGGAACGGCTTTTACGGAACGACCAGTGGGATCACCTCGCTCGGTGCCACGTTTCTCATTCCATTGCTCGTGCGACGCTTCGACAAAAAGAGCGTGCTCATGGCGGGCATGACGCTGGCCGCTTTGACCATCATGGCGTCCTGGTTTCTCCTGCATCCCGGTTTTCCCGCCCTGCAACTGCTCCTGGCGGTGGTCATCGGCGCGGGCATGAGCACGGTGTGGCTGCTCAATGGCGCTTTCATCGCCGACATCTGCGACGAGGATGAACTCCAGCACGGTTACCGCCGCGAGGGGATCTTCTCCGCCTTCTACGGCTTCATGGTCAAGCTGGCCTTCACCGGCATCGCCTTCACGCTCGGCTACGTTCTCACCTTCATCGGCTACGAAGCCGGCGCCGACGAGATGACGCCGCAGACCCTGACCCGTCTGCGCCTCTTCATCGCGTTCTTCCCCAGCGCCTGCATCATCGCAGCCATGATCGCCTTCAGCCGCTACCGGCTCAGCCGCGAGCGCGTCCGTGAAATCCAAGCCCTCCTGCGCGAACGGCGAGAGGGTCGAGCCTCTTAAGGTTGTCGCGCGGGCTCCGCGTGCTGGAACCACGCGGGATAGTCGCGGTCTTTGACTGCTTGGTGGGTGCCGCCGTGTTTGGGATAGAAGACGCCCATGTCCCAAGTGCGGCCGCGGGGTTTTTTCGGATTCCAGTCGGGATTCGGGCGCATGCGTTGCGCTCCGGTGTCGGCCAGATGGCTCTCCAGTTTGGTGGCCAACTCCCTGGTACGCTCGGGTTGTTGGGCGGCCAGGTCGTTGGCTTCGCCCGGATCGCTTTTCAAGTCGTAAAGCTCGTGGGTATCCGCCTCGATGTTATGGATGAGTTTCCAGTCACCATCGCGCACGGCGGACGGAGGTCCCTGAGCGCGGTAGTGCGGGAAGTGCCAGTAAACCGCGCGGGTCGCTTCCGGCTTCCCGCCACGCAGCCAGGAAACCAGACTTTGTCCGTCCAAGTGTGCGTCGGGTTGCAAGGGTAGCCCCGCGACATCCAGGAAAGTGGGGAAAAAGTCGCTACTCACCGTGACGCCCTGGCACACCGAGCCGGGTTCAATTTGTCCGGGCCAGCGAACGATGAGGGGCACGCGGATGCCGCCCTCGTAGAGGGTGGCTTTGCCTTCGCGGTAGGGGAGGTTGCTGGTTTCCGCGCTGAGGCCGCCGTTGTCGGAGGTGAAGATGACGATGGTGTTGTCGGCCAGCTCCAGCTCGTCGAGTTTGTCGAGCAGGCGGCCCACGGCATCGTCGAGGTGCGAGATCATCCCGGCGTATTTTTTCTTTTTGTGACGTTCGCCGACGGGGACGTCGTCATAGCGGCTCTCGTATTCCGGCGGGACGACCAGCGGGACATGCGGCGTGTGGTGGTGCAGAGCCAGCATGAAAGGGCGGTTGCGGTTGCTTTCGATGAAGGCAAGGGCTTGGTCGGTGAGGGTGTCCACAGCTTTGTCCACTTGGTTGATCTTCCGGTAATCCGCATCAAAGGCCTCGTCGAAGCCGTAGTCGCGATGGCGGCCACCGGAAAAGAACTCGTATTCGTTGCCCAGGTGCCATTTGCCGATGAGCCCGGTGCGGTAGCCGGCCTCGCGCAACGCCTTCGCATACGTGGCGTGCGAGGCGGGCAGTTCCTTGAGGTGGTTGGGCGGAACGAGCTGCGGGTTTTCCGGTAACCGGTCCCACGGCAAGGCATCGGTCAGGTGGAGCCGGTGCGGATACTGTCCGGTCAAGAGGGCCGCCCGCGTCGGTGAGCATACCGATGATGCCGAGTAGGCATCGGTGAAACGCATCCCTTCCGCGGCCAAGCGATCCAACCGCGGCGTCAGATGGTAATCGCTGCCGTAGACACCGAGGTCGGCAATGCCGAGGTCATCGGTCATGATGAAAAGGATGTTGGGCGGACGCTCCGTCGGTGCCGCGACGGTTGTCGCCAGCCAAGCGCCTGTGCAAGCGAGGAGGGTGGGGATGGTTTTCATGTCGTGGTAGGGGTGCCGTCGCGCAACCAGCGTTCGTTCCAGCGGCTCAGGACGAGCGGGTCTTTCAGAGCGGCGAAGACTTCATAAACCGTGCGGCGGTAGCGGCGGCAGAGGGCCTCGTGATGTTTGTCCGCGGCGAGATTGACCAACTCGTGGGGGTCGGTCTCAAGGTCGTAACATTCGTCGATGTCCGTGGCGTTCCACACGTATTTGTATTTCCGGTCGCGGACCATGCGTTGGCAGTAGAGGCCGAACTGCTGACCGTTGTAAGAACTGAAGGCGAGGGGACGCGGATCCTCCGAGGTGCGCCCTTCCAACTGCGGCCAAAAGCTGCGGCCTTGATAACTCGCTGGCACGGGCAGGCCGGTCAGTTCGAGCAAGGTCACCGGCAGATCGAGGAAATGGCTGATGAAATCGCGGCAGACACTGCCGGCCGGAATGACGCCGGGCCACGAGCAGACGAGCGGCACGTGCACCTCTTCCTCATACATCACATAATGTTTGTCCATCATGCGATGGCTGCCGGCCGCATCGCCGTGGTCGGTGGTGAAAACAATCAGGGTGTTGTCGATCATTCCGCGGGAGCGCAGGTCTTCGATGATCCGCCCGATGGCGTCGTCCAGATGGCTGATCATCCCGAAATATCCGGAGAGGTAGATGGACCATTCGCGCCACGTCCACGCCTCGATGCGCCAATTGCGGAGTTGTTGTTGCTGGATGAAGGGTTTGCCGGCGAAGGTGTCGCCGAAATTTTCCCATGGCGGGATCGATTCCGGCGGATACATCGAGGCGAAGGGTTCGCTCGGCAGGCACGGCAGATGTGGCTCGTTGTAGTCGATCCGGATGTGCCACGGCGCGTCGCCTGCCCCGAATTCCCCGATGAGCCGGCAGCATTCAGCGGCCAGCGTGTGCGTGTCGCTTTTGTCGAGATCGAGGGTGGAGACCACCCCGACGGGGAACTCGGGCCATGGATCATCGGCCAGCTCATACTTTCGCTGCTGATTTTCCGGCCGGTAGGCGTTGGTTGGCGGCTCGATGTAGGTTTCGTAGCCGTAGGCGGTGGGATCGGCCTCGGGATGGACATGCCATTTGCCGAGGTAAGCCGTGCGGTAACCGGCGTCGCGCAATTGTTGCACCCAGATCGAATGGTCCGCGGTGGCTGCGGCGCCGATGGGCAAGCCGCCGCCACGGTCGAAGTTCCACAGTCCGCCATGCTGCTCGGGCATCACGCCGGTGAGCAAGGTCTGCCGGGCCGGGGCGCAGACAGGAAACGGGGTGTAGGCCGACTCGAATTGCAGACCGGATTGCGCCAAGGCGTCGAGGTGCGGCGTTTTGACGATCGGATGACCCGTGAAACCCAGGCAGTCGTGGCGCAGCTGGTCGAGGTTGAGGAAGAGGATGTTGGGGCGGTGAGGCATGGGAGGGGGTTGAAAGGGATTAACGGCCGTCGGCGGGGACGCCGACGCTACATTTCCTGTAGCGGCGCCGTCCCCGGCGCCGGATTCCGATGATGGGAAGTCGTTGCTTCATGATTCAGTCACGGGGGGCTCTTTCAGTCCCACCGGCACCAGCTGGTAATCATCGGACCACTCATCGCCCTCGCTACGGAAGTGGGTCGGGCCGATGGCGGGTTGGGTGATCGGTGTGAGATGCAGCGGACCGAAGGTGTTGCGGCGGGTCAGGACCCATTCAGCTTCGACCATACCCTGACCGTCGGCGAGTCCGTCGAGGTCGCAGGCGAAGGGCGCCCAAGGAAGAATCTGTGTTTTCCCGTTGGTGGGATGTTTCACTACTAGCGTTGCGGCGCCGAGCGGGGACAACGCGAGACGGCGGGCGGAACCAATGGGCAGTTGCAAGCGAATGCGTCCAGAGTAAAAAGGCAGCCCGCAGCGCGTCCAGTCTCCCACGCCGAGCCGAGTCGGGAGTTCCGTCAAGGTCACGCACGAGCCCGGTCCCGGACGCACGCCGAACGACCCCAGCAGGTAGACGGCTTCGAGGTCCACGCCTTCGCGGTAGCGGCATTGCATTTCGAGAATGTTGGTCCCGGTTCGCAGCGCGTCGGGCGGCAGTGTCACGGTGTGCAGGCACGGGTCGATGAACCATGCGTCCCCCGTCGGTGTCGGGATATTCTTGCCGTTGAGCGTGATGGCAAACTCGCGGGGTTGCTCGAGGGCCAATTGCACGGGCGACTTCGGCAGTTGCTCTACCTCAAAGCGGAAGCGCAAAGTCAGCGGGGTTCCCTGCGCAGTGGCGGATTCCTCGCGAGCCCACGGTTGGACCATCTGGCCGCCGCGCAGGGGAACGCTCAAGTGTTTGCTCAAAGTTTTTTCCACGCGGAGAATTTCCCGCGCGTCTTCCCATGCTACGCCGTCGAGGGAAAACTCCGCGGTGTCGAGCACGGCAATATTCGGTTCGTCGAGCGTGTAGGCGAAGTCTCCGTCGAGGACGTCTGTTCGTCCCTTGGAGGCTATCGTGGCGGGCGCGGTGCCGGGCAGCACTACCCCGCAGACAAAGATGCGTTCCTGCAAAGTGCGGAACGAGGTCTCCCAGCGCAAGGTGCCGTCTTCTTCCTGGATGGTCTCCACCGCCACGACTTGTCCTGTCAGCGCGTCCAGCTCGGTGACCGGTCCGGCGTGCCGCCAGTGCAGGGTCACGTTGTCATAGTGGCGTGTTTCCGATGGATTGAGCAGCACCGCGGTGCAGGTGCTGTTGGCGGTCCGCACCTGGCAGAAAAGACCCGCACCTTCCTCGCCGAGCGTGAGTTGGCGGGCGGCAGGACTGTGCTCTCGCACCATCGCGGCCAGCGCCGGACCATCCACCGGCGCGGTCGGACCGTCCGCAGCAAAGTCTGCAGGCTCCGGCGAGGGCAGGGCATCCAGGTGTGTCGGGGGTGCTCCGGCGAAGATGACCGTGCCGCCCGCCCGGCGGAAATCCTGCAGCAATCGCAGGGTGGATCCGCGGAGAGTTTCCGCGCCGGCCACCACCGCCACACGGTAGCGCATCGCGCCGAGGCGCAGCGTGGTCTCGGTGGCGTCAACCGACCCGTGCTCCGCAAGGTGCGCTTCGTCGCCGTAATCGAAATCGATCTGGGCGCTGGCCAGCGCGGCGAAGACGTTCGCGTAGGTTTTCTCGAGGGACTCCACGTCGGGGTCGGTCGTTTGCAGCCACTTTGCCCAGTCGACGTGGATCTGGGCCCACGTGCTTTCCACCGGATTGATGACCAGCACATCGCAGACCGGACGTCCGGCGGTGAGCGCGACATGCAGGCGGCTGAAGTAGGTCTCGACCGCGGCGTATTCCGGATACCACGCGGACTGGAAAGAAATGCTGGCCGGGAAATCGCGTTTGGCTTCGCCCGCCATGGAATACCAACTGAGGTGGTGGCAGCGCACATTGATGCCGAAGAGCGCCTGCCAGTCGCCGATGCGTTTGTGGTCCGTGAAATCGGTCTGCCACCCGGTGCAACCGTAAAGCTCGGAGAGCATCCACGGACGCTCGAACTGGCGCGCCACCGAGGAGAGTTGTTTGACCACCCAGTGGCATTCGTTGCGCGATCCGAGGATGTCGATGCCGGGGTAATCGAGATACGGGTAGTAGCGCATCATCGACCCGCAGGGCACGGCCTGCGCGGCGAGGCTGTTTTCGTGCAGCACGTGGCCGGTCAACAGGAGCCCGAGGGCACGGCAGCGCTCGTGCATCGGGCGGGCCCAGTTTTCGAGGAAGAGGCGCTGGCAGATTTCCATGTAGGCCCATTTGACCGGCGAGAGGCGTTGTCCGTCCGGGCGCAGGAACAATTCCGGCAGCCGGTCGATGAGGTCGTAACCGAACGCCGCGGCGAAAGCCTCCGGCAAGGCGTGCGTCCAAGGCGTGGTCCAACCGGGATCCGGCACCCCGGGTTGTCCGTGGCTCGAGCAGAAAACAAAGCCGCGATGCGGTTCGTCGGTGAAAATCCCGCGGATGCTCGTGCCGAGCCGGTCGCCGCAGGCGTCGCGGTAAGCATCGTGCGTCACCCGCAGGAAATTCTCCGTGGCTGCGGGGTCCATCGTGTCGAGGTAGGCGGTGTCGTTGTAAAAGGAATGCTCGCGCATGTATTCCCACGCGAAAACGAGCAGCTGCTCGCCGAGCAACGCACGGGCTCCATGCTCGACGCGGCGGTAGGGTCCGAGGTCGAGGCCACTTACTCTAGCGCTGAAGGCGGCGACGAAGTGTTCGGCGGCTGGCCATTCGTCCGATTCGCCGTTTTGGTGCACGGTCAGCCGCAGGTATTTCATGCGATAGCGTAGTTCTTTCGTGGCCAGCCCGCCCGCCGAACCGCTCGGCCAGCGGTCCTCGTCATAGAGCCAGGATTCCAAGCCGCGCGCCTGGCCGGCCTCCGCGCAGGCATTGATGGCATCGAACCACTCGCGACCGAGGTAACGCGTCTGCAGTCCGGTGCGCGAGTGCATGAAATACCCGCCCATGCCCATCTCCTGGAAAACGCCGATCTGCCGGATCAGCTCGGCGGGATCGAGGTGTCCGTTCCAACTCCAGAACGGTTTGCCGCGGTAAGCGGCGGACGGGTCCTGCCATTCCGTCCAAGGGAACGGCAGCAGACGGACGGCGACGGCGGACGTGCTCATGGATTGCGGCGCCGGTGGCCGCCGGCGAAGTCGGTGGGTATGCTCACAGACGCCGTTTGTAGCACGGCGGTGCCAGCGCCGCCGGAAGATTTGCGCCATTTCTCAGCACGATCCCGCCAAAGCGCCTGAAACGGGCGCAATCGTGCTGGGTTTTGGCGGAATCGTTACGGAAAGATGCCTTGGTCAGAGTAATCTTTTGCCATGTCGTTTCAGGCTTCCCTCTCCGCGCCGCCCACACCCGTCGCTGCCAAGAGCGATGAATTCACCGTCGCGTGCTACTACTTCGGCAACTACCACCCCGGCGATCCCCGCAATGCGGCGCTCAAAGGCCCCGGGTGGACCGAGTGGGAACTGGTCAAAGCCGCCCGGCCCCGTTTCCCCGGGCACGAGCAACCCAAGGTCCCGCTCTGGGGCTACGAGGACGAATCCGATCCCAAGGTTATGGCGCGCAAGATCGATGCTGCCGCCGACCACGGGATCGATACCTTCATTTTCGATTGGTATTATTACAACGACGGCCCGTTTCTCGAGCGTCCGCTGGAAGACGGTTTCATGGCGGCGGACAACAACGACCGTCTGCGCTTCGGTCTGATGTGGGCCAACCACGACTGGGTCGACATCCATCCTTACAAGCGCGGAGCCCCCGCGGAGTTGCTCTATCCGGGTGCGGTCACGCCGGCGACTTTCGCCAAAGTCTGCGATCTGGTCATCAACCGCTACTTCACCCATCCGTCTTACTGGCTGGTCGAAGGCTGTCCTTATTTTTCCTTTTACGATCTGTCACAGCTGCTCGCCGGCTTCGATTCGCCGGCCCGAGCGCGGGTCGCGCTGGATGAATTCCGCGAAAAAACCCGCCGTGCTGGCTTTCCCGACCTGCATCTCAACGCCGTGGTCTGGGGCAAGCCCGTCCTGCCCGGCGAAGTGGTCATCGACAATGTGCCGCGGTTGATCGACGACCTCGGCTTCGATTCGGTGACGTCCTACGTGTGGTTCCATCACGTCGACCTGCCCGACTTGCAGACCGGTTTCGACCGGGCGCGCGACAGTTACTTCCGGCATTGGGACGCGGCCAAAGAGCAATTCCGCCAGCCGTATTATCCGAACGTCACCATGGGTTGGGATTCCAGCCCCCGTGCGCACCAGCAAGATGAATTCGGCAACTTCGGCTACCCCTTCACCAACACCATCTCCGGCAACACCCCGGAGCGTTTCCGCCGCGCGCTCGAGTTGACGAAAGAACGCCTCCGCCAAGAACCCGCCGCGCGGCGCATCCTCAATATCAACAGCTGGAACGAGTGGACCGAGGGCAGCTACCTCGAACCCGATACGGTCCACGGCATGGCCTACCTGGAAGCCGTGCGCGATGTTTTCGCTCGCGCAGAGGCTGGCGTCGCGGTCTGACTTTCGCTTCTGCATTTGGCCGAAACGTGCGGGGTTTTGGCGGGATCGTCCGCGCCGTGGGGGCAGGAGGGCCTACATTTCCATGATGGCATCTTGTCGGCAGCCGAAGGATCGACCGGTGGAACGCAACCCGGTGGCGGGGTCAGCATTTACTGGGGCTAGGCGATTTGTCTCGATACGCGGGTGCGCCGCGCTCGCTGCACTAACCGCTTCGCTGGCCTTTGCGCTCGGGCCGCAGGTTCAGGCACAGACCTTTGTTTGGAGCGGGGGTGGAGGGAATTTGAACTGGGGACTTGCGGGCAATTGGGTGGGAGCGGCTCCGGCGGCGGATGCCAGCGTGGATCTGGTGTTCGACGAAGCGAACATAACCCGCACCGACCCGATAGCGTTCCACTGGCGGCCGAACAACAATGTTTCCGGCCTCACCTTCACCGGTCTCACCATCCGCGGGAGCCGACCGGATTGGATCTCCGACCCGGGAGGTGGATGGGATATCCGCGCTGGCACGCACACGCTCAGCGGAGATGTCACGGCATCGGGCGGCACGCATCGTTATCAGGGTGTGGCGACGCTCGGCGCGGATGTGACGGTGAACGTGGTGGACCAATCTTTGTCGTGGATCAGCAACATCGCCGAGAACGGCAGCCGGAGTTTGACCAAGACTGGCGCCGGGACACTGCTCTTATCCGGCAACCCTGTTTATTCGGGGACCACGACGGTCAACGGCGGGGTGCTGGAGTTCTCCGGGACCAACAGCACGGGCGACCACTCGGCGATTGTGCTGGGCGGGGGCACGGTGCGTTTTTCCGGCGGCGGCACGCGTAGCAACACGATTTCCGGCACCGGCAACCTCGAGAAAACCGGTGCCAACACGCTGACCTTGAGCGGCAGCAACAGCTACAGCGGCATCACCCGCGTGCTGGCCGGCTCGTTGCTAATCAATGGAAATAGCTCGGCCGCCACCGGTTCGCTCATTGTGTCTCCCGGGGCGAGCTTCGGGGGCACCGGCCAATTCGGCGGCAGCGTGATTTATGATGCGGCGGCTCTATTGTCTTTCGGACTGGGATCGCCGCTGACTTTGGCGCCGGGCGCGCAGGTGACCTTCACCGGGTTGAATCCGATCGATCTTCCCGGCCTCGGGCTGAGCACTCCGCCCGGGACTTACCGCTTGATCGACGGCGCGGTGGGTCCCTCCAGCATCGCCGCGCTGGGCGAGACCAATGCGGTGCATTACGGGTTGCGCTCGAAGGCATGGTTCGAACTCGACGACGGGTTGGTCCTGCGGGTCGTGGAAAAACCGCTCACACTGCCCGAGGTTTTCCCCATCAACATGGGCTTCAAATCGCTGCTCTCGAGCACGAACGATCCGAACCACCTTTTCGACACCCTGGCCAATGCCGGACGTTACGCCATCCATCACGGCAATGTGTCCAACATGGACCAGATTAAAGCGGCCTTTGCCAACGTGATGACCATCGCGATGAATCCGCGGCAAACCGACGGGGAGAACCGTTCCAACAGCGTCAGCGATGCCGCTACCGGCAACGTCTGGCCGGGGTTTTTTCTTTACCGCGCGGGCAGCCGGCTCATGACCGCGGTCGACACAACAGTCACGCAGATTCCGGTGGAGGACGCTTCGCGCTTTTCGACGCGCGACTATGTGCTGCTTTGCTCTCTCGACGCGCAGGGGCGGCCCGATTTCCTTGCCTCGGCCGCCACCGGGCCCGGCGCCCCTTACGAGATCGTCAACGTCACCGGGGTCGACACAACCGGCAACATACTCACCGTCGTGCGCGGCCAGACCGGCACGACGGCAAAGTCGTTCGCCGCGGGGCAGTCCGCGGCGCTGCCCTTCCGCGAGGCGTGGCAGATCGACAACAAGATCACCCAGATCCGGGCGAATTACAGTCTCAACGCCCCCCGCCATCCGGTGACAGGTGAGAATGCCGCCGAGTTCTGGGGGCGCAGCCGGGGTCTGGCCGTTCGCGACGGACTCAACGACGGCACTGAGCAGGACATTGTCAGCTGCCTGGCCGGCGACCGTGTCGATACCGATCTCGATCTCGTGCCCGACGGCGGGTTCGCCGATGGCATCAATGTGTGGAGCCTCGGCTGGCAGGAGCACGTGGCCATCGTGCGCGGGATCATCGGACCGAATCGGATCCTTCAGCACGACTGCACGCGTCCGTCTACCGGTTACCGCGGGTGGCGCTATGTCAACGGCATCCAGATCGAAGCCTTCGGGAAGGGGCAGGATTTCTCGGAAAACTTCGATCTGCTCGCCCAGTGGGTGCAATACGCGGATGTGCAACCCGCCTTCAGCTACGGCTACTGCCGTGAGCCGACCACGACCTACGGCGGGGTGCAACCGGACAACGACTGGTTGTTCCGCAAACAGTTCGCGGCCGGCCTCATGGTCGGCATGCCGCATCCCTACGGCAGTGGGGAAAATTTCGGACTGTTCGACTGGGACGAACAACGGGGAGGGGAACTCGACGATTACGTGTGGCTGGGCCGGGCGCTCGGTCCGTTCGAACGCGATTTCAGCGGTATGGGCACAACGGACCTGCTGGCCGGCGGCAGTTGGTCTGTCGTGACGGCGGCTGGCTTCGCCGCCACGCACAGCGGCAGTCCGTCCGACCCCGAAGGTATCGAGATCAACATCAACCAGATCCCGCCCTTGTTGCAGGGGGACCCGGTTTACAGTGGGGTCATGCTCAAGTGGAACTCGGCCGCGCTCGACTTGCAGCGCGGCGCCGAATACACGCTGGTCTTCGAAGCACGGGCCAGTGACAGCATCACCTACAACGGCAAGATATACGACGGGCTGCCGGGGCTCGTGCGCGTGCGCGACTTCAACGGCACCATAGCTCGTTTCAACTTCCTCGTGCCCGGCGAGTGGCGGACTTACTATGTGTCCTACGTCGTCCCCGAGAGCGGCGGCAACGCACGCTTCAACGGCTCCTTCCAGCTCGGCGAGGAGGCGCAGCGCACCTTCCGTCTGCGCAATATCCGCCTCTACACCGGCACGGCCGACCGGCTGAAACGCGAGTTCCAAAACGGCGTCGTCTTACTCAACGAAAGCCAGGTCACACCCTGGACCGCCGCCCTCGGCAGCGGCCAACACCGGCGGCTCAAAGGAAGCATCCGTCCGGACATCAACACCGGTGCCACCGTCACCGGCAGCGTGAACGTGCCTGCGCGCGACGCGGTGTATCTGCTCAAGCCCACCTACGCCAACTGGGCGAAGGAGCGTGGACTCGACATGGACTCCGGAACGGGCGCCGGCATGAGCGACGACCCCGATGGCGATGGTGTTCCGAACTTGATGGAATGGGTGATGGCCGGTCATCCGCTGACCCCGAACACCGCGCGGCCCGCGGCCTTCCACATGGAAAACGGGGTGCCGGTCTTCCAATTCGAGCGCACCCTGCAATCGAAGGAGGCCGTGGCCTGCCATGTCGAATACACCACGGACCTTCGGAGCACCGAACCCTGGGCGCGCATTCCGGTCGATGGACCCTCACCTCCGGGCGTCACCATCACCCGCGAGGATCTCGGCGACGGCACCGAACGCATCCGCGTGGCCCTCGCTCCCGGCGCCTCGGACGCCCGTCTCTTCGTGCGCCTGGTCGCGGTGGCCGGGCCTTAGCCGCGGTGGTGCGGAGAGCAACCGTGGCGATGATCAAAAGACTGCGACCATGGTGCTCGAGCGGGGTTTAATTTCATTTATGTGCCCACGCTTTTTATTGATGATTCCGCTCGCCGTGCTTCTGGCCGCGACTCCGGCCGCGGCGGCGGAGCGGCCCAATGTCGTTCTTTTGATGGCGGATGACCATGGCTGGGGTGAGACGGGTTACAATGGGCACCCGCACGTGCAGACGCCTGTGCTCGACGAAATGGCGCGGACCGGCCTGCGCTTGGACCGTTTCTATGCGGGGTCCGCGGTCTGTTCGCCCACGCGGGCCAGCGTGATGACCGGACGCCACGCCAACCGCTCGGGCGTGCTGGCCTTCAACTTTTCCACGCGTCCGGAAGAGATCACCTTGCCGCAAATCCTGCAGCAAGCGGGCTACCGCACGGGCCATTTCGGCAAATGGCACATCGGTGCGGTGAAGAAGGAATCGCCGGTCAGCCCGAACCGCATGGGCTTCGATGAATCGCTCTCGCATGACAACTATTTCGATATGGATCCCGAGCTGAGCCGCAACGGTGCAGCTCCGAGAGTCTTCAAGGGGGAAAGTTCGGAGGTGCTCGTCGATGAAGCGCTGGCTTTCATCCGCCAGGCTCACCGTGAGGAGAAACCGTTCTTTGTCGTGATCTGGTTTGGTTCCCCGCACGGGCCCTTTGTCGGTCTCCCGAAGGACGTCGCGCTTTATGACAAGGTGCCCGATCCGAAAATGCGGCAGCGTTTCGCCGAGATCACCGCGATGGATCGCTCGATCGGCACGCTGCGCACCGGATTGCGGAAACTCGGCGTCGCGGACAACACCCTGCTCTGGTTCAACTCAGACAACGGTATCCCGCCCAAGATCGATTCGTTCAACGGCCGATGGAGCGGCTTCAAGGGCGGGATGGGCGAGGGGTCCTTCCTCGGGCCCGGACTCATCGAATGGCCGGCGGTCATCAAGACCCCGCGTGCGTCCGCCGTGCCGTGCGTCACCTCCGACATCCTGCCCACGGTTCTCGACCTGGCCGGCGTGCCCTATCCCGACCCCGATCGTCCGCTCGACGGTATCAGCCTGCGGGAATTGATCGTGGACGGCACCATGACCGCGCGTCCTTCGCCGATCGGGTTCTGGAAATACGACCAGAAGGGAGTGGCCAAGCATCCGCGATGGATTCCGGAAAAACTCGCGCGCGGCGACACGCCCCGCTGGAAGGAGGGCATCGATTTCAAGAATTTCGAACATCCGGTGCCGAAGACGGATGATTTTGGCGGGCGCGCGGCGTGGACCGACAACCGCTACAAGCTCATCACGGCCGCGGCCAACCAGAACGACGGAGAAAAGACCGAGCGCATCCGGCTCTACGATTTGGAGAACGATCCGGAGGAAGCAACCAACATCGCCAAGGAGAATCCGGAGGTCGTCGACAAGATGTTGAAGCAACTGCACGCCTGGCAGGCTTCCGTCGAGCGCAGCCTTAGCGGCGCGGACTACGCCAAAGCGAAAGACAAAATACAACCAGCATCGACCGATTGGTGAAAACCACACGAACCACCTTCTTTCTCGCTTACGCCCTGGCCGCCACGGTCACCGCGGAAACCACGCTGGAACCGGCTTACCAACTCCTGCGCTTGGGTGAAATCAAGCCCGCAGGATGGATCCTCGCCCAGATGGACAACGATCTGCAGCACGGCGTGGCCGGGAACTTCCAAAAATTCCGCCCTGCCTACAGTAGTGGCACGTGGGTGACGAAAGACGGCGATGCGGGCAGAGCCGAAATGACCGGTCATTGGCTCGATGGCTTCCTGCGCATGGCCCATTACACGGGACGCGAGGAGGCACTGGCCAAGGGGCGCAAATTCGTCGAGGACATCCTCGGCGCGCAGGAACCCGACGGCTATGTGGGCAACTTGCCGGCCGACAAGCGGTGGCGGCGTCTCAACCGCGATCTTTTCAACGATGCCACGACCTGCTCCGCCCTGCTGACCCACTATGAATTGACCGGCGACCAGCGCGCCCTCGACGCGGTCAAAGCACACACCGCGCTGGTCATGTCGAATTACACCGCGATCAACCGTCCCTTCGCTTTCATGCCGGGGGACGAGGCTTACGCGGCGGCCCGGGAGGAAGCGCCCGATGATCTGGTCGACGAGCCCACAGCCGGCGGCAAAAAGAAAAAGCGGCCGAACATCAACGGGCACAGCCTGATGTTCGTCGATGTCTGCGAATGGCTCTATCGCCTGACCGGCGACCGGGCTTACGTCGATTACGCCGCATTTCTGTATGACGACTATTCGTCCTCCGATGATGCCAAACCCGACGACGTGAAAGTGGCGTCCCTCCTCGATGCCGAAGCGCCGTTCACCGGCCACGCGGCCCATGTCGCCGAGCAACTGCGCGTGCCACTCTTCCTCGCTTACCACGGCGGGAGCGATCCGTTGCCCCGCGCGGCCCGCGCGGCGTTCGAGAAGATGGACCGCTACCTCGTTCCCTCCGGTGCATTGGCCGGCGACGAAGGAATCCACGACCTGCCGCCATTGCCTGCCCAAGGTTATGAATTCTGCACGACCACGCAGCTGGCGCGCAGCCTGGCCTCCGCGCTGCAGAAAACCGGGAAGATGGACTTCGCCGACAAGATCGAGTGGCTGGTCTTCAACGCCGGGCAGGGCGCGCGCACCGCG
>CAZEYV010000166.1:0-9542 GCA_964516705.1 uncultured Chthoniobacter sp.
ACGCGGAGAAGACGGCGTGGATGCTGCTGCGGCGGATCGCGGACCCGGGGTCGGCGTTGCAGTTCTTCGGGCCGCAGTTGGCGACGCTGACGGAGGCGAACATGAATTGGTCGAATTTCCGGCAGCGGCACATCGTTTCGCCGTGGATGGTGAATCTGCCGGCGACGGAGCAATATTACAGCACGACGCCGGAGTTCTACCGGAAGATGGGGCAGATGCTCAATTACTCGCCGGCCAAGTTGCAATACATCGTGGCGCAGGCGATCTCGCGGCAGACGGATGAGACGATCCGCCTGGTGGAGTCGATCGACGGCGGGCGGCCGATCATGGAGGACGCGGATGTGCCGTTCGTGGGGAGGATTTTCGTGCGGGACCCGATCGGGTTCGGCAGCCAGTCGGTGCGGTCGGTGGACAAGGTGGAGCAGCAGCTGCAGCTGCTGGATACCAGGCTGAAGGCGAAGGGCTGGCACCAGCTGCGGGATGCCAATTTCGACGCGGAGAAGGTGGGCTCGAAGCAGCTGGCGCAACTCCAGATGCAGTTGCAATACCTCGAGGGGCTGCGCTCGGGGATGCGGGTGCTCGATGATATGGCCGGCGTGACGAAGTATTACGCGCTCGGGCGGGACTTCGCCAATGAGCGGAACATGCGGCGGATGCAAACCGAATACGCGCAGATGCTGCTGCTGGGCAACAAGGACCGGATCGCCACGCTGGAGCAGGCGCTCGAGCTGCTCAAGCAGATCCCCCAGGCGCCGCCGGCGCAGGTGGCCGCGGAATACCTGGACCGGCGGTTCTAAAGGCCGGCGCCGCGGCGGCAAGTGGCACGGTAAGTGGCCTGCCAGCCAATCGGACAGAGAGAAACTTCCGTTCCGTAGTCAGATGCTCTATCCAATTGAGCTATGGCCGCTTTTATTCTTGTGGGAACTGATTAGTTGGCCGGTTTGTTCTGATGAACTTTCTGATTCCGGACCAAAATAGGGGTTGCTTTGTGCGCAAGAGTGGGAAAGGCTATGCATATGGAAGTGGCACAGAAAGTGGCTCGGCGCCAGCGTAAGCATGGCGAGGTTACCGTGGAGAAGCAACCGGGTGATAAGTATTGGTATTACCGGGTGTTGATTCATGGCAGGCGTCGGCGACGTTCGACCGGTCACACTGACAAGAAATTGGCGCTGGCGCAAGCGAAGATTGTGGCCAAGGAGCTGCGCCAGGGCGGTGATGCGCGGGAGACGATGATGCGACCTGGCTATGCGTCGGTCGGGGACGTTTGTAAGGTGTGGTTGCAGATGTCGGAGGCTTCGACGCGTCGCAATAATGTGTCGACGCTTCGTAAGTGGGTGCGGTCGTTTGCGGGGGGCGATGAGGATGCGGTGGCGTTGACGCGGTGCACGGCGGGGGAGTTGCGGAAGTATCTGCGGGCTTGGCCGGGGTCGCCGGAGGGGCGGAAGTCGACGGCGCGGCAGATCCTGGCGATGTTTCAACCTCTGGCAATGGACTGGTATCGGGATGCGAAGTTGGTGATGCCGGATGTGGCGGAGTTGCGCAAGGTGCGGGTGGAGACGAAGGATGATGAGGAGGAGTTTGAGGGGTTCACGTTGATTCCGGCGTCGACGCTGCGGGAGATGGATGCGGCGGCGGAGAGGTTGCGGGTGTCGGAGCTGCTCGAGGAGCGGCGGGTGTGGGCGGTCTATGTGCTGATGCGTTATTGCGGGCTGCGGAATGTGGAGGTGGCGGCGCTGCGGCGGGATTGGGTGGTGAAGGGGAAGCGGTCGCCGTTGTTGCAGCTGATCCGGCGCCGGCTGCCGGATGGTCTATGGTGGAAGCCGAAGGGGCGGAGCGGTGAGGTGCCGGTGCGGTTGCGGCTCCTGGCTCAGCTGCGGCGGGCGTTGGGGCGGGATGGGGAGTTTGTCATACCGCGGTCTCATGCGACGGATGCTCATGCGCTGACGCACCGGAGGATCAATGATTTTGTGCGGCCGTTTTTCCCGGAGGCGGGGCCGAAGGAGAAAAAGGCTTATGATTTGCGCAAGCAGTTCGGGGCGGAGATTGCCATGCGGGATGGGATCGAGGTGGCGAGCCGGTTGCTGCGTCACGGGGACATCAAGACAACATGGAAACATTATCACGCGCTTGTGCACGAGCCGGCGCCGCTGTAGTCCTGGCGGCGTTGGTGGGGTGTGCGACGGGACCGGAGCCTGAGCCGGTGCCGGTGGTGGAGCATTTCCGGGAGATCCTGGTGCAGACGATTCCGCGGGGGGCGTATATCGAGCGCAATAGTGAGTATATCGGGCTGGCGCCGGTCGTGGTGCGGGTGCGGACGTCGGCGACGGGGCGGCCGGTGGGGCCGGTGGTGGTGCGGGCGACGGATGTGGCTTCGGGGGCGCACGTCTGGCAGCGGCTGTATCAGTCGGAGGAGGTGCCGAAGCGGATGCTGCTGGATATTCGTCCTTTCCTTGAGCCGCGTCCGGCGCTTAGTTTCGGGCCATGAAAGCGCACTATCTTGTAGCATTGTCGGTTGTTGGTTCGGGGTTTTTGTTTGCGGCGGTTGAGCGGGAGGTGTGGATCGGCCTTGAGCGGGCGGATAATTTGAGCGGGCCGTGGGTGCCGATGGCGGTGGAGGCGGGGATGTTGGGCGCGGGGCGGATTAATGCGGGGCGGGTGACGAATGACCAGGGGTTTTACCGGTTGCGGGGTGAGCTGGTGCCGCTGCCTTCGCCGTCGCCGAGCCCGACGCCTCCGCCGGCGGTGGTGCCGACGTTCAACGGGGTGACGGTGAATGGCGGGGTGCAGTCGGCGTGGTTCGGGACGGCGTGGTTGGATGGCTTTGTCATAACTCGGTATGAGGTGACGGGTGCGCAGTGGGCGGCGGTGCGGGCGTGGGCGTCGACGAATGGTTATGACATTGCGGCGGGGTCTTATGCGGGGGATAATTTTCCGGTGGGCGGCATCACCTGGCATGATGCGGTGAAGTGGTGCAATGCGTTGTCGGAGTGGTCGGGGTTGCCGGCGCCGTATCGGGCGGGCGGTGAGGTGTATCGTTCGGGGGTGCGGGATGATGTGGAGACGGCGGGCGGGAATGGGTGGCGGCTACCAAGTGAGCGGGAGTGGGAGTGGGCGGCTCGAGGTGGGACGCAAAGCGGCGGCTATACTTACTCGGGGGGTAATACGGTGGGTGCGGTGGCTTGGTATGACCAAAATGCGGGGTCGGCGCAGCGGGTGGGGACGAAGCTGGGCAATGAGCTGGGGCTCTACGATATGAGCGGTAATGTGGCGGAGTGGTGTTTTGACCTGGCGACGGTGGGACGGACGGAGCGGCGGTTCCGCGGGGGCGCTTATGCGACGCTGGGGGAGCTGTCGGTCCGGTCGACGCGACGCGGGGAGCAGCCGGCGGCGGCGGTGAATGCGTGGATGGGGCTGCGCCTGGCGAAGTGGAATTAAACGTTACGGTCGTCAGTTGTAGTTGGGGCGCTGGAAGCCGGGGCGCCGGCCGCGGAAGCCGGCGTGGACCCATTGCAGGCCGCGGACGACGAGCCAAGTGCCGGCAGCGATGAGCGGGGTGGTGATGCCGGCGAAGATCCAGAAGTTCAGCCAAGCGACTTGGGGCATGTTCAAGGCGGCGGTGAGTAGGTAGAGAAACCAAGCGGCCGCGGCGCAAGAGGCCAGAAAGATGCGGAGGCGCCGGAAGCCTAACTGAGAATGGTTTGCCATGGGCCGCGAATGATATTGCATTGCGAGGACGCGGTTTGCAAGATTATCCTGCCGCATCCTCGGCAGCGCGTTGGACGGGCTTTTCGGGGTGCTCGAGAGGGTAAATGGTGCCTTCCACGGTCTGTTCGATATAGCGCTGCTGGCGGGTGACGGCGTGGATGACGGCGCGTTTGGCGTAGCCGGAGCGGGTCTTGCCGGATTCCGCGGCGAGGCGCCGCAGCTCGCGGTCGATGTCCGCGGGGATCGTGCAGCTCAGCGATACTTTGCCTTTGCCGGGGCCGTGGCTGGCGCCCTTGGTCGTGCGTTTCATGAGGGTAGTCTGGCATGGGGGAAAACATTGTCAAAATTATTTCTTGGCATTTCCAGTGGGAACTAATAAGTTCCCGTTTATGCCCAACGTATCCCTCACCATTACGTTGCCGGAGGATGTGGCGCAACAAGTGCATGAAACGGCGCGAAGCCAGTATTTAAGCCGTTCCGCGGTCCTCCGGCAAATCATCATGAAAGAACTCGAGCGTCTGCGTGGCGCCGAAAGCCAAGCATCTGCGGAGGTGCCAGCATGAGTGATTCCGCGGTGATTTTGCTGTGGCTGCTGGCGATAAATGTGGCGCTGGGTGGCTTGTTTTTCGAGGTAGAGAAACTGCTCGGGAGGACCCGGCGATGAGCCTGGCGGCGGCGATGCCACGGGCGGGCCGCGGGCGGTTTGCGGTGGAGGCCCGGCGGGCGACGCCGGCGCCGATGGTGCGCCGGTGGATGGTCATGGCGTTTTGTCCTATGAGCGGGCCTTGGCGTCAGCTGGTGCATGCCAAGTCCGCCAGCGCCGCCATCGTCAAATACTGCGCGGAGCACGATCTGGCGCCCGAGCAATGCCAAGCGGTGCCGGACTGACGGCCCCACCCTTTTCTTTTTTTTGTATGTCAAATCCAGAGCAACAAACGAACAGGCTGCCGCGGGTGTTTTCGATCGCCGATTTGTCGGCCCATCTGGGATTGAGCCGGAGGACAATCGTGTCCGCCTTGTCGGCCGGCGACCTGGAGCATTATCGGGTCGGGTCCCGGGCGCTCATCCCGGAGCCGGCTGCGCTTGCCTGGCTCGAGGCCAAGCGAATCGGCCGCGGTGTCCGGCTGCGGGTGGCGTGATGGCAAAGCCGGGCGCCAGTCTGATCCAGGAAGCGGCGGCTGCCGAGCTTGCCGCCCCGGCCCTTTCTTTTTTTGCGGAGATTGAAGAGGCGGAGAAACGCCTGGCTGACGCTGGGGAATTCACCGGCCAGCGGCTGCATCGGGACCGGCCGGGCATATATGCGGCGGTGGTGCGGATGGCAGCTGAAGGGCAGAGCATCAGCGCCACAGCGCGGGCGCTCGGTGTGTCTCGCAATACAGTGTGCGCAGTCCGTGACCGTGAGGGGATTTCTATAGAGCAGGATAAAAAGGAGTTGTTGAAAGATCTGCGCCGGGCGTCGCGGCTGGGTGTGGAGAAAGTCATCGAGCTTTTGCCGGAGACCAAGGCGGCGAAGGATGCCGCGATCGTTGCCGCGGTGATGGTGGACAAGATGCAACTGCTCTCGGGTGAGGCGACCGCTCGGGTGGAGCGTGTCGAGGTAAGGCCTGACCAAGTCAAAGCGTTCGTGGATTCGCTGCCGGTCATCGAGGCCGAGCTGGTCGAAGGTGAGATTTTAATCGGTGTTCCCGGGGAAACGTCGGACCAAAGGGGCGGCGCCTTGGCGCTACCGTCGCCGGGTGCCGCTTCTGATTTGGGATCAGAGGTTCTGACCAGTGACGACAGAGAAGGGCAGGCAGGTCGAGCCACTTGCCGTGCCACTGAGGCCGCGGGCGTGGTCGATGATGCCCCCGGTGCCGGTGATGGGGGGGGAGGGGGTGCCGCTTCTGATGCGCATGCCCCATGGGTGATGAATACCGAAAAACAGAATTTTGGCCAAAGGGCCAAGGCGCGTCCGGCCGGTCTTGGGGGACGGCCGGCGCGTCAACCTCTATGCAAACGCACACCACCGAAAAAGAAGGGCACCTCGAAGAAGGAGCCGATTTCAGCAAAAAAGAAGGGGGGCTCCGCGTGCTGACACGCCAAGGAGTCAACAAGGTCGCTGAGATGCTGCGCCAGCGCCGGCAGCAGGCCCAGCAGCCGCCCGCGGAGCCGGAGAGTGTTCCGGTAGCGGAGCCGGAAAAAAAAGAAGAGTGGCGGCCGGGCGAGGGGATCGCGGCGGCGGTCGGGCCGATCATGGCGACGGCGATTCGCTCCCGCAATTTGCCGAACCGCAAGCGACTTTCCTGCACGATCAACGGCCACGACCACGTCGTCCTGGTGCGGGACACCGGCCACTACCGCCAAGGCGAGTCCTTCGAGGTCCGCATGAACGACCACGGCGAATGGGAAGCCGCCGTCCACCGCAGTCAGCCCCGCTTCCGATGAACGACTTTGATCAGCCCCAATCGTGCTGCCTGTGCCCACGCCGCGCCGGGTTCCATACCGACATCGGCTTCCTTTGCTCCGGCTGCTTTTACCAGACGCAAAAAATCATGGTCTGGCTGCTCGAGAACCTCGGATGGCGCCCCATGGACAAACACGAAAGACACGCCCATGACCACAAATGCCATTGATCTAAACGCCCCCGACATCGGCTCCGGCGCGGTCGTCATGACCTACGAGGCCCCCAAGCCCCACCGCGCCAGCCGGGCGTCCGTCATCTTCCGCGAGAACGACGGCCGCCACCAGCTCGTCGGCTACCTCGGCTGGAAAGCCATCCTCCACCGCCTCGCCACCCGCCGTCCGTGAAAAAAATGAACGGCAAAACCCTCGAGATCGAACCCGGCACGATTGGCTGCGAGCAGCTCGACTGCGCTGCCATGAATCGGGCCCTCAATGCCTGGGCCAAGCGCCGCGGCATTGCTTGGGACAACCCCTTCCGCCGCCCCCTCGATCTCAGCAAAAGAAAGAAACCCCGTCCCCTATGAGAATTCGCACGATCAAACCTGAGTTTTGGCAGCACCCGGTGATGTCCCGGCTGCCCTACGACACCCGCATCCTCGCCCTTGGGCTCCTTAACCTTGCCGACGACGAAGGTTATTTCAGCGCCGACACCGACTATATCCGCGGCGCCGTCCTATTCCGCGAAGACTCGTCGAACGTTCGACGAATGCTCGACGAGCTTTCGCGCAGTGGTTGGATCACCCTCTGCGGCGCCGCCGAACGGCCCATCGGGCAGGTGGTGAACTTCCGCAAGCACCAACGGGTCGATCGTCCGCAACCCTCTCGGCTCAAGCAATATGCGCTCGACGAATCCTCGACGAACGATCGACGAGCCCTCGACGATCAATCGACGCAGGAACAGGGATCAGGGAAAGGAAAGGATACCCCTATAGTCCCCAAAGGGGACATCAAGCCGGAGGGAGTGGAAGATCCGATTGAGGCGATAGATCCGCAACTCCTCCGCGCCAAAGCCATCTTTCGCATGCGCCCCGGCACTCCGCTCGACCGCAGCCAAGCCCGCGCTTGGCGCACCGCCCTGGCCGCCGTGGCCGGCACGACCGAGCCCGAGTGGCAGTTGCTCGAGGCCTACTACTGCGCGGTCATCGCCAGCCGCGACGACTACCGGCGGCGGGATCTTGCCACCTTACTGAACAATTGGTCCGGCGAATTGACGCGTGCCGCGGCTTGGGCCGAGCGCGTTGGTTGGCATTCCGAAAATTCGCAAAAAAAAGAAGAGGGGGCCCCGCCGGACGAGATTTGGCGCGAAGTCCTCCACGCCCTCTATCCGGACTCCGACCCCGCCGTCTACCGCACCTGGTCGCAAGTCCCCGACAGCCTCCGCGCCGAGATCGAGGCCGCGCTGCTTCTGGCGGGAAGGGAGGCCGCGTGAAATCCGCCGCGGTCCTGCTCCTCCTCCTGGCCGGCTGCGCCGCGACCAACTGGCGCCGGACTGCGCCGTGGAATTTACCGATGGCTCACGAGTGGCACGCGCCGCTGGAGACCAGCTGGCAGAACGCGGTCGACACCTACCGCCGCCTCACCGCGCCGCCCGGGCGCGTCTACGACCCGGTCATGCGCAACTACCAGCCCGACTTCAGCCAGCCATGATCCCCGTCGACGTCAGCTACCTCATTTTGTTCGCCATTCTCGCCCTGATTCTGGTGATCGCCTTTGACGACGACGACCCCCGCTTTCCATGAAAACCCCTTTGCTCCTGACCCATGGTGCCGCGGGAGACCCGCGGACGGGCCGTGCGAAACCACGCCCCATGAAACAGGCAGGAGCAACCCCTCTATGACAAACAAAACCCGCCAACAATACCGTCGCGGCCTGCTCGTTGTGGCCGCGGTTGCCATCTACCTCGCCCTGGGCCTCGCCCTGATCCTGCGATGAAAACCGAAAGCCACACCTACACCGTCGGCCGCAGCGAAGGCGTTGTTTATCCGAAGGACTTCCCCTACGCGCCCACCGTCCCGCACCTCGCCGAGTTGTATGACAAGGCCGCCAAGCGCATCAAGAAGCTCGAGGAAGCCCTCAAGCTCTGCGCCCCGTTGACCCAGCGGGCCATCGACGCCCGCAGCGAAGCCCTCGATCCCGACTTGCAATGATCCACGACCAATCACCCTCCTACCGCCGCCGCCCGCGCCCATGACCGACACTCCCCGCACCACCGATCTCGCCCGCGGCAACCACGTCGTCCCCGTCGAATTCGCCGCCACCCTCGAGCGCGAACTCCTCGAAGCCCGCGCCCTCGCCGAAGACCTGCTCGAGAAAAACGCCAAGCAAGCAGTCCACATCGACCAATGGCGCGAAGTCGCCGGCATGCTCGCCGCCAGCCTCGCGGCCGGAGCGTCCTCCGTCCACCCCAGCGCCTACCACTTCCGCGGCACCGCCCTTGAGGCATACGAGCGTTTGAAAAACAACGGCGCCGGCATCGAGCTCTGAACCGCGACACCTTTTACCACCACCACCATGACCACCGATCCCAACCAAATCCCTCTCTGGTCCCACGAAGCCGAAGCCAGCCTCATCAGCTGCGTCCTCAATGGCGGCCAGTCCACCCTCGACGCCGCCCTCGAACTTGTCGCCGACGACTGGTTCTTTGCTCCGGTCAACAAGACCGCCTGGCTGCTGCTCAAAGACATCGCCCACAAGCGCCAGCCGCTTGACCTGCTCACCTATACGGAGGCCTGGCGCCAATCCGGCGAGCTGGCCAAGATCGAAGGCGGGGCCGGCTACATCACCGCCGAATACACCCGCATCGCCGGCAATCTCCACCACTGGGCCGACCAACTCCGCGACTACTGGCGCCGGCGGGAGATCCACCGCATCGGCCTCGAGCTCGTCCTCGAGTCCCGCAACTTCCAGAAAGTCACCGACGACATCCTCGATTCCTCGGAAAAACTCCTCCTCGACCTCCGCCTCGAGACCAAGCAGTCCGGTCTTGTCCATTGCGCCACCGCCGTCGACGCGGCGGCCAACCGCATCGAACTGGCCCACAAAAAGCGCGGCAAGCCGATCGGCATTGCCACCGGCTTCAGCGATTTAGACCGCATGACCGGCGGCCTCAAAGCCGGCCAACTCATCATCATCGCCGCCCGCCCCAGCATGGGCAAATCCGCCTTCGCCACGAACATCGCCGAGCATGCCTGCCTCCACGACCAAGTCCCCACCGCGCTGTTCAGCCTGGAAATGACCGGCGAAGAGCTCATGGAGCGCGTCCTTTGCACGCAGGCCGGCGTCAAGTTGCAACGCGTCCGCGACGGATTCATGAGCAAAGACGAGATGAGCAAGCTCGGCCGCATGGTCGGGCAGATTACCGACGCGCCTCTCTACCTCGACGAGACCCCCGCGCT
>CAZEYV010000167.1:0-3096 GCA_964516705.1 uncultured Chthoniobacter sp.
CACCTTCCGCTTCAATACAAACAGGCCGGCCCACAACGCGGTCCAGAGAAAACCCTCGGCATCGACCGTCAGCCCGTCCGGACGCCCCATCGTCTTGTCAACTTCCACGACCGTGCGGCGGTTGGCGATGTCGCCGGTCACTATGTCATAGTCGAAGGCGAAAACGCAGCCCGTCTTGGTGTCCGTCCAATAGAACGTCTTCCGGTCCGGCGACCACCCGAGTCCGTTCGAGTTGCCCGCGCGGTCGATCAACTTGGTGAATGTCAAATCCGGCTCGATCCGCCAAAGGGCCGCCTTTTTGTCCGAGCCGTCGTAGGCAATGGTGCCGGCGAAGAGCCGTCCGCGCGGATCCGCCTTGCCGTCATTGAACCGGTTCCCCGGGATCCCGGCCTCGGGATCGCAGAGCAGAACAAACCCCCCGCTCTCGAAATCCATCCGCGCGATCCCGTCCCGCGTGCCGAGGACCAGATCCCCGCGCGTCGTCGGTTGCACCATGGAGACATGACAAGGCGCGCGGCGCATTTCGTCCCGGCCGGTCGAGGGATCAAAGCGGTGCACTTCGCAGCGCAGGATGTCCACCCAATAGAGCCGCTGCTCGTCGGCGAACCAGCACGCCCCCTCGCCTAGGACGGCACGACTGGGGATCACACACTCGGAAGAATAAACCTGCATGGCCTTTTGCTTACCGCCCCGCGCCCTGCGGGTAAAGAGCGGGCCGGACTTCACTCCGTGGTGGCCGAACCCTTCCCATCCAAAGCCGCTTCGAGCGCGTGCCACGGCAGCATGGCGCATTTGATCCGCGCGGGAAACTGCCGCACGCCGGACAAGGCGGCCAGATCGCCCAGCTCGCGCGGCGGCTCCGGGTCGGGTCCGAGCAGCATGGCACGGACGAGGGCCGACACGGCCCGTGCTTCCTCCGCCGTGCGGCCGATGGTTTTGCCGGTCATCATCGAAGCCGAGGCACGCGAAATGGCACAGCCTTGGCCTTGGAACGCGACATCGGAGAGCCGCCCGTCGTCGATCTGCACGAAGACCTTCACTTCGTCGCCGCACAGCGGATTGTGCCCCTCGGCCGCGCAGGTGCAGTCCTCGATCACGCGGAAGTTCCGCGGACGCTTGGAGTGGTCCAGGATGATCTCCTGGTAGAGTTCGGTCAGGTCGGACATCACGAGATCAGCGTGGCGAGTTTCCGCGCAACCCCGGTGATGACCCCGGGGACCGCCGTCTCCACGACGGAACTCAATCCAAGACGCGCACCGGCAACGACGCTTCGAAGTTGCTGTCGCGCGGCGCGGTGATGGGCGAGCCGGCAATCTGCACGATGTTGACCGGCGTGACGACCGCGGCTTCCTGCGCGCGCGCTTCCGGCACGAACGTGAGGTCTTTGGCCACCATGTAAACGAGGCAGCCGGCGATGACGGTGAGAACAATGCGGGTGTAAGCGTCGATATTCATCGCGTCCGAACGTCCTTGCCCCGCCCCGCGCCGTCAAGCGCGCAACTCTTGCCGCACCCACCGGCCCAACCGCTCCGCGCATTCGTCTACCGCCTCGCGCCACGTCCGGCCCGCGCCGTCCTGCGCCTCATCGCTGATCTCTTTGACCAGCGTCACATCGAGCCCGAAATCGCGGGCCACCTTGGCCACGGCATAGCCTTCCATGTCGACCAGATCGGCCATCGCGGCCAACCGCGCGCGCGACGGGCCGCCGTCGATGAACACGTCGCCCGAGGCCAGCACCGGACCGTCCCGGCCGAGATCGATGGCCGCACCGAAATGCTCCCCGGTCAGGGCCGAGATGCCCTCGTCGTCGAAATCATGCTGCAAAACGCGTCCGACCACCTGCGTGCCGCGCAACTCCCCGCGCAGCGCCCCCGCCGTGCCGAGATTGATGATCCGCGAGGGGCGTTGCCGCGCCAGCACGGCGGACAAGGCCGAGGCGGCGCAGATTTTGCCGACCCCGGTGACCAAGACCGGCCATTCCTCGACGTGCAAATGCCGCGCCTCCTCCTCCAGGGCAACGACGAGCAAAGGACGGTCCAGCGAAATCGCGCGGTGCAGCTTCATCCGGGCATTAAAGGGCTTTTCGCGCCGCCTGCCCAGCCGTCATGCCGTCCCCGGCATTGCCTTTTGCCCCCCGGCCCCCGAGACTGCGCGGCCGATCATGCTGTTCCTCACGCCCCGCTACCGCAAAGAGGCGAAACTCGTGCTCCGCGCCGCGCGCAAGCTCCTGCGCTACCGCCGCGACATTCTTCCGGCCAAACAGATCGTCGACCTGAACGATCGCATCACCCGCCTGCAGGTCGCCTTGCGCAAAGGGGAGCGCACCGGCATCGAGCAGTCGACCGCCCGGTTGCATGAACTCTTCGACCAGGCCGCCCCCCGCCCGCCGCTGGCCGGGCTGCGCGAAAACACCGAGGTCATCCTCGTCGCCCTGGTCATCGCCCTCGGCGTCCGCGCCTATTTCCTCCAACCTTTCAAAATCCCCACCGGCTCGATGCAGCCGACCCTCTACGGCGTGACCGGCACGCCGACCGTCGACCCGCTGCCCAACCCGCTGGTCCGCGCCGCCGAATTCCTCCTGCGCGGACGCACCTACATCGACGTCACGGCCAAGGAAGACGACACCGTCATCGGCCTGCGCGAGGTCAACCGGTTCCACTTTTTCACCTCGACCGAAATCATCACCCGCACCCGCACCTACCGCGTGCCCGCGCCGATGGATGTCGTCCGGCGCGATTTCGGGATCCAGCCCGGACGCCCCCTCGTCGCCGGCCAACCCGTGGTGCGCGGACACGCCGATGCCGGCGACCAATTGTTTGTCGACAAGGTCTCCTACAATTTCGTCCGCCCGGCTCTGGGCGATGTTTTCGTCTTCCGCACCACGGACATCCCGCGCATCGAGGCCAACATCGCGCCGGGCATGGGCTCGCAATACTACATCAAGCGCCTCGCCGGCCTCGGCGGGCAATCCCTTCGCATCGACCCGCCGGACCTTTACATCGACGGACAAATCCCCGACCTCCCCGTCCTGCGCCGTGTCATATCCGCCCGGGACGGCTACCGGGGCTACGCCAACTCCAGCGCGGGCGGCGGCAC
>CAZEYV010000168.1:0-18759 GCA_964516705.1 uncultured Chthoniobacter sp.
CCGAACGATGTGTTCGTGCCTTTCCGCCGGTTCGTCGCAGGTTCGACCCCTCAGCTTTTCGTCCCTCCCTCCGGTGGTCCGGGCGCACTGCAGATCGGCGCCTCGCTCATCGACGCGGGCCACCTTTCGCTGCAGGGGGTAGGGAGCACGGTCCTCTCAGCCGGGGCGGGGGATCTCCGCGGCAGCGGAAGCCTCAATGTGGCGGGCACCCTCGAGTTGCGGGCCGGGCAGATTTACCCCGTGACACTCGCGGATTTCGATGTTTTCGCTTATGACAATATCGCGGGCGGCACGGCGGGTTCGGTGACCATCACCGGTCTCGGCCGCCCCGGGGCGCCGCTCTCGGCCGGCGGCCGCCTGCGCGTCTTCGCTTCGGAAATCATGCAGGCCGGAACGCTGCGCGCGCCCTTTGGTTCGATCACGCTCGGCTGGGATGGCTCGGACACCGAGTCTGCGACCGCGGCCCTCGACGCGCCGTTCAATCCCGTGGCCGGCCCGGGCGCGGCCGCTCCGCTGACGCGGCAGCTGGTGCTGGCCTCCGGCAGCCTCACCTCCGTCTCCGGCCAAGGCCTGCTGGTGCCCTTCGGCCTGAGTCCCGACGGCCTCGGCTGGATCGATCCGCGCGGCGTGGATGTCACCGCCTCCGGCCTGCCCGCGAACGCGGTCAGCCTGGGCGCGGAGACCGTGGATGCGCGCGCCGGTTCTGTCATGGACTTGCGCGGCGGCGGTGACCTGGCGGCTTACCGCTGGGTCCCCGGGATCGGAGGCAGCATCGACCTGCTGGGCACAGCGGGCGGCGTCTGGCTTCCCGGGGCCTCCTACAATGCGGGGGACCTGGTCATGCACGAGGGACGGATGTGGTCGGCGCGGGCGGATCTCGATCCCGCGGACTTCGCCGTCGCCCCTGAACCTTTGGAGAGCCGTTACTGGAGCGAGGTGCCGCTTTCGTATGCCATCCTGCCCGGCTTCACCGCGCCGCAGGCTCCCTTCAGCCCGTTCAACAGCGGACCGAATTCGGGCGCCTTGGCCGGCGACCCCGGTTTCACGACCGACGGTCTGCGCCTCGGCGAACAAGCGGTGCTCCCCGCTTTGCCCGGCCTCGCGGCCGGTTCCCACACCCTCTTGCCGCGGCGCTACGCGGTGCTGCCCGGAGCTTTCCTTGTCATCCCAGACGAAGGCGCCTTGGTCGGTTCGGCCACCGCCCGCAGCACCATGTCGCCTGCCTCGCGCACCGGTCTGGCGTCCGGCCGGACCGTGCAAATCGACGAGGGGTCCTATATTGTTCCGGGCTCCGTGCGCAACGCTTTCAACCCCGCCGGTCGCCCCGGACCGCTGCGGACGGCCTTCGAGGTGGTCCCGCCGGAGGTCCTGGCCGGCCGCGCCGCCTACGAATTGTATCTCGCCTCGCCCTTCCTCGCCGACGCGGCCCGCCGACTCGACCTCGCCGCGGTCCAGCCGCTGCCCGCCGACTCCGCGCGCCTCAGCATGCAGGGCAACAACGGTCTGAGCTTCGCCGCTTTTGTCCTGGCCCGCAGCACCGCGGCCGGCCGCGCCGCGGCCATCGATCTGAGCAGCCTGGCCGACATTTATGTCGTAGGCTCCGGCGGGAGCGCTCCCGCAGGCTCGACCGCCGTCCTCGACGCGGACGCCATCAGCAGCTGGGGGGCCGGCAGCGTCCTCATCGGCGGTGTGCGGCGCGCGGGTACCGCAGACACCTCGGTCGAGACGCGTTCCGGATCGGTCACGCTCGACGGCTCCCTCACGGCGGCCGATTTGACGTTGACCGCCCGCGACACGGTCACCATCGGTGCCGGATCCGCCGTGTTGGCCACCGGCTCCATCGGCGGCGCCGCCGAACGCCTGCTGCTGGGCGGTGACGGCGCCTTGGTCCGCGTCAGTGCCGATGCCAATGCGGCCATCACACGTAGCGGAAAACCCTCGGCCACCAGCCAGAAAGTGACGATCGGTGCCGGTGTGACGCTGGCCGGCGCGGGCGTGATCGTCGATTCCACCTACGCCGCGGACCTCGACGGCTCCCTCGACGTGCGGGTTGGCAGTCTCACGCTGGGCAGCGGACAAATTAGCCTGTTGCTCGACGGCAGCAATCCCGCGCTCACCGGCAGCGCCGTGACTGACCATCTGGTCCTCGGCGGCGGTCTGCTCCAGCGCGCTTCCGAGTCGGATGTCCTCCGGCTCCTCAGCTACCGCACCATTGATTTCTACGGCGACGGAACCCTGGGCAGCGCCGACTTGGCGCGTCTCGAGCTGCTCGCTTCCGGCCTGCGCGGCTATGGCGCGGGCCCGGCCGGTGCGGTCATTCGGGCCGGCGATGTCTATCTCGCCCGGCCTAATGCCGGCATGATCGATTTGGCGGCGCCCGCCGCTTCCGCGGGCCGTTTGTCCGCGCAAAGTTCCCGCCTGCTGCTGGGTCCGGGGCAGCTCTCCGTGAGTGGCTATGACAACTTTGCGGCGACGGCCGCGGGTGGAGTTTTGGCCGGGGCCGGCGGTTCGCTCTCCCTGGTCGGCGATGCGACTTTCAACGCCCCGGCACTGGTCGGTGGGCAGGGGGTCAGTTACGACATCAATGCCACCGGGGCGCTGGCTTTGCATCGCGCCGGATCCTCCGTGGTCGCCCCGGGCTTGGGTGCGCGCCTGAATTTGCAAGGCGCCTCGGTCAATCTGGCCTCCGATGTTTTGCTTCCTGCGGGCGTGCTCGCCGCCACCGCCACCGCGGGTGACATCGAGGTTTCCGGACGACTGGCTGCCGGGGGACAAGCCCGCCAGTTCTTCGATGTCACCCGCTACACCGACGGCGGGTCGATTGATCTGACCGCCCGTCAAGGCAGCGTGCGGCTGCTGTCCGGCAGCGATGTCTCGGTGGCGGCGCATACCGGTGGCGGTGACGCCGGACATTTCACCGTGCGGTCGCCGGGCGGCGTTTTCGACATCGCCGGTGCTTTGGACGGCTCGGCCGGCGCCGGGCGCACCGGCGGAAGCTTCACCCTCGATGCCGGATCGGTGGCCGATTTCGATGCGCTGAGAAACGATCTCGATAACGCCGGATTTTTCCAAGCGCGCAATCTGCGCGTGCGCACCGGGGATGTGGCCGTGGCGGGCGTCACCCGCGTACGCGACTATGCATTGTCCGCCGACGCCGGCGACATCACGGTGGCCGGCACGATCGACGCCTCGGGAGTGACCGGCGGCCGGATTTCTTTGGTCACCAGCGGCAGCCTGACCTTGGCCGACGGCTCGGTGCTCACCGTGGCGGCGGAGCAATTCAGCAACGCGGGCACAGGCGGTCACATCGCGCTCGAGGCCGGCAATGCGATCAACGGCGTGGCGAACACGGCGGCGCTCCTGAACCTTCGTGCCGGCTCCCGCATCGATCTTTCGGTCGGCGAATTTGTGGCCGGATCCTACACCGCACCGGGTTCCAGCGCGTTCCTCGGCCGATCCGAAGGAACGCTGCACCTGCGCGCGCCGCGGGTGGGGAACGAGGTCGGTATTGCATCCATCGGCAGCACCATCGGCGGTGGTTCGTCCATCTTGGCCGAAGCCTTCCGCGTTTACCAACCGGCCGGCGGGGTGATGAACCGAGCCTTACGGAACGCGATTGATGCCGACAATGCGGCCTTCATGAATGCCGGTGAGGCCGCCGTCACGGCGCGCGTTCTGGCTGCAAACCCGGGGTTGGGCGGCATCTTCGTGCTCGCCCCGGGCGTGGAAGTCATCAACCCCGGCGGCGATCTGACCCTCGGGCTGGCTAACGTGACCGGCACGACCAACATCGAGGGCCTGTCGGATGCGGATTGGGATTTGTCCGGCTGGCGCTACGGTTCGCGCCGGGCCCCGGGCGTCCTGACGCTCCGCTCCGCCGGCGACTTGGTCTTTAACAACGCGCTGAGCGACGGTTTCACGCCGATCAGAAAGGGCACCTCGGCCAACTACGCCGGCAGCGGCCACTCCCTGCTCTGGCTCGCGCCCCTGCAACCGATCAACGAGGCCTTGCCGCTCAACACGCAATCCTGGAGCTTCCGCCTGGCTTCCGGGACCGATGCGGGTGCCGCCGATTTCCGCCGCACGGCCGGACTCGCCGCCCTCGATCTCGCACAACCCGGCAAAGGATCGGTTCTGGTCGGGGAGTTCTTTGACCGGGCGGTGCCGAATTCTTCCACGAGCGGCGCGGGGGCCGCGATCGGGCCCGATGGTCAGACGGCCGACACGGTGCGCATCAACAACGCCGCCAACAACAACGACCGCGGCACACGCTATGAAGTGATCCGCACGGGTACGGGCCGCATCGAAGTCGCGGCCGGACGCGATGTCCAGTTGCGCAATCCGTTCGCGACGATCTACACCGCGGGCGCGGCCGTGGCCGATGGCACGGCGGTTTATACCGCGGGCGATTTTGCGTTGCCGGTCACCGCACCGTCGCGCCATCCCGACCAAGGCGGACGCAGCGGACTGGGCGCTCCGCAGCAAAATTACCGACCTTACTTCGGTCTTGCCGGGGGCGATGTGTGGATTGCCTCCGCGCGGGACATCGGTCGGTTCGCCCGCTTGGATGACGGCAGCGTGGTGGCCGACTCCTCGATGCAGATGCCCACGCACTGGCTTTACCGCCGCGGACTGGTCGATCCGGCTACCGGCTTGTTTGCCCCGGTGACTCTGACCGGCTTCGGCGGCTTCTCCGACCCGTCGGCCTCGACTGCGTGGTGGACCGATTACAGCAGCTTCTTCCAAGGCTTCGGCGCTTTGGGCGGCGGCGATGTCCGCCTGTCGGCCGCGCGCGATCTGATCAACGCCGACGCGGCCATTCCGACGAGCGCACGCATGCCTGGTCGCGATCCGGGCACCGGCGCCAATGTGGCCCCCGATGCGGCGCGGTTGCGCGAGACGGGCGGCGGGGACTTGCGAGTCACGGCCGGCGGCAGCATCAACGGCGGTTCCTACTACGTCGAGCGCGGACTCGGAACCCTCCGCGCCGGCGACGGTATTACCTCCAACGAAGCGCGCAGCATCTCGCCCGGCCGCCTCTCGGGCAGCGAACCGCTCGACGCCTCCACCTGGCAGGCGGTCACGCTCTTCGGCGGCCGGACGCAATTCGACGTGGGCGCGCGCGGGGACGTCCTGCTCGGTCCGGCGGCTGCGGCTTTCCTCCAGCCGCAGGGCTTGAACAACAAGTTCTGGTATAAAACCCAGTTCCTACCCTTCGACCCATCGGCGGCGGTGTCAGTCGCGTCCTATGGCGGAAGTGTGACGCACCGCCTGGCCGTCGGCGAGGCCTCTCTTCTCGAGGCCGCCTACGGCCAAGGTTCGGCCCTGTCGCCGGGCTCGGCGGGCTACTATCGCCCGTGGCTCCGCCTTGCGGAGACCTCTCTGGACACTTTCCGCACCGTCGCCTCAACGGCTTTGCCGGTCCTGCGCAGCACGGCCTTCGGCGGCGACCTCACCGTGGTCGGCTCGCTCAACCTCCTGCCTTCGGCCACCGGTGACTTGCAACTGTTGGCGTCCGGCGCCTACCAAGGCCTCGCTCCGAGCGGTCCTGTCAGCCGCCAAGTCGGGGGTGTCACGCGCAACCTGATGGCTTGGACGGCTTCGCGGCTCAACGTGTCCGATGCCGACCCGTCGCGTTTGCCCGGCGTGGCTGCACCCCGCGGCATCCAGGAAGTCAGCGGCAGCACGAGCTTCCTGACCATCCGCCAGACCACGGCCGATCCTTGGGCCTCGGTCAGTCCGATGTTCCGCGAGACCGGCTCTTTCAGCGGGGTCTTTGCCACGATCGACATCCAATCGGCGCTGCATGCCCCCGTGCCCCTCCATCGGGGCAATCCCGAGCCGGTGCGGATCTACGCGGGCGGCGGGGACATCACGGGTCTGGTCCTTTATGCGCCCCGCAGTGTCCGCGCGGTGGCTTCCCGCGACATTACCGATATCGCTTTCTATTTGCAGCACGTCGATCGCGGCGACATTTCCGTCGTCTCGGCCGGACGCGACATCATTCCGTTCAACGCCAACTCGCCCCGCCGCACGCTGGCCTCCGACCTTTCCGCCGGAAACATCGTCATAGACGCGGCCAATGACACCGTCGTCCGGGACGCCGCCGGCCGGCCCGTGGCCACCTCCGCGTTGGCCGGCGATATCCAGATCGGCGGACAGGGCATTCTTCAGGTGTTGGCCGGCCGCGACCTTGATCTGGGCATCGGGGCCAACTTCATCGACGGCACCGGTGTCGGCCTGACCAGCATCGGCCGCCAGCGCAATCCGTTCCTTTCCTTCGACGGCGCCCATCTCGTGGCCATGGCCGGGGTTGGCGCGCCGGGCGGGGGACCAGCCGTCGGCCTGACCGGCAGCACGTTGGACTTCTCCGGTCCGCTCGGCTCGTCCGCTCGCGGTTTTCTCGGCGACACGGCGGAGCACCGCGCGGTGGGTGCGTTACGTCAGCTCTTCGGAGAATTGAAAACCGTGGGGGCCGCGGCCGCGGCCACCGGCGACTACAGTCGCGGTTATGAGGTGGTCGATGAAATTTTCGGACGGTCTGCCGGGCAGGGTACAGTCTACACGCGGGCCCGCGACGTCCGCACGTCCAGCGGCGGGTCGATCACCGTGGCGGCGCCGGGCGGCGGTCTGACCATGGCCTCCGACATTTTCGGCAACCCGCTGACGCCTCCAGGTATGGTGACGCAATACGGTGGCGAGCTCTTCGTCCTGACCGACGGCGATGTCGATATCGGCCGTGCCCGCATCTTCACCCTGCGTGGTGGCGACCTGACCATCTGGTCGTCCTCCGGTGACATCGCGGCGGGCACCGCGCCGAAGACTGTGGTGACGGCACCGCCGACGCGCGTGCTCGTCGATGCAACGAGCGCCGACATCGTGACGGATCTCGGCGGACTGGCCACCGGCGGTGGCATCGGCGTCCTGGCTTCGGTCGAGGACGTGGAGCCCGGCGCCGTCACCCTGCTTGCTCCCGAAGGCACCGTCGATGCGGGCGATGCCGGGATCCGCGCCACCGGCGACATCACCATCGCGGCCGCGCAGGTGGTCAACGCGGACAACATCTCCGCTGGCGGCACCTCGGCCGGTGTGCCTGCGGCGGCTCCCGCGGCGGCTCCCAATGTTGCCGGTCTGAGTTCCGCCGCCTCTTCCACGGCGGCGACCTCGAGCGCCGCCTCGGATGTGGCGCAGCAGGGTCGCCCCGACTCGGCCGCGACCCAGGATCAGGCGCCCTCAACCATCACCGTCGAGGTGCTCGGCTACGGCGGAGGGGAGGGACGAGAAGAAGACGAGGAGCGCGAAGCGCGGGCCGGATCGTCTTCCGACGAGGAAGTGCTTTGACCCGCGTATCCGCTGCCGCTCTCTCCACCCGTGGCGCTCCGCGCCCGGTGCGCGTCTCGCTGACCCTTTGTCTTGTTCTCAGCCTGTTGGCCCTGGCCGCGGCCGGCTTCGCCCGCTGGTCGATGATTGGAAAAACTTCCGCGGTCAGCTTCAGCGATGTGCCGCCGCATTCGGTCAAGTTGCCCTCCGGCGCCCGCGAAGAACACCTCGTGCTGCCCAACTCCTCGGTCGACGCGCGCTGGTGGGTGGTGCACACCAAAAAGCTCCTGCGCGACGGGACTTGGCGCGTGCGCGGAACGGCCTTGGACAATGCACCCGACGGGCGCGAGGTGCACTGGAGTTCGTTCCTCATGTGGGTCTTGGCAATGCTGGCTTGGGTGCGCTCGTGGGGCACGGGCCAGGCGGCCGAATGGTTCGTGGCCGATGCCGCCGTGGCCGCGGGTCCGTTGCTGCTGGTCCTGTTTTTCGGCGCGCTGTGGTGGACAGCTTGGCGGGCCTTCGGCTGGCTGCCGGCGACCTTTTATCTGCTCGTCTTGCTGACCACGCAGGGCGTGGTGCGCACCTTCGAACTTGGCGAGGCGGACCACCATGGCATCGTCCTCGTTTTTGCTTCCGTCAGTGCGCTGTCTCTGATCGCCGGCGGCGCGGGCTTTGCCCGGCGCACCGATGCGGCAGCTCCGCGCTGGTTTGCCGCTTCCGGTCTGACCGGGGCGGCGGCTCTGTGGGTCAGCGCCTCGACGGCTTTGCCGATTCTGGCCGGCCTCGGGGCCGGGGGTTTGCTCACGGGCTGGTTTTTCGCCCGCAGCAAAGAGCCATCGCCCCTGCGCCCGGATCTTTGGCTCGACTGGGGCGTGGCGGGATGCCTCGGCAGCCTCGCCTTTTACCTTCTCGAATACTTCCCGCGGCACATGGGTTGGCGGCTGGAAGTCAACCACCCGCTCTACGCTTTCGCTTGGCTGGGCGGCGGCTGGCTGCTCTTCCGCATCCTCGAGGGGCGGCGCGAGGGGAAATTTCCGTTCCGCAAATCCGGGGACTGGGCGAAGGCGGTGCTTTGCGTCTTGGCGGCGGCCGCGCCGGTCGCCGCGATCATCCTGGCCGGCGACCGGGTTTTCTGGGTTTCCGACACCTTCCTGCTCGCCCTGCACAAGGAATACATTTCCGAGTTCCAGAGCATCGCGGGCATCCTGCGATGGAAGGGTCAGGAGCAGAACGCGCTGGTCTGGATCATTCTCTATTTCTGGATCTGGGTCATCTTCGCCGGCGCTTTGGCTTTGTGGCTTTCCGGTATGGGCGACGGGCTTTTCCGCCGGGCGCTTTTGCTGCTGCTGCCGGCCACAGCCATCATGCAGGTGCTCTCGTTTTTGCAGGTTCGCTGGTCGTCGGCCGCTTTGGCCCTGTGGGCCCTGTGGGGACTTCTGTCGGTCGCGGCGGTTTGTCGGTTGCCCGCGGGTTCCCCTTGGCTGACCCGCGGCTTGGCCTTCGTGGCGGCTGTGCCGTGGGTCGCCTTTCTGCTCGGTCCGTTGCCGGCGGCGGCCTTCGCGACCAAAGCGGAGCGAACCTGCCTTGACGCCCCCCTCGGCGAGGACGTCGGTGGCAACCTTTTGGTCCGCGATGTCACCCACCGCCTCTTGCAAGCCAGCCCGGGGCAAGTGCCGACCGTCCTGACCGGACCCAACACCTCGACCGAGATGGCTTACCATGGCGGCGTGCGGGTGCTCGGCACTCTATACTGGGAAAATATGCCGGGTCTGAAAAAAGCGGCGGAAATGTTCGCCGCCGGCACGGAGGAGGAAACCAAGCGCCTGTTGTCCGAGGCGGGTGTGACCCATATCGTGGTCCCTTCGTGGAGCAATTTCGGCGAGGCCTACGCCGGCCTCCTGGCCCAGGCGCGGGGCGAAAGCAAGCCGGCCCCGTCCTATCTCGACGAGGTCCTCAAGAGCGAGAAGTTCCCGGTCTGGTTGCGGCCCTTCGCCTATCCCATACCGACGAGCACCGGCATCGATACTCAGTCTGTCCGTGTGGTGGCTTTCATTCCTGCACAGAACGAGTTCGAAGCCCATTTTTACCGCGGCATTTATCATTTCGAGTCGGGGCAACCGGACAAAGCGCGTGCGCAATTCGCGGAGGCGCTGGCATGGCGCCCCGGTGAGCCGCGCGTGCAAGCCTATCTGCGGCAGCTGGACGCCGCGCCGTGAACGGAAGGTTTGTCATAGCCGGACTCCTCCTGCTTGGCGCCGCGCTCATCGTCGCCGCCGGGCGCGGGACGCTCTGGTTCGACGAGTTGCTCTCGCTGCAATGGGCGCGCTCGGCGCAGCATCCCTGGAACCTTCTCGAGCTTTACCGCCACGACAACAATCATCCGTTGAACACGCTCTGGTTGATGCTGGCGGGCGAGGACCGTCACCCGTGGGTCTACCGCGGCCTGTCTATGCTGGCGGGCCTCGTCGTGCTGGTGCTGGTTTGGCTCGCCGCGCGGCGGTTGTCGGAAAGATTGGCGTGGGTGCCGCTCCTGCTCGCCGCCACCTCGTTTCCGCTCGTGCTCTACGGGAGCGAAGCCCGCGGCTACGCGCCGGCCTTGGCCTGCCTGCTCGGGGCTTGGCTGGTTGTGTCCACGAGGGCCGATGGCGGCCTGTTTTGGCGTGTGCCCGCATTCTGGCTGCTCTGCCTTGGCGCGATGTTTTCGCACGGAACCTCTCTCGTCATCCTCGCCGCGCTCGGGCTGTATTTCCTCGTCGACTGCCGGGTACGGGGCGGGAGTTGGGTGCGGACTTTGGGCGGAGCCGCGTTCTGGTTCGGCGTGCCGCTGGCCGCGTCCGCGTTGTATTGGTTCCTTTTTCTGCGGGTGATGATCATTGCCGGCGGTCCCGAATACACGCTGCCGCAGGTTCTGGCGCATTTCTTCGGCTATTCGTTCGGTATCCCGGGTGCCGGGCCGGGGCACTGGCCGATCGCCTTGGCGGGCCTTGCCGCGATGACTGCCGCGCTGGTTTTCGGCCGCTTTCCCGATCCCGGCACACGTGTGTTTTTCGCGGGGGCTGTCGCGTTTTTTCCCGCGCTCTCCCTGCTGGCAACCGACACGACCTATCTTTATTTTCGCTACTTTTTGGTCTGCCTGCCGTTTGTCTACTTGCTCGCTGTTCCGTTGGCCGGAGCGGCAACCTCCCGGGGACCGGTCTGGCGGGCGGCCTTGGCCGCCCTGCTGGCCGCCATGGTGGCCGGCCAGATCCCGCGCTTGGCTGCGCTGATCGGACAAGGCCGCGGCGACTATGGCTCCGCCTTGGCCCGCATCGCCTCCGAGCCCGCCGCGGGCGGGAAAATTGTGTCCAACACCGAGATGCAACTGGGATTCATTCTTGCCCATTTCAAGCGCTCTGATCCGGGGTTGGAAGGTCTTACCCTCATCCCGCAGGCGCGGGCGGCGGAGGAGAGTGCCGATTGGATCGTTTATACCGGTCAAGAGGACCCCCCGATCGCTCCGCGGGACGCCATCGAACTCCACGGCAATACCTACGATGCACCCTCGATCCACCGCTCCGCCCCGGTCTCCGGAGCCCACTGGACAGTCTACCGAAGGGCGGTGCCCACACCCGCGGAAAAGTGACGAAAAATTCACAACCTTTTCCTTCCGCCGCACTGGGTCGGAACGCATATTTGCCATGTTGAGTGCGGGATTGCCTGCCACTCCAAGCGCTCTTCAACACCCGACACAAACCGAAAACTAATCACTATGAAATCCATGAAACAATCCATGCGCACTCTCGCCCTCGCTGGCGGAGCGCTGGCCCTCACATCGGCGGGCGCCTTTGCCACGCCGGACGACAGCTACCAGCAGAACGACCTTATGATGTTCTTCCTCAACCCGAAAGGGACTACAGGAGGCGACGAAGTTGTGCTCTTCAGCCTCGGCAGCACTTGGAATGTGTTCCGTGCCGCGGCTACTCCGACCGACCCAACCTTCGGCACGGTCATCAGCCTTGGCAACATTAATGACATCTTGGACGCCACTTACGGAACCGACTGGACAAGTTTCTCGTCCTCGATCTTCGTCGGAGCGGCCGGCAACAACGGCTCCACTTCGAGCCTTTCAACAGCGGTCCTCAACGGGGACTACGCCCGCACTGTTTATATCACCAAGCCCCGCCTCGGTGCCGGATCCGTCGGCCAAGCGAACTCGTCGGCAGCCGCTCTTAACATCGGCAACTCGGCCGGCACGGCCTCTGCAATCAACGGCGCCAACTCGATCGCCGGAAATACCAACTTCGTAACTTCCAACCCGGCGGTGCTCCCCGATTCGCGTACAACATTGGATAACCAAAATCCGTTCGGTCCCACTGGTGCGCCGGCTACGGCCTATGGCGCCATCCAAGGCGGCGTCATCGGAGCCTTAAGCGCGACTCCTTACACCATGCCCACCGTTTCGGGCCAAACGTTGGCCAACGTTGTCGGTGGTCTCGACCTTTACCGCATCACGCCGAGCACCAACAACGACGCTGCTTGGCAGAACCTCAACAACATTGAAGGCGTCACAGCCGGTCAAGGTTACTACCTCGGCACTGTGACACTGAGCGACAACGGCGATGTCAACTTTGCGGCCGTGCCCGAACCCTCGACCTACGCTTTGCTCGCTCTGGCCGCCGCCGGCCTCGGCGCACATGTCATCCGCCGCCGCAAGATACAGTCCTAATCCCACAACCAAATCCAACATCACCCAACTACACAACCAAAAACCATGAAACTGAAAACCATCCTCGCCGCCGCTCTCGCGGCCGGCTTCACCTCGTCGGCCATGGCGCAGACGACGGAAATCACCATCACGGGGGCTACGGCCTTCCGCCAAGCCACCATGCAGGCCATCTACGATGCCTACGCCTCGGTCGGTGCCCTTGGCAACAGCTTCAACGTGTGCCACGACTTCAACGGGAACAACCTTTCCCAGCTGATTGCTTCGAACAAAGCCGTCTTCTCCGGCACCTTCCCCGGTATCAACGGCACCACGGTCATCCGCACCTCGTTCAACGGTTCCACCGAGGGCCTGAACGCCATCGCGGGCAACAACGACCCGACGTTCCTGCAAACCGCGGCCCTTCTCGACACAGGCAGCATCCAGGGCAGCACGACGTCGCCGACCGAAACCCTGCGTCCGAAGTTCAGCTTCTCCGACGTCTACCAGAGCACCTCTCCGGTGGATAACGAAGTGCTGAACCCGGTCGGCACTTCGGCTGTCGGCGTGGTGACCTTCGCCATGATTGTCAACGAAGGCGCCCCGGCCAACCTGACCAACGCGACCATCCAGCAGTGCCGTGCTCTGTGGGCCCAAGGCGCGCTGCCTGCCTCGCTGCTCACGGGTGATCCCGATGACACCACGATCCTCCTCGCCACCGGCCGCAACGACGGATCCGGCACCCGTTCGGCCTACCTGACCGAGTGGACCTACGGTGTGGCCAACGCGGTCAACCAATACGTTGCTGTCCAAGGTGGCACGACGAGCACGGACATCACCGGTCTCACTCTGGTGCCGATCGGAAGCAACCTGACCAACACCAGCGTGCCTTTCCGCACTGGCCGCACCAGCGACGCGTCCACCTTGTGGGGGAACGACGCCGTTGGTAATGGTGGCTACAGCAGCAGCTCGGCCCTGCGTACCTTGATGGGCCTCGCCTCCGCTAGCGTGACCGTTTATGATGGTGAGACTTCCACTCCGATTCTCGAAAATGATCCAGTCAATCTCCTGACTTGGCTCTCCACTGCGGACAGCCGCAACGCCGCCAGCGCCGGAGGCCGCATCATCGCTTTCAACGGCGAGAAAATTACGCCCCTGGCCAGCACCGACGGAGCCAACTTCAACAACTCCGGCTTCAATGAGGCGGATTTCAACAAGATCGCTCAAGGTGCCTACTCTCCTTGGAGCTACCAGCACCTGTACTACCATGGTTCGCTCAGCCCCACCGAAAACACCTGGTATACTGCGATGAAGGGCACTTGGATTCCCCAAGGTCTGCAGGTCACCGCGAACGGTCTGCGCTTGGGCGACATGCAGGTGTCGCGTCCGGACGATGGCTTCCCTATCGTGCCCGGCGCCCTGTAAGCAAAGCAAACCAGCCTGATTGGCTCACATTGCCGGCGCCGCAAGGCGCCGGCAATTTTGCTTCACACCAAAGAAGAACAAACCGACATGAAATCGGCAGCCATCTTGCTCTTGGTAGGCGTGACTCTGGCCGCAGTCGCCTGGTTTGTGAGCGGCCACGGTGCCGACTTGGTCGCGGCCCAACGAACTTCCCTCTCGCCGCGGTCCGCTCCCAGGCCAGAGGGCGAATCGACGAGCCTCGGCGATCCAACTGGCGGCATTCGGGTGACAACTGCAGAAGAAATTACATCCGCCGCAACCGCAGCCGCCGACCGGAGCCGTCCGATCGCCTCACCTGCGTTGGGCGGCGTGCCGGGTCCACGGGCCCCATCAAACGGAGGAAAAATCCCGCAGATCAAGGCTTCCGATGCCGTTGGGAATTCCACCATACTGTCACCGTCGACCCCGGCAACGAGTAGTTGGATGGCGGGAATGACAGCCTCCGCCACCTCCACCGGCCGCGACGCCCGGCCGCAGCCACTTAGCCCGGCCACGCCCGCCGGCGAGATCGCCGTCAGCCCGCCGCTGGCCGTTCCTACCGGAGCGAGGCTGCCGGCCTTGTTTCTCGACGAGCGGCCCTTGCCGCCGCCACAACGGCGGGTTTTGGACCGCGCAGCCAACGAGTTCATCGATGCCGTGGCCGGCGATCCCTCGGGGCGGAATCGTGCCCTTTGGGAAACCGCCCGCGCCGCGGCCGACCAGCAGTATATCAAGCTCTACGGGCACGCGGCCTACAACGCCCTCCATATGGAGGCCGCCAAGGAAGCCGTGCGCGAGCAAAGGGCCACCGCCACCCCGACATCGCCTTGACCGTCCCGGCGGCTTTGGTCGCCGTGAAGTCCGCCTTGCCTCTGGCGTGGCATTGGCACCCGCGCCATGGAAGGCCCCAGACTCACCGGCTGCAAGCCGCTGCCACCTGCCGACCGCGCGGCCCAGTCCCTCAACGTGGACTCATGGTCTGTTGCCCTGCAACGAGCCTCTGGCCGTTCCACCGGTCCCGGGCAGCACGGCCGGCTCGGCCATTTTCATCGGCGCCTCGCCAAATGAACCTCTTTGACTCAAAGTGCCGCGCGAAGGCGCATGTGTTCCCCGAGACCGTGGAAACTCAGACGGGGGAAGTCTTGCAATCCCGGACACATTGTCATCACTCGGCCGCCCCGCCCTGCGGGGCCCTTTTTTTCCCGGCCTGCCTGAAATGAAATCGCGCCGCCAAGGCCCGCGCCTCTCTTTCCAAATCCGGCGACAAGGTCGGCGAGATTTCGTTGTATGTCTTTTCCGCCGTCGGTTCCTCGCGGTCTTTGGCGAGAAGGAGCCACTTGAGCGCCTCGATGCGATTGGTGCTGCCCGGCGAGGCCACGCCCATCAGATGTGCCAGATTGGCCTGCGCTTTGACTTCATTTTGCTCGGCAGCTTGGCGGAACCACGCCTCGGCTCGGGCCTGGTCTTGGCCGTCCGCCGAGGGGCCGATGCCGTCCCTCGAAAGGATACCCATGATGTTCTGCGCGGCCGGATCCCCAGCCTCGGCCGCCTTGAGTGCATAAGGCTTGGCTTTGGCGTAATCGGGTTTGAGGTAACGATCACCCATGAAATAGAGCTGTCCCAAGTAGGACTGCGCCTCGACCGAACCAGCGTCAGCGGCTTCATGCATCAAGCGCAGGCTTTCGTCGCTCGAGGTCTGGATCGTCTTGCCCTGCCGCAGCAGGAGGCCGAGGTTCAGTTTGCAACTGGCCGACTCTTTTTCCGCCCCTTTGCGGAACCACTCGATCGCTCTGGCTTCGCTTTTCTCCAGGCCAATCCCCTGCGCGTGGAAAAAGCCCATGCTGGTGATGGCATCGACGTTCCCCTGCGCGGCGGATTTTTCAATCCAAGCCAAAGCCGTTTTTTCGTCCTTCGGCGTCCCGGTCCCTCGGTAGTAAGCCCGACCGAGTTGAAACTGGGCTGTGGCATCGCCGGCTTCCGCACGGGCCGTGAGCGCGTCCAATTGGTCCCCTTGTCCAGGCTGACCGCGCAAGGGACCAACCAGTAGCAGCCCGGTGAGGAAAAGAACAACTTTTGATGGAGTCATAGGTCATGAAACATAGCAAATTTCCCGAACATGTGCTGTGACGATTCTGTCACCAGCCTGTCACCCGGCCGGGGACTGCAAGAAAATGCCACTACGGCCGCCAATTGTGACGAAAATTTCACAATTGAGCACTGGCTACGCCCTGCTGAAAACATAAGCTTTATTTGCCGAAGGCATACCTCATGAAATCACTCCTCGCACTCTCCCTGGCCGCCACCCTCCTAGCTGCACCCGCTGCCCAAAAAGCGACGGCTGCTCCCGATGACAGCTACCAACCAAACGATCTGTTGCTCTTCTTCCTCAATCCGACCGGCTCGGCTGGCACGGATCAAATTGCTTTTTTCAGTCTGGGCAGCACTTGGTCGGTATTTCGCAACGCGGCCACGCCGACCGACCCCAACTACGGCACGGTCATAGATCTCGGCAACATGACTCAAGTTCTGACCTCCACTTACGGCTCGGACTGGACAGCCTTGTCCCCCTCGCTCTTTGTCGGGGCGGCCGGCAATAATGGATCCACCTCAAGTCTCTCGACTGCGGTCTCCAACGGGGACTACGCCCGCACCGTCTATGTGACCAAGCCCCGCCTTGGTCCAGGCACGCTCGGCCAAGCCAACTCCTCGACGGCCACCTTGAACACTGGCAACTCGGCCGGCACAGCCTCCGCGATCAACGGCGCCAACTCGCCGGCAGGCAATACCAACTTAGTGGCAGCCAACCCGTTCGCTTTGCCGGACGAGGGCAACAAAGGCCTTGCATCTCTCAAATTGCAAAATCCCTTCGGCCCGACTGGCGCGCCCGCGACTGCATACGGCGCCATCCAAGGCGGGCTCATCGGGTCGCTCAACTCGAGCACCTATACCTACGGCTCGGTCAGCAACGTGGCTCTCGGGCTCGACCTCTACCGCATCTCACCCAGCACGAATGGCGCCACTGCCTGGCAGAACGCCAACAACATCAGCGGTGTTTCGGCCGCCCAAGGTTACTACCTCGGGACCATCACCCTCAGCTCCGACGGGGAAGTCAATTTTGTCGTCCGCAGCGACGAAGCGCCCGTCGCGGACGACTACACCGTTTGGACCCAGGACTACCCGGGTGCCGACCTGACCGACAAGGAGGGTGATTATGACGGTGACGGGTTCAAAAACGTGGCCGAATACGCCTTCGGGACCGATCCGACGGTCGGCAACCAGGCGCTTTCCTCCGCGGCGGTCGCCTCGAACAACCTGATCGTCTCTTTCTTCCAGCGCAGCGGAAGCACCAACGACGTGCCGTCCTACGTCTTCCTCTCGACCACCAACCTGACAACGCCCTTCGCTCCTAGCGGTGCCACCGTCACTGCTTCAACCAACGCCGCCCCGGCCGGATATCAGGCCGCTTCCGTCACCCAACCGGTAGCGGGCGGTAAGATCTTCTATCGCGTCCAGGCGACACTGCCGCAGAGCAACTGACACTTGTCGGGCCCGTCCGCCCGAACGTGATGGTCCGCCGTGGCTGGGTGCCTCCGGCTTTGGCAGCATCGGCTTTTCCGTGAGCCCGCCTGTCCCAACCAAGAATCGCATGACCGCGGTCATGCCCGTTTTCAACGAGGCAGCCACGATCGGCAAGGTGGCCGGTATCGTGCTGGCACGGCCGGAGGTGGCGGAACTGGTCGTGGTGGACGATGCTTCGACCGATGGCACGTGGGAGGAATTGTCGCGGCTGGCCGCGGCGCATCCGGATCACGTAAGGGCTCTGCGCCATGAGCGCAACCGGGGGAAGGGGGCCGCGCTGAGGACGGGCTTTGCGGCGGCGACCGGCGACATCGTGCTCGTGCAGGATGCCGATCTTGAATACGACCCAGCGGATTACCCGCGTCTGCTCGAACCGATCCTGCGCGATGCGGCCGATGCGGTGTTCGGTTCGCGCTTCACCGGCGGATCCAGCCACCGCGTGCTTTATTTCTGGCATTCGCTGGGCAACCACTTTCTCACCTTGCTTTCCAATATGGTGACCGACTTGAACCTCACCGACATGGAATGCGGCTACAAAGTTTTCCGCCGCGACCTGCTGCAGAGAATAGACATCGAGGAGCCGCGGTTCGGCTTCGAACCGGAAATCGTGGCCAAGGTGGCGCGATCCGGGGCGCGTATCTACGAGGTCAGCGTGGCCTACTACGGCCGCACCTACGCCGAAGGCAAAAAAATCAACTGGAAAGACGGCGTCAGCGCCCTGCGCTGCATCGTGAAATACGGTCTGCTGCGCCGCGGAAAAACCGTGAATCCGACGGACGCCGCGCGTAGGATATCCCCGTGAAAAATCTTTCGCTCCCGCTCGTTCTCGTCTCGGCCGCCGTGATCCTCACGGGTTGCCAAGCCGCCCAATCGCCGACCGGCGGTCCCGGCTTCGAACAGGATCCCACCGCTTCGGGTTCGCGCTTCTCCGAGTTCACCGTGCCCGGCAGCCGCATGGGCATGCAAAACGTCGATCTCGAGGACTGAACCTAAAAGCAGAGATGAGAGTTGAGCGATGAGGGTTGAGAGACTGGGCAGCAAGCTGACACGCCGAAGGCGGGCATCACCCTTGGGGTGACGGAGCGGAAACGGGCAAGCCTTTGATTTTCAGTCCCTCAACCCTCAACTGTAGACCCTCAACTTCCTTTCTAGGCTGAACGCAACGCGGGACGCGCACCGTCACGCGCCCCTGGCCCGGAATAAGGCTGGACAGATATTCGTGCGGGCGAATATGTTTCCTCCCCGTGAATCTGGTCCGCATCCACGAGTGTCTCTGCGACCTTACCCGCCTCCGCGTGGTCCATCTCCTGCTGCACGGGCCGCTCTGTGTGTGCCACCTGCAGGACATCCTTGGTGAACCGCAGGCCAAGGTCTCGCGCCATCTCGCCTACCTGCGAGGCCACGCGATGGTCGAGACCGAGCGGGACGGCAAATGGATCATCTACCGTTTGCCCGAACGGCGCCCCCCGTTGCTCGAGGCCAATCTGGCCTGCCTGCAGGATTTCGCGGCGGAGGAAGCCATCTTTCGTCGTGATTTGCAGAATCTGTCGAAGATTCGCGGCGTTCGCCCTCGCCGCGTTGCCACCACCTGATCATGTCGGACTCGATCGCCCGCCGGATGTCCTTTCTGGACCGCTATCTCACACTGTGGATTTTCGTCGCCATGGCGGCGGGGGTCATGGCGGGGGGGTTTCTCCTTCCCCATCCGGCGGCCTTCTTTCCCCCGGGCCCGGGCG
>CAZEYV010000169.1:0-4455 GCA_964516705.1 uncultured Chthoniobacter sp.
CGACCCGGGCCGGCCCCGAGCATGCCCAGTTGAAGTCGGCCTTCAGCAACGCTTGCGACCATTTCCGGCCGGCTTCCGCGGGCTGTGGGGTCCGTGCCCGAGCGTTGTTCCTCGGCATTGGTGAAACCGTCCCCATCCGGATCGGCTGCGGGATCCTGGCCGGCGAGACCGAAGTAGGCGCGCTCCCATTGGTCCCCCAGCCCGTTGCCATCCGCATCGATGGCCAGATCGGCCACCAGCGGCAAGTGGTCCGACGGAGGATTCGCCGACTTGAAAACAAAAGCGCGGCGGCTGACGAGACCCGGGCCGGCGAGAATATAATCAAGACGGCCGGGCGAGTAGCTGCTGCTGTCATCGCGCCACGTGTGGTCCTCCAGCGAGTCCAAATGCAGCGCGGGCAACGGACGCAAGCCCGTGGCCTGCTGGAGCGCGAGGAACGCCGGCGTGTCCTCGCGCACGAGATTGAGGTCGCCGGCCAAGATGACCGGCAAATCCGGGGGCACGCCGTCCAGTTGTCCCGTGCGCAAGCGCGTTACGAAGCCGGTGATGGCCTCGAGTTGGACCTTGCGGATATCGTCGCGGTTGCAGCATCGCAGATGCGCGGTCAGCACTATGACATCCATCGCTCCGTCCTCACGGCGCACGCGCGCGGCATGGAATGAACCATTGGGCTCGGAAAAGAGGATGGGATGACGGCTGACAATGCGGCTGTCCAAGCTTCCGTCCCCCGAAGCTTCCACCATGTAGGGCAAAGCCCCGGCGACCCGCGCGCGCGTTGTCTCGGCATCGTGGGCATAGATTTCGGTGAAGCAGATGACATCCGGTTGCAGCGCCGCGAACTCGGCGAAGAATCGGTCCTTCTTGTCCGCACGGTCGAGGAGATCGTCGCTGAGCACATTGTAGGCCAGCACGCGCAGGTCGGTGTGCGGAGCTCGTGTCGGGGTGAGACCGCGGACCACGCGCCCGTCGCGGTAGGTCGCCACCGCCACGCCCCAGAGCTGTCCGTTCCATTCCACGGCCACGCGGAATGTCCCCGTGCCCGCGGCCGGACGCCGGATGGCCACCTCGAAGTCTCTGCTGTCGAGCACCGGCGCGGCGCGCAAGCCGAGTTCAGGATGACGGACGGTGCGGCTGGTCAAACCATCGGGCCCCGTCGTGTAAGCCGTGCCGGAGCGCCTGCCCGCGCTCCAGCGAATCTCGGCTCCCAACCCGTGCGCGGGCAGGCCGGTGGACGGGTTGTCATCTGTGTCATAATAAATGACCACCCCGCTGTTGTCCTGCAAAACCACGGCTTGGGGCAGGGTGAGGCGCAGATAGATGCGGTCCGCGCAGGCCGACACCGCGACAGGTTGTCCGTCGGCCTCCCAATCGCGCAGGTCCCCGTCGATGGCCGGGGGTAAAAATATTCCGGCGGAGGCCCGCGAGAAAACCAGCACCAAAGCGACGAGCACTGCGGAGCTCAAATAGAGCGCCGGGCCCCGCCTCGTCATCGCTGCAATTCCGTGCCGCCAGCGGGCTCCGCGGGTTCGGGAGGCGGGGCACCGCCCTGGATAATGCGTGGACGCATGCGGCCACGGTAATCGGGCCCCACCACCACGTAGGCGCTCGGCGAGGAGGCAAAATCCACCTCGACCGAGGATTGCGCCGGCGGACCGCCGTCGAGGGCCAGCACCTGCACGCGGACCATGGCGATCTTGCGGGGAGCGCGGAATTCCTGAACCGCATCGGGTGCCACTTTGGCTTCCTCGCCGCCGTCGATGGCAAGCAGCGTCTCGCGTCCGCCGGCAAAATTCATGACCCGCAAGGGACGATCTGTGGCGTTGGGCGAAGCCGCGTCGTCGCCGAAGACCTGCAACTCCCACTTCCCACCGCTGTTCCATGCCACCGCGGTGTAATGTCGCTCGGGCCGCAAGCTTCCCGTTTTCGCGACCAACACCTCTTCGCCCGACTTCAGCTCGATCTTTTGTGCTCCCGGGGCAACCTGCTCGTAGCTGGGACGGGCGTTCACGAGGCCGTCCTTCGTGCCGGCCAGACTCTTGGGCTCGGGAGTCTCCTGGGACGTGATGGCGATGACCACCGGGGCAGTGTCGTTGCCGGGAAAAATCCATCCGCGCAGAGCAGCGCGCGCTTCGGAGTTTTGTTCGGGGGCCAGCGGATCGGCTTCCTGGGCAGAGGCCGGGCCGACGGCGACGAGTAGTAGGGCCAGGGCAGGGAGAGGTTTAGTCATAGGATGTGGCCAAAACGCGAACGGTGTAGTTGGTGGGAGCGGCGAAGCGGCGCGACACCCGGACCGCTTGCGAAGGGTTGAAGCTGTCGTTGAAAGCATCCGCCGTGGCGAATTGCGGCTCAATCTGGAAGGTCTGTTTCAATCGCGCCACGCTGGTGACATTCGTCCCCTGGAGGGTCTGGCCGATGGCATAAACAGTGAAAATGCTGCCGCGGGTGGTGATCATCTCGATAGAGCGCCGGACCAACTCCTCGCGCCCGCGATCGAACTGCTCGCTCATTCGGCCGGGAATAGTGCCGCTGTTGAAAATCGGCAACTCGGAAATCTCACCGCGCTCCCAGAACGGATTCAGAGTCCCGTTGGGCAGGCCTGCAGAAGAGGCATTGATCAGCCTCGATCTGAAGTTGTTGACGACAGCATTGAGCCGGAAACTGTTGAGTGTTCTTCCGGCTAACCCAGACACCCCATCCGGGGTGGGCAGATAAGTGAACTCATGCAGCGCCGCACGCAGCGCCGCCCCGCCATCGCGCAACAGACCGTTGGGATTAATCAGTCCGGGAATGGTCACGACGGCGCCGTTTGCATTGGTCTCGCCCCTCACGACTCCCAGGCTGTTGGTCAAGTTGCCCGAGGGAGCGGCAGCCGTCGCGCTGTTGCTCGCCGTGGTCGTGGTGAAGATATCAGCCAGACGCCACGAGGCCCACGTGCGGCTCGCGCTGGTCTGCTGACCGTCATACCACTGTGGATGCTCCGATTGCCCGACGCGTAACGTCCGACCGCCACCGCGAGAGTAGATAACATCGGTTAGTTTTCCACTGGCTCCCGGAACTCTTGCGGGATCCGTCAAATGGCCAAGCTCACCGATCGATTGCATCGCCCCGTTACGAAGTGAGAGGGGGGCGTTGGTGGCCGAGGCAGCAATGCTGGAATAATCCACCCAGTAGATCGGCCGCACATAGTTTGCCGCCGTGTTGGGGGCGCCGATCGAGCTGGTGCCCGGCACGCCATTGTCCCCGGAGATAGAAATGAAGAAGCGGGTTTGCTCGCGGGCCCTGCCTACCGAGCCGTCGGTAAAAAGAAGAAACTCCATCTGCTCATTCAAACTGCGCGGATCACCCTCAGTGCTGCTGGGCGTCGATGCCGTGCTGATGTGTGAATTGCCAAGCAGCGACCCACCGCGTGTGTAGTAGGCGTCACCCAATCGGAGTGTGGCGGCATCCTCGCCGATCACTCGGGAGGCCGTGGACGAACTGGCGACGAAATGCAAAGCAGGCACGAAGCCTCCGGATGTCGCAATCGGCAGGCCGACAAAGCTCTCCAAAATCCCGCTCTGGTTGCCCAGCAAAACAGCGGATTCGTAGTCAGTGGAGCCGGTCGAGCGCGGATTCATCGAAACATTGAAATACCTGTTGAATCCGTTGCCGTCATAGGCGGAGCCGGTGCTGGTATCGCGTGTCTGCCCTTCGAAAATGCGGTGCTGGTCAGGAGTGTCGAGATGGACAATATTCGCCCTGTTGCCGGGGGTGACCAAAAGCTCGTTGATTTCTTCGGCTGGCGCCGTGGTCAAAACCGTCACCCGCCCCGCCGGAAAAGTGACACCATCAACAGGCAGCTCGAAATCCCTCCCTTCCGACGCCAGAGCACCGGTGATGTCCTCCCCGAAACTTGGCTGCCCGTAGACTTTCAGAAAGGCGTTGTTGATCGTGATATCACGCGTCCCCGGATTCCAAAACTCGAAGTAGTGGTCGATGGAAATACGGTAGTTCGCCACGGGGTCCGGAGGCGCACTGCTTGTGCTGTAGCCGATCGGATCCAGCCCGCGGATACGTCCGTGAATGGCATATTCCTGCAACCGGGGCGTGTTTTCCACACCCATCGCCGCAACCGGATTGGCACCTTCCGTGCCCCCGCCCACGGACTCGATGCCGAATTCCGGCTTGCCGATACGAAGGGTGAAATCGGACATGTTGATGAAGTTGGCGGTGTTGGTGGGCACATTCACCACCGTGGGCTGATCGTCGGCATCGACATAGTCCAAGATATTGGCCGCGATTTTGTTGAGGTAGATAGCCGCATGGTTGGCGGTCACTGCGTTGCTGGCATTGACTCCCGCCGCGCCGGCGTTGAGCCGGTAAAACCGCTGCCCGAAATTCGGCACGCTGTTGCTGTTGGTAATGGTGGCGATGAGGCGGTTGAGACCGGTGCGGATGTTACCGGCATCCGTCGGG
>CAZEYV010000170.1:0-6234 GCA_964516705.1 uncultured Chthoniobacter sp.
TACTCGCCGGGCCGCATCAGTTCGTGCGGGATGAGGGCGGCGTATTCCTCGTGGGTGCCGCCGCGCAGGCAGCAGTCGATGATGGCGCGGCCTTTGGGATGCAGGTCTTTGTGGAGCAGGTCCTGGAGTTCGCGGTGGAAAAACGCAGTGAGGACCCCGGCACCTTTGTCATAAGCTTCCCCGCCGACCTCGGGCTGCTTGTCCACGTCGAAGAACCAGTTCCCCACGGTGCGGCCCTCGACCATGATCGAGGTGGGCAGGTAACCGAGGAGCGGACAGCGGGCCGGATGGAGGTCCTCGGCGGCGAATTCGGCTCCGCCCCGGCGGGCGATGTATTCGCGGGCAATCCACTGGGGCATGAAGCTGACTTCCCACGCGCCGACGTGCTGGTTGGGCACGAGCAGGTATTTCACCTTCGGCGTGTCGATGATCTGCTGGAGCAGGAGATTGGCCTGGTCGACCTTGCGTCCGGTGGCGAACGGCCAGTAGGAACCGACACCTTCGGAACTCATGCCCTCGCTGTCGACAATGCTCGGGTTGGCGTGACCGCGCGGGGCGACAAGTCGCCAGAGCCAGGCCAGCGAGGGCGGCAGGAGATGGAAAAAGCCGATGATCCCGTAGGTGGGATGCTCGCGCGTGCAGGGCGGACAGCGCACGCCGAGGCTGCGCACGTCGATTTCCACGGCCTTGTCGAGGATGCCGGGAATGATCCGGCGGGGAATGACCACGCGCGGATTCGGACACGGCTGGCCGGGTGCGTCCTCGATGTGCTCCCAGATGAGGGCGGTAGCGCCGGGATGCGCCTCGATGTTGAGGAAAAGGATTTTTTCCGCGGGATCGATGGTCAGCTTTTCCAGATGAGGGTCGGTGCCGTAGTGCCGGATGTGGTTGACGCGGACGAACCACGCGTCCTCGGCATCGACCACGACGAGTTTGCCGGTGCCGCGGTCGAGCGACGGATGACAGAGGGCCATGTCGTCCGTGACGGGGCGCAATTCGCAACTGCGCGGCAGGGTGAGCGTGCGTTGGTCGCCGGTGAGGATGTTGCGCCCCATGAGCAGCGTGCCATCGCTCTGGCGGTGCGGTTGCTCGAGCAGTTCGCTTTTGCCGCCGCCGCTGGCGCCTTCGTGCGAGATGACAACCTTCATGCCGTAAGGCGTGATGACTTGCACGGTGGCACCGTGCATGGTCACCCACTTCTGTCCCTCGCCCACATTGAGGAGCACGCCGTAAACGCCTTTCTTGGCACTCGGCCCGGGATACAGATTGTAGCTGAACAGCTCGTGGCAATGCTCGCCGCGTGCATGGACCACGACCTGGCGTCCGTCGAAATGCGTGTGGCGGAAGGGCGGCGCGACATAGATGACAGCCTTGGGGGCGAAGCCGGACGGGATTTGCGCCGGCCCGAGCAAGCCCTGCAGCAGGGCGAGGCCGAGGGCGAAGAAGCCGGCGTTGTCGGGGGCGATGACAAAAGCATCGACGCCCTTGCCGTCCACTCCCGCGAGGAAGGGAAACACCGCGAGGTTCTGCGTCTTGAGCCAGGCGAAGGTTTCCTCGCGGACCGGACCGAAGTCGCGGTCGAAGCGTTGGCGGAAGGTCGGTTTGTCCGTGGGACGTTCGTCGCCGATGACCATGCAGTCCGGATCGCGGCGGCGCATGTAGGGCTCGAGGTAGTTGGCGGCGATGCCGTTCTTGACCGCGCAGACCCGCGCCTCGACCACGCGACCGCGGCCGGGCAGGTCATAGGACACCTCGTGCCAGCCGTTCACCGCATCGCGCGTGGCCAAGGCGACGAGTTCGTCGACGGACGAAGCCACGGTGACGCGCGGGGCGGCATCGAGGATGGCTTGGGCTTCAGGCGGGAGCGGGTAAGGAAGGTGGACTTTGGGCATGACGGTCTGATTTGACGGTGTGGATTTTTCCAAAGTGTGCCGGCCTTGGCCAGCAGAACCGGAAAAACCAAGCTTATGTAGCGTCGCCGTCCCCGGCGACGGTCGTGCATCGATGGAACGGCCGGCGGCGGGGACGCCGCCGCTACATTTGCTTCAGACCGCGTAGCGGGCGAACTTGGCTTCCAGCGCGGGGGGGATGTGGGCGGTAAGAAGGGCGTCGTCGCCTTCGTAGGCGATGTCGATGACGTGCCCGGCACGGTGCAGCTCGGCCAAAGCGGCGCTGTCCGACTGCGGGATGCGGAACTTCTGGCGGAGACGCCAGGCGGAGAGTTGGTTTTGCAACTCGTCGACAAAGTCTTCGAGGTTCTCCCCCGTCTTCACCGAGACGGCCACGCTGTGCGGATAGCGGGCCAGCGCGGCTTCAACCGCTTCGGGATTCGGCAGGCGGTCGATTTTGTTGAAGACGATGAGGGTGTGTTTCCCGTCGGCTTGGAGTTCACGGATGACAGCCTCCGTCGCGGCGATGTGCTCCTCCCATTGCGGATGACTGACGTCGACGACGTGAACGAGAAGGTCGGCGGACTTCAATTCCTCGAGGGTGGCCTTGAAGGACTCGATGACGGTCGTGGGCAATTTGCGGATGAAGCCGACCGTGTCGGTGAAGAGGACTTTCAGCTTGTTGGGCAGGACAAACTGGCGCGTCGTCGGGTCGAGCGTGGCGAACAGTTTGTCTTCGGCCAGGACGCCGGCTTTGGTCAGGCGGTTGAGCAGCGAGGATTTGCCCGCGTTGGTGTAACCGACGATGGCCACGACCGGCCACTGGTGGCGGGCACGGCCTTCACGCTGGATGGCGCGGTGTTTGCGCACTTCTTCCAAATCTTTCTGCAGGCGCGCGATGCGTTCCTGCACACGGCGGCGGTCGACTTCGAGCTGGGTTTCGCCCGGACCCCGGGTGCCGATGCCGCCGGTCTGGCGAGAAAGGTGGGTCCACATGCGGGTCAGGCGCGGCAGGAGGTATTGGAGCTGCGCGAGTTCGATCTGCAGGCGTCCTTCGCGGCTGCGGGCGCGCCGCGCGAAGATGTCGAGAATGAGCTGGGTGCGATCGAGGATTTTTTTCGAGGTGACACTTTCGAGGTTGCGCCCCTGCGCGGGGGACAATTCGTCGTCGAAAATGATCGAGCCCGCGCCGTGCTCGGTGCAGATCGCGGCGACTTCCTCGGCTTTGCCTTTGCCGATGTAATACGGGGCGGTCGGGTGCTGGAGTTTCTGCGTGACGGTATCGACCACGTTGGCCCCGGCCGTGGCGGCCAGTTCCCGCAACTCGCTGAGCGATTCCTCGAGATCCCACTTGCTCACGCCGGCGTGCTCGAGCCCGACAAGGACGGTTTTTTCCGTGGCGGTGGGAGGCGGGGTGGTGAGAAGCATCCTAGGAGTTGAGAGTTGAGGGATGAGGGATGAGAGACGGCGTGGAACCCGGAGAGCCAGGGACAAAAGAAGGCGACAAAAAGGAAGTGGTCCTGCTTTGGCCGCTCATCATGAAAGGCCCAACTGGCGGGCGAGGCGGTCCAAATGGTCAGGTGTCACAGCGGTCAAATCCTCGGAGGGGAACGTGGACTTGGAGCGGAACCACGTCAACTGCCTTTTGGCATATTGGCGGGTGGCGGTGGTGACAAGTTCGGCACAAGAGGCGAAGTTGATCGTGCCGTCGAGGAACGCGGTGATTTCCCTCCAGCCGAGGATCTGGCGGGCGGTGCGGCCGGCGAGATCGCGGGCGGCGCGGACTTCGTCGATGGCGCCGGCGGTGAGACGTGCCCCGACGGAAGCCGCGATGCGGGCGTTGAGGTCGTCGCGGCCGCGCGTGAGGACGACGCCGCGCAGACCGTAGGGTGCGGGCGGTTCGGTGAGGACTTGCGAGGCGGGTTGTCCGGTTTGGAAGCAGAGTTCCAACCGGCGGGCCACGCGACGGGGGTTGCGGGTGTCGATCACGGCAAGGCTGGCGGGATCGAGGGACTGCAGCCGCGCGAGCATACCCGTAAGTGTCATAGCGCGCACTTCGTCACGGATGGCGGGATCGATGGGAGGGAGTGGCGGGAGTCCGCGGATAAGCGCGTCGAGATAAAGTCCGCTCCCGCCGACCACGAGGGGAAGATTTCCCCGCGCGACGATTTCAGCGACGGCGGCCAGGGCGCGGATGGAAAACTGCGCGGCATCCATGTCCTCGCGGCAAGGCACCGTGCCGAAAAGATGATGCGGGACGAGGGACTGTTCGCGGGCGGACGGTTGGGCGCTGAGCACGGGGAACTCGCGGTAGAGTTGGAAGGCGTCGGCGCAGACGATTTCGCCGCGATATTTCCGGGCCAGAGCAAGGGCGAGGTCCGATTTTCCGACCGAAGTCGGACCGGCGAGAAAAACGGCGTGGCGGAGGATGGTGCGATCGGACACGGAGGACGCGGGGAGGGCAAAGCCGCAGGCGCGTTGCCTGGTCAATCTATACCGGTCCGGTCGCCGTGTGGGTAGCCCGAAGGAAGCTGGTCCGGCGTCCGCCTCGCGACCCGCTCAGCAGACCGCCAGAATCCTCCCCGCCAACGCCGCCGGATCCACCGCAGCGCGGCTGTGGACACGCAAGACCGGTTCCCCGCGGGAGACTTTGTCGCCTTCCTTGCGGAGGCACTCGACGCCGACGGCGAAATCGACGGCATCGCCCGCCTTGGCCCGGCCGGCGCCAAGTTCGACGCAGAGGCGCCCGATTTCCAGAGCATCCAACTTTTCCAGTCTCCCCTCCGCCGGCGCGGGGATGTCCGTGACCAGCGGCGCGCGGTGAATCGTGCGCATTTTTTCCAGCGCGGACGCATCCCCACCCTGCGCCCCGACCATCGTGACAAATTTCCGCCACGCGCTGCCATCGCGGAGATGTTTCTCCAAGTCCTCGCGCGAAGCCGGCACAAGGCGGCCGGCCAGATCCAAGGTGAGATCGATCAAATCCGGAGGGCCACCTCCGTGCAGCACGTCGACACACTCGGCCACCTCCAAGGCATTGCCCGCGGTGCACCCCAGCGGTTGGTCCATCGGATGGAGCAAAGCGTGCGTCTCCACCCCGGCCCCGCATCCGACCGCAACCATCGCCTCGGCCAGCTTTTGCGCGTCTTCGCGTTTTTGCATGAACGCGCCGCGTCCGAATTTGACGTCGAGCACCAACCGGTCGAGCGACTCGGCGAGTTTCTTCGACATGATACTCGCGACGATGAGCGGCAGGGACGCCACCGTGCCGGTCACGTCGCGCAATGCGTAAAGTTTTCTGTCCGCCGGACACAGGCTGTCCGTCTGTCCCGCGATGAAGCATCCGACGTTTTCCAACTGCCCGAGCATCTCCGGCCACGCGAGATTCACGCGGAAGCCCGGGATACTTTCGAGTTTGTCGAGCGTGCCACCGGTGAAACCGAGCCCGCGCCCGGAAATCATCGGCACCCAAACGCCCTCGCAGGCGAGCAGAGGCGCGAGGATCAGCGAAACTTTGTCCCCCACCCCGCCGGTCGAGTGCTTGTCGACCTTCGGCGGTGTGCCGGCCGGCCAGGAGAACACGTCGCCCGAATCGCGCATTTCCATGGTCAGCGCCGTTGTTTCGGTCTTGTCCATCCCGCGGAAGAACACCGCCATAGCCAGCGCCGCCATCTGGTAATCCGGCACATCGCCGCCGACGTAGCCGCCGATCAGCGCACGGATCTCTTCGGCGGTCAGCGCACCGCCGTCGCGCTTCTTCTCGATGAGGGACGGAATGCGCATCGCCCCGGGAGGGAGTCTACCAACCGATCGGATGCCAGGCCGTTTTGAACTCGACCGTGTCGAGGATCCATTGCGGACGGTCGCCCGTGCGCCAGTCGCCGACCGGCACCGTGTGGCGGGCGGAGCGGTTTAAATTTGTCGCCGTTCCTTCGTGCAGCGTTTTGTCGAGGGCGGCGTCCTCGCAACCGTTGACGATCGCATTCACGTCCATGTGCGTGGCCGCGGACGGGGCGAGGTCGGCGCGGGGTCCGGAGAGAAGATTGACCACCCCGCCGGGCAGGTCGCTCGTGGCGAGGATTTCGCCGAAGGTCAGGGCGGGCAGCGGATATTTTTCCGAGGCCACCACAATGCAGGTGTTGCCGGTGAGGATGGTCGCCGCGACCAAATGGACGAGCGCGACGAACGACGGTTTGTCCGGGCAGAAAATGACCACCACCCCGGTGCCTTCCGGGTAGGTGAAATTGAAGTGCGGCGACGACACCGGATTGACCGAGCCGAAGACGGCGGTGAATTTGTCGGTCCATCCCGCGTAATGCACGAGCAACTCGACCGCATCGGCCAC
>CAZEYV010000171.1:0-9829 GCA_964516705.1 uncultured Chthoniobacter sp.
ATCCCGCGGGGGTCGGGCGAGAACCAGCGCAACCGGCCGTCCCCGCAGGCCATGGGAAAAAATCCGTCGCGGTAGGCTCGCAGCACCGACACCGCGGTCAGCCGCTCCGGGGGGAAGGATTGGGAAACCAAATCCGACATGACAGCGTAACCTTTGACCCAAACCGGTGGCCGTGGCAACCCGCGCATTCCGCGGTTGCCCGGCGGGAGTCCGGGCCTTAATTTCCCCTCTTCACCAAGCCATGATCTCCGACACCGCCAATCCCAAGCCGCTCTCCAAAGTCGAGGACCTCAAAGAGGCCAGCAACTACCTCCGCGGCACCCTTGCCGCCAGCCTCGAGGACCGCTCGACCGGCGCCATCTCGGACGACGACACAACCGTGTCGAAATTCCACGGCATCTACCAGCAGGACAACCGCGACCAAAGGATCGAGCGCAAAAAATCCGGTCTGGAAAAGTCCTTCATCTTCATGATCCGCATCCGCGTCCCCGGCGGCGTGTGCACTCCGGAACAGTGGCTGAAGATCGACGCGCTGGCCGACCGCTACGGCAGCCACACGCTCAAACTGACCACCCGCCAGGCCTTCCAGTTGCATTTCATCACCAAGGATGTCCTCAAAACGACCATGCAGGGCATCGACGCCGCGGTCCTCGACTGCATCGCGGCCTGCGGCGACGTGAACCGCAACGTCATGGCCAACCCGAACCCGTGGCAGTCTGCCCTGCACGGCCCCGTGCTCGACGACGCCCGCGCAGTCAGCACGCACCTCACCCCGCAGACCCGTGCCTACCACGAAATCTGGCTCGACGGCGAAAAAGTCACGCCCGACGACGAGGAAGAGCCGATCTACGGCAAGACATACCTCCCGCGCAAATTCAAAACCGGCTTCGCCATCCCGCCGAGCAATGACATCGATGTCTACACGCAGGACCTCGGTTTCATCGCCATCGGGGAGGACGGCAAGCTGCTCGGTTACAACCTCTCGGTCGGCGGCGGCCTCGGCATGTCGCACGGCGACACCAAAACATATCCGCGTTTGGCCAATGTCATCGGCTACCTCCCGCGCGAGAAAGTGGTCGAAGTCGCGGAAAAAGTCCTCACCGTGCAGCGCGATTTCGGCGACCGCACCAACCGCAAACACGCGCGCCTCAAATACACCATCGAGGACCGCGGGGTGGACTGGTTCAAAAACGAACTCGAATCGCGCCTCGGTTGGAAACTCGGCGAGACCCGTCCTTTCGAATTCACCAGCTCCGGCGACCGCTACGGATGGAGCGAGGGCACCGATGGCAATTGGCACTACGGGCTCTTCATCCAGAACGGCCGCCTGCGCGACACCGAGGATCTTCCGGCCAAAACCGGACTGCGCGAAATCGCCAAGGTCCACGCCGGCGATTTCCGCCTCACCGCCAACCAGAATCTGGTCATAGGCGGCGTGACTGCCGCACAAAAGCCCCGCATCGAGGCATTGCTCAAGGAATACAAACTCGACATCCCGGAACGCATCACCGGCCTGCGCTTGAACTCGATGGCCTGCGTCGCCCTGCCCACCTGCGGCCTGGCCCTCGCGGAAAGCGAACGCTACTTGCCGTCGCTGATCAGTGAACTCGACCAGATCATCGAAGAATGCGGGCTGCGCGAAAGCGAGATCGTCATCCGTATGACCGGTTGCCCGAACGGTTGCGCGCGCCCGTATCTCGGCGAGATCGGTTTCGTCGGCCGGGCACCGGGGAAATACAACATCTACCTTGGCGCCGCCTTCGACGGTTCGCGTCTGAACAAGCTCTACAAGCCGTCGGTGAAGTCGGAAGAAATCGTCAACGAACTCGCCCCCATCATCCGCCGCTACGCCAAAGAGCGCGAGGAAGGCGAACGCTTCGGCGACTTCACCATCCGCGCCGGTTACGTCAAACCCACCACTGAAGGCCGCCTCTTCCACGAGGAGATCATGGCCTGAGCGCTCGAGCGCCCTTTGGCTTGCAGGTTGTATCGCCGGAAAATGCACCGACGGACACAGTCCGCCGCTACACCTCGGGACAACGGACAATACCGACCTTGGTCTCCAACCGGTGCGGCACGGTGGAGTCGCCGAAATAAAGCCCGCTCACCGGTTCGATATCGGCGGGTTCCCGTCCCACCGCGGTGGCGAGGTAATGGTGATCGGCCAGCACCCCGTTGGAAGGATCCATCCCGACCCAGCCGGCACCCGGCAAGAAGACTTCGGTCCACGCATGCAACGCACCATCGGCCTTGCGCTCGGCCGGATCGGTCGCGCTCTCCCACAGGAATCCGCTGACCAGACGCGCGGCGAACCCCTGGGCGCGCAAGGCGGCAGCGAGCAGCACGGCGGTATCCCGGCACGCGCCGCGCCGGAGGCGCAGGGTTTCCTCCGGGGCGTGCGGCGCGCCCTCCTCCCGCCGTTCGTAGGCGATGTGGGTGTGGATCCATTGGTTCATGGTCACCAGCGCGTTGACCGTTTCGCTGCCGGAGACGGGACGCAAGGCGGGCAGCAAATCGGTTTTTCCCGCCACCATGAATGCCGCGAGCACTTCACGCTCGCGCGGCACGTATTCGACCGGCCATTGCAAAGCGCGGCTGTCGAGGAGGAAACCGAACGGATTGCGCTCCTCGACCGAGATCACCGCGCGCAGGGTGTAGACCAGGCGGTCGTCCTCGCGCGGGTAGAAGCACTGCGCGACGACATTGTCGAAAAGGTCGTGCCGCCAATGCACGGAACCGTTCGCGTTCGTCGCGAAGTCCAGCGAGACCAGGCGCGCCTGCAAGGCATCGCGCGGGAACAAGCGCACGACATGCGGGGACAAGCTGACCTTGCGCTCGTAGCGGTAGGTGGCGGAGTAATCGACGGTGAGTTTCATGAGGTGCGTTTCATCACGACTTTGACCGTCATTTGTTGTCCGCCGCTGCCCTTGAACGTCCCGCGCAGCGGCGTGGCGTCGGCGAAATCACGCCCGAAGGATACCGCGACATGGCGCTCGCCGCACCATTGATCATTGGTCGGGTCGAGCGCGACCCAATGCATGCCGGGCACCAGCACCTCGACCCACGCATGGGTGGCGACCGAGCCGACGAGGCGGCGTCCGCCCTTGGGCGGATCGGTTTCGATGTAACCGCAGACATAACGCACCGGCAGCCCCGAGGTCCGCAACACACTGATCATGAGATGCGCGAAATCCTGGCAAACCCCGGACCGCGCTTTCCAGATCCGGGTCAGCGGCGTCCAGTTCTCCGTGGACCCGGACACATAGCGGAAGCCGCGATGGATGGCTCCGTTGAGCGCGCCGAGGGCATCGCGCATGGTCGCCTCGGGCCGCAACCAGCGACGTCCCCAATCGGCCGCTTCACCCCCCGTGGGCACAGCCGGCGAGGCGCGGAGGTAATCGAAAACATCGGTGGTGACCGACGAAAAAATCTGCCGCGCCTCCCCCACGCTCAGGTCGAGGGCTTCGGCCGGCAACACAGGCGGGCAGGTTTCGGTCAGGATCCTGCTGGTCACGGTGAGATGTTCGTGGCGTTTGACCATGGAATAGAAAGTCGTCGGGTTGCCGTAGTAATCGGTGTAGGACGACGACGGCGCGGACGGATCAAAGAGCAAGTCATGGGCCAGAATCTGCTGCGTCGGGCGCGAGGGCGGCGTCAAACGCGCCTCGATGTAGGCCTCGCTGGCCGGTTCCTCGTAGCGGTATCCGGTCGTATGCAGGATCTCGAAGCGCATCAGTCGAGGAGGATCTGATGGTTGATGAAGCCATCGGTGACAACTTCATGGATGGCGTAAGTCTGCTCGGTGATGCCGGACAGCACCGCGACCAGATCGCCGATGCGCGCCGGATCGAGCTGCACCCCGCCACCTGCCTCGCCGGAGGCTGCCGTGGCCGGCAGGAGATAAGCCGGCCAACCGGCCGCGGCGACCCGTTGCCTGACGCTTTCGAGCGCCTCGTGCGTGCGGAGCAAGCCCGGCGAACTTTGGTCCGCCCCCCCGAGCAACTGCGCGCAGCGCCCGAGGCATCGGCGCACCGAGCGCGGCATCTCGGGGTGATCATAGAGCAACTCGAGGACCGGCACCGGTTCGGCCCGCATCTGGTAGACACGGCGGTAAGCATCGCGCGAACCGAGCAGGCGGAGGAAGGCGGACAACTCGATTTCCACCGCGTGCTCGGGCCACTCCGGTTGCTTCTCCATGCGGCGGGCGAGAGATTTGAAGATGGTCAGGCCGGCATTGGCCGTGATGGCCGCCCGCTCGAGTTGCTGGCCGAGGAGACAGAAATTCCAACCGCGATCGGCCAGCATCGTCGCCTCGGCCATGCCGAAAAACTCCGCGATGCCCGAAGTCGCTTCGGCGCTGAAACGCTGCGTGGCCAAAGCCAACCCGGGCTTGTCCAGGTCGGACCGGAATCGCGCGCGGGAGAAACGTCCCTCGAGATGGCTCAGCACCCCGTAAGCCTCGACGCTCAGGCATTCCATGATCTGGCCCGCATTCCACGCGGCGCGCCGCAAGGTGCTGGACACCGAGCCTTCTTCGCGTCCGTCGAGCACCAGATGATAGCGCTCGAGTGCGCTGGAGATGCTGCGCTGGCGTCCGCTCTCGCGGTTTTCCAGCGGGGGCAGCACGCGGTTCCAGACCGGACGGTAAAGCTGCTGCTCGGCGCGGTTCAGTTCCTCGGTCTCCAGGCTTTCGACCACGCCGACCATGTAGGCGAGACTCTGCGCGCGCTCGAGATAACGCCCCAGCCAGTAGAAAGAATCGGCCACGCGGCTGGTGACATAGGCCTGGGGGGCGTGGGATTCCGCGAGGCGGTTGACCACCAAGGCACGCGGTCCGACTTCCTCCTCGCTGGCCAACACCCAGGTATCCTTGCTGCCGCCGCCCAGTTCGGACGCCGTGAAAGCGCTGTCCTCGGGCGAGACGCGCGTCAACGCACCGGGAAAAACCTCGTAGTCGCCGTCCGGGCAACGCAGGGCGAAAATGATGTGGTCCTGCCGGCGGTCGTCGAGCGCCCCTTTGCGGTCGAGGCAGGCCGTGACCGCCCCCGTGTCGCGCGGTTGGGCCACGAAATTCTGCGGCTCGTCATTCAACAGCTTGCGCAGCTTGCTCCGGTCGTCACTCCGGCTCGCCGCATGATGGACGAAGGGTTCGCCATAGAGCGGACGGATGTCGAACTCGTCGAGGCGGTCGAGCACATGGTCGCGCTGGTCGAGATCACCCAGCCACCAAGTGCGCAAGGTGGGGAGAACGGGTTCCTCGCCGAGATAAAAACGGATAATACGACCGGAAAATTGCAAAAGCGCCCGGTCGTCGGCCAACTGGCTGCCGATGGCATTGGCCACCGCGACGTGACCCCGCCGCACGCATTGGGCCAGGCCGGGCACGCCGAGCAACGAGTCGCGGCTGAAGACCATCGAATCAAGCCACGCGTCGGCCACGCGGGTGTAGAGGACGTCGATACGCTCCAGACCGGAGACGCTTTTCAGATAAAGCCGGTCGTCGAGCACGAGAAGGTCGCCGCCTTGCACGAGGGGAATCCCCATGCGCCGGGCGAGAAAGCTGTGTTCGGAATACGCGCGGCTCCCCGGCCCCGGGGTGAGCAGGGCGACCACCGGTTCGCCGGTCCGCTGCGGAGCGAGGGAACGCATGGTCTCGAGGATGGAGACCGGAATATCCGCGATACTCTGCGGATTGCGCTGCGCGAAAGCCCCGGCAAAGACGCGCGCGAGCGCACGCCGGTTCTGCATCATGTAGGAAATGCCCGAGGCATTGCTGAAATAGTGGTGCGCCACGGCCATGCGTCCGTCCGGCAAGCGGGACAAGGCCAGGCCGGACAAATGGAGGAACGCGCCGCCCGGACGCGGCAGGCCGACCGCGGGACGTTGGAAGTAAGGGCTGCCCAAGACCGGACCGGACGGTATGACGTGGGAGCGGAGGATTTCTTTTTTCCCGTGGATATCCCCCAGGAACAATTCGAACGCGCGCAATCTCTGCCGCACGCCCGCCGCGAGGTGTTCCCACTCGCGGCCCCCGAACAATTGGGGCAGGACGTCGCAGAACCACGGACGCTTCCCCCACGGACGGTCGCGGGCCATGTCAAAGGTCACTCCCATCTCGCGCATCGTCGCCTCGAGACGCTCGATGATCAGCTTGGTCTCCCCGCGCGGCAGAGCGAGCACGATGTCGAGCAACGGACGGTAAACGTCCCGCGGTCCGCCGTCCGGCGCAAAGATCTCGTCCCAAAGCGGACTTTTGCGCGCTTTCGCTTTCACCTCCCAGACGGTTTCTGCCGGGCCCGGCAGGGTCAAGGAGATACGGTCAATTCTCCCGCGCGAGCCGCGCGCCACGCGGCTTGCTGCGCAGGCGGAACCAGTTATTCCACGTCTTGCGGATGGTCTGGCGCGTGCTGAGGTAGCGCTGCTCGAGTTCGGTCCCCTCCCGTATTGCGGCCAGCACGCCGGGCACGGAAAAATCCTCCGTCTCGAGAATGGTGCAGGCCACACCGACCGCCCCGGCATGGTGCGCATCGCTGCCCGCCGTCATGGGCAGGCCCCGCCGCATCGCGTAATCATAAGCTTTGCGGTTGTGACGTTTGAGGGTCGTCGCGGCGTTGAAAACCTCGAGCCCGTCGAGCGGCAACGTGTCGAGCACACTCTCGCGGATGCCCGCGCGGAACAAATCGTAAGGATGCGGCGCCACGCACAGGCACCCCGCGGCGTGCGCCACCCGGCAGACTTCGGCCGCCGGGCGCCCGCGCAACGAGGACGGCAGCCGGTTCCCGAGGCAGAGCAGGTGCCCGTCGGACGTGGTCACTTCCACGCCGGGAATGACGAGAAACCCGTCGACCGGTTGGCCGTCCGAGCGCATCAACCCTTTCTCGATCATATAGTCCACCGCTTCGCACGTGTTATGGTCGGTCACGGCGAACCCGTTCAGCCCCGCCGCCCGGGCCGCGACGATGAGGTCCTCGGGGCTGCTGATCCCATCCATCGAAAAAAACGAGTGGACATGGAAATCGATCCGGAGGGGCATGACGGAAATTGTCCCCCGCCGCGGCCGGTTGCCAAGAGCAAACACCGGCGACTTCCCCCTTGCGGCGCGGGTGCCGCTGTTGTGCAATCGGCGCCGGTGAACATCATCGGCATCGACATCGGCGGTTCGGGCATCAAGGGCGCGCCCGTCGACACCGCCGGCGGCACGCTGGTCGCCGAACGGCTGCGCCTCCCGACCCCGACCCCCTCGACACCCGACGCGGTCGCGGGGGCCATCCGGCAGATCCTCGACAGCTTTTCCGCCACCCCGGGCCCTGTCGGCATCACCTTCCCGGGCGTGGTGAAAAACGGCCGCGTCCTCACCGCCGCCAATATCGACCCGGTCTGGGCCGGCTTCGAGGCCGCCACCTTCTTTTCGGCCAAACTCGGCCGGGTCTGCACCGTGATGAACGACGCCGACGCGGCCGGCATGGCGGAAATGCGCTTCGGCGCGGGCCGCGGCATCAAAGGCGTGGTCATCCTCATCACTCTCGGCACCGGCATCGGCAGCGCCGTGTTCCTCGACGGAAAACTGCTGCCCAACACCGAACTCGGCCACATGGAAATCCGCGGCAAGGACGCCGAAGCGCGCGCGTCCGAGCGCGTGCGCGAGGAAAAAGACCTGGGCTGGCCCGAATGGGCCGAGCGCGTCGGTGAAGTCCTCGCCCGCTACGCGTTCCTCTTCAACCCCGACCTCTTCATCATCGGTGGCGGGGTCAGCCGCAAGGCGGACAAATTCCTGCCCGTGGTCCAGGGTATGGTCAAAGTCCCCGTGGTCCCGGCCCAGCTGCAAAACCAGGCGGGACTGGTCGGCGCGGCCCTCGTCGCTGCCGGAGGTCTGCCCGCCGCATGATCGAGATTCCCGTTGCCCTTCCCGGACGCACCTGCCGCGTGCTGGCCGGACCAGGTCTCCTCGCACAGACCGGGACCCTTTGCGCCGGCGCCGGGCTGCGCGGGGGATGCGCGGTCATCACCGACGAAAATGTCGGGCCCTTCCATGGCGCCAACGTGATCGAAGCGCTCAAATCCGCGGGATTCTCCCCGCACCTCTTCGCCGTCCCCGCGGGGGAGCATTCCAAATCCATGACCGCCGCGGAAGGCCTGGTCGACCGGTTGCTCGCCGCCGGCCTCGACCGCGGTTCGTTTGTCGTCGCCCTCGGCGGCGGGGTGGTCGGCGACCTCGCCGGATTCGTCGCCGCCATCTACCTCCGCGGCATCCCCTGCGTGCAGATTCCCACCACCATCGTCGCGCAGGTCGACAGCTCCGTCGGCGGCAAGACCGGGGTCAACGCCCGCGCCGGCAAGAACCTCATCGGCGCCTTCCACCAACCGCGTTTGGTCCTCGCCGACACCCTCACGCTCGAAACCTTGCCCGACCGCGAATACCGCGAAGGCTTCGCCGAGGTCATCAAGCACGCTGTCATCCGCGATGGCACCATGCTCGACGACCTCGATCCCGCCGCCCCGCGCGAATCGCTCGCCCCGCTCATCGGCCGCAACATCGCGATCAAGGCGGCCATCGTTTCCGCCGACGAAACCGAACGCACCGGACAGCGCGCCCTGCTCAATTTCGGCCACACCGTCGGACACGCCATCGAGAATGTCGCCGGCTACGGCAAGTTCCTCCACGGCGAAGCCATCAGCCTGGGTATGGCCGCCGCCTTGGAGATCTCGCAAGGCAAATACGGACTCTCCGCCGCGGACGCCGGCCGGGTCCGCGGAAAACTCCAAGCCTACGGCCTGCCCGTGACCATGCCGCCTGATCTCGCCACCGACGCCCTCCTCGCAGCCATGCGCCACGACAAGAAATTCAGCGAAGGCCGCATCCGCTACGTGGTGACACCCCGCCTCGGCGAAGCTTTTGTCGCGGATGATGTTACCGAGGACGACATCCGCACGGCGATTGACTCGCTCCGCGCGTCCTGAAGATGCAACGGCAACCCTGTAGCGTCGCCGTCCCCGGCGACGAAACATCAACGATCGGCGGCGGGGACGCCGCCGCTACAGTAAAAGCGGCGAGGCACCTCTACATCCATATCCCCTTCTGCCTGCAGATCTGCCCGTATTGCAGCTTCTACAAAGACATCGCGGGCCCGGGAAAAGCGGAGCCGCTGGTTGAAGCCATCATCCGGGAAGCGGAACTCTTCGGGGCGGACTGCGCTCCGGAGACGATTTTCATCGGCGGCGGAACACCGACCGCGCTCTCCGTTTCGCAACTCGACCGGTTGTTCCAAGGTCTCCACCGCCACCTCGACCTCACCCGCGCAGGCGAATTCACCATCGAAATGAACCCGGCCACGGTGACCGCGCGCAAAGCGGAGCTTCTCCGCTCGCACGGCGTCAATCGGGTCAGCATGGGCGTGCAATCCTGGGACCCGGATCTGCTCAAGACACTCGGACGCGTCCATGACGCGGATCAGGTGCGCCGGTCTTTTGCCATCCTGCGCGCCGCTGGCTATGACAATCTTAACCTCGATCTCATTTACGGCGTGCCCGGCCAGACGCTCGTGCAGTGGGAGGACAGCCTGCACCAGACCATCGAACTGCAACCCGACCACATTTCCGCCTATTGCCTGACTTACGAGGAGGACACCGAATACTTCGAGCGGTTGCAGCGTGGCGAATTCCGCGAGAATACGGACCGGGACGCGGCCTTTTTCGAGCGTGGTGTCGAGCTGCTCTCGGCCGCAGGTTACGCCCAATACGAAATCTCCAACTACGCGCGCGAGAACCGCACCTGCCACCATAACCTCGCGTATTGGGAAGGTGCCGACTACCTCGGCCTGGGCCCCAGCGC
>CAZEYV010000172.1:0-22507 GCA_964516705.1 uncultured Chthoniobacter sp.
CCCCACACAAAACGTGGTCAGGCCCCTTGAAAAGCGTATTGCCGTAATAAATACGTAATATGAGTACTTCACATCTCTATCGGACCTACAACTCATGCCCAGAGCACATGCATAGCCAAGCTACGTCTGGTATGAGTTTCAGGACACTTCGCATCATCAAACTCTCCATCGCTCTTCTGGCCTCAGCGCAGAAGATCTCGATGACCAAGGTGATACTGGCCGCCGTGGGTGCCTACTTGGAAAAGCACAAAAGCCTGATCAACAACGAGGCCCAGAAGCGATTCGGCAAGCCATTGAGCTTCCTATAACACGACTAGTCCAAGGGAATCTGCTTCACTGTTACCATGCTAAATCCGACACCCCAACCAACCTCGCCCCTAATACCGAAATAGTATTGTTTTTCTAAAAATCGATTGACGAGGCCTAAAAGTGCCCATAAATAGTATTACTTCTATTCAACAGTGATACTATTATGAGAAATAGCCCTCAAAAACCCCAAAAATCCACCAAAGGCCGGAAGTTCCACACTGAAATCTATTCCAAGGACGAGGTCATGGCCCTACTGGGCAAGTGCAACAGCGGCACAAGCGGTTTGCGGAACAAGGTCCTAATCATTGTCCTCTACCGCTGTGGCCTCCGGATCAGTGAGGTATTGGGAATCCGCTCAAGCGACTACAATCAACAGGAAGGCACACTGCGGGTCATTGGCAAGGGTAACAAGATGCGCGTGGTCGGTTTGGACACCCAAACCCAAATGCATCTAGGCCAGTGGATCGAAAAAAGGCGGCGGATCGGGATCAACGGCAAAGGCAATGCACCAATCTTCTGCGGGATCTCCAAGCAAAACCACGGAAAACCCCTACAGGGAGTCTATGTGCGGAATATGCTCAAGAGACTTGGCCAGAAGGCAGGGATTGAAAAACGCATGAACCCCCATGCCCTGCGTCACACCTTCGCCCACGACCTGCTCAATGAAGGCATCGGCCTCAATCACATCCAAACCAGCTTGGGTCACAGCAGCATCGCAACCACGTCAAAGTATCTTCAACGATTCAATCCCAAGGAGACTTTGGACAAACTCAAACAGCGAGTGTGGTGATGAGAGAAAAACCATAGCCAGAGTTGACCAAGAAGCCCAGATTTTGTATAGAACTTGTATATTCACCCAGTTTGAACTGTTTTTCTTCAGTAAATACCGAGGGTTCGAATCCCTCCCCATCCGCCACCTGCCGGAGGCAGCTTGAAACCTCTCGGAGGGATGAGAACGCAGTTCGAGCCGTTAGACAGGTCGCTTCAGGCGACCAATCCCTCCCCATCCGCCATTCCGCCGTCAGGCGGACTTGAAGCCCTCCCGAGGGATGAGAACGCAGTTCGAGCCGAGCGCAGCGAGACGGCCGGAGCGCAGCGCAGGCAATCCCTCCCCATCCGCCACCTGCCGAAGGCCTGTCTGAGTGTTGCCTGTCATGCTAGCATGACGCCGCTTTATGGGACACGTGCCTCGGGCCGTTTCGGCGGCAATGGTGCTGGTTGTGCTGACGCTGTGCGCCGCGTGGTTGATGCGCTCGTGCGCGCGGATGCCGGGGGAAGCAGCCCGGGCCGCCGGTGAACCGGCGGTGGAACTGGCGCGGCGGATTGCGGATGGCGTGGCGCGGCGTTTGCAATTCCGTCCGGAGGTCCGCATCGGACGCGAAACGGTGCTGCAGGCGCAGACCCCGATGCTCGAGCTGGCCACCGTCCGGCGGGAATTCACCCACGAATACGAATGGGAGCACCAATGGTTGGGGAGCACGAAGCGCCTGCGGTTGCGCGGAACATTTGCCGCCAAGGCGGGATTCGATCTGGCCCGGGACTTCCACCTCGAGCTGGACCCGCGCGACTCGCGGGTGGTGCTGGTCTGGCCCGAGCCGGAGGTGCTCGGTGTCGAGATGCTGTCCTACCAGGCGGAGGAAACGGAGGGATTTTGGAACAAGCTCGGCGCGGAGGAACGCACCGCGGCGGTCAATGCCCTGCTGGACTCCGCGCGAGAGAGCGCGGCGCGCCACGGCAATTTGACCACGGAAGCACAACGCCTGCTCGAGCAGCAGATCGGCGAGGCGGTGGCGGAAAGCGGGGCGGTCTGGGGCGGACCCAAGGACTGAGCCTTCTCGGCGAGCGTTCGAGGATTTTTGCCGGTCTTCGCCCGGCTCAGCTCCCGAGTTTCGAGAGCAACTTGCTGTGGATGTTGTCGAAGCCTCCGTTGCTGAAGACCACGATGATATCGCCGGGGCCGGCGAGGGAAACCACGCGGTCGATGATCGCGGCCGTGTCGGGTTCGTAAAAGGCCTGTTTGCCGGCAGCTTTGAGGTCGGACACCACTTTCTCCGGATTGAGGCGCTCGTTCTCCGGCAACTGGTCCATGCGGGCAACCTGGGCCAGCACGACGCCATCGGCGCCGGCGAAGGCCTTCGGCAGCACATCCTGGAAAACGGCGCGGCGCGTCGTGTTGGAGCGCGGTTCGAAGACAGCCCAGAGCTTCGCGCCGGGGTATTTCACGCGCAGGCCTTCGATGGTTTGCGCGATGGCCGTGGGATGGTGTCCGAAATCGTCGATCACCGTCACCCCGCCCGCCTCACCGCGCACTTCCTGCCGGCGGCGGATCCCGGTGAAGGTGAGCAGAGCCTTGCGGATGTCCGCAAAGGGGACGTTGTAGAAATGCGCGGCCGACACCGCCATGGCGGCGTTGCGGATATTGAATTCGCCGATCATCGGGATTTCGAACTTTTCCCCGAACAGCGTGAAGGAGGACGACTCGCGTCCGTAGTGCACCTCGCGGATATGGTTGCCGGCATTGGGCGAGAAACCGACCTCGAGCATCGGGGCGGGGCACTTTTCGGCCAGGGCGCGGCAGTTCGGATCGTCGGCGTTGAGCAGGACCATGCCCTCGGAGGGGACGATTTGCACGAGGCGACGGAAGCTGGTCATGACGTCCTCGAGGTCGCGGAAGATGTCCGCATGGTCGAACTCGATGTTGTTCACGATGAGCAACTCGGGGAGGTAGTGGACGAACTTGGAGCGCTTGTCGAAGAAAGCCGTGTCATACTCATCCCCCTCGAGGATGAAATATTTCGATTCCCCGAGGCGGCAGCCTTGTCCGAGGTTGTTGGGGATCCCCCCGATGAGCCAGGACGGCGCGAGGCCGGCCGACTCGAAAATCCACGCGAGGAGCGAGGTGGTCGTGGTCTTGCCGTGGGTGCCGGTGACCACCAGGTTGTGGCGCCCGCGCAGGAAGAAAAATTTCAGCGCCTCGGGCAGCGAGTAATAAAGCAGCTTGCGGTTAAGGACGGCTTCGACCTCGGGATTGCCGCGGGCCATGGCATTGCCGACGACGACGAAGTCGGCGTCGGACGGGAGGTTTTCCGGACGGAACCCCTGACTGATCGTGATGCCTTTGCCTTCGAGGAAGGTCGACATGGGCGGGTAGACATTGTCGTCCGATCCGGTCACCGCGACGCCCCGGTCCCGCAACGCGGCGGCGAGCGAACCCATGGCCGTGCCGCAGATGCCGGTGAAGTGGACCTTGCGCAAATTCTGCGGGGCGCTCATCAGTAGACGTCCTTCCGGTAGCGTTTGGTTTTTTTCAGCTCCTCGACGTAGGCGGCGGCCTCTTCCTCCGATTTGCCCCCGGCCTGCCCGACGATGCGATGCAACGCTTCGTCCACATCCTTGGCCATGCGCGAGGCGTCACCGCAGACGTAAAAATACGCGCCCTCCTCGAGCCAGCGCCACAACTCGGCGGCGTTTTCCATCATGCGTTGCTGCACGTAGATTTTCTCCGGCTGGTCCCGGGAAAAAGCGGTGTCGAGACGGTGCAGCACGCCCTTTTCGCGCCACGCGTTGATTTCCTCCTCGTAAAGAAAATCGGTGGCGCGGTTGCGGTCGCCGAAGAAAAGCCACGACTTGCCCGGCGCGCCGAGCACCTCGCGCTCCTGCAAGAACGCGCGGAAGGGCGCGATGCCGGTGCCGGGGCCGACCATGATGACGGGGACGGACGGATCCTCGGGCTGGCGGAAATGTTTCGCCGAGTGGATGAAGACCGGCATGGCCGTGTCTTTCACCCGGTCGGCCAGAAACGTCGAGCACACCCCCTGCCGGTCGCGTCCGTGCAGCGTGTAGCGCACAACGGCCACCGTGAGATGGATGTCTTCGGGAAAGGCCTTCGGCGAGGAGGCGATGGAATAAAGCCGCGGCTGGAGTTTGCGCAGGACCTTGACCAGCTCGTCCGCAGTGAATCCGGCCCGCGGGTAAGCCCGCAGGATGTCGACCACCTCGCGTCCGTCGACCCAGTCCTCCATCAGCGACTTGGCCTCGGGGTCGATGAACTCGGACAACTCGGTCGCGTCCGGACATTTCTCCAGAATGGCCGCGAGCAGCTGCCGGGACGGCTCGCGCAGTGTGACTTGGCGGGTCAGCACTTCACGCAGGTTGGTGCCCGCGCTTTCCACCGGTTCGTCACCGCGCAATCCCGCGGCGGCCAGCACCGCGTCCACTTGCACGGCGTCATTGGAAGGAAAAATGCCGAGGGAATCGCCGACTTCATAAGCCAGCCCCGAACCGGCCAGCGAGACCTCGAAATGGAGGGTCTCCTTGCCCGAACCGGGAGCGGTCAGCAACCGCGTCCGGGTCAGACGCGCAGGAAAAGGGTTCTTCCGGGAAAATGTCGAAACAGTCGCGGACATTCGGTCGAATATGGCGGCAAGGACGGCCTTTTGCACGCCTCAAACCGTTTGTCCGAGCAGCCGCGCGACCACGGATTCCTCCGTGATGATGCCGAGCAACCGCCCCGTCTCCCCGTCGCGCACCTCCGCCACCGGCGTCGGGGCGCGCCGCAATTTGGCCAGGACTTTCCACCCGGGCAGATCAGGCGGAAAGGAAAGCAGGGGCCGGGCGAACGACTGCACGCGCGCACCGGGGGCTCCGGACAGGGCCGCGACCGCGCCGGACATGGCCCCGAGCGGCGTTTCGTCGGGCCCCGTGACGAGCACCTGCCGCGCCTCGGCCAGCGCGCGATCGGCCAGCACCTCGCCCAGGGAAAGACTGGCGGGCGCGTGCGGGAAATCGCGGAGAGGACGGGCCAGTCCGCCCGCCGTGAGCCGGCGGAAGTCGAGCACGCTGCGCAGCATGCCGAGTTCGAGCGCGGAAACTTCGGGCGCCGCCGCGGCGGTGACCAGCAGTTCTTCCGCGCATGGCGCGCGGGAAAGCGGTTCGCGCGGCACGCGGCGGAGCAGGGCGGCGACAGGGCCCGCGAGCAGCGACCAGCAGGAACCCGCCAGGGAAACCAGCCACCACGAGGCGCTGAGCACTTTGAACGGCAGGCGGCGGAAAACCTGACGCGCGAGCAATTGCACGAGCAGCGCGTAAAGCGGCACGAAGACCAGCGGCGCCAGCCACGCCGGCGCGCCGAGGGCGGACAACTTGGAGAGGAGGAGCACGAACGCGCCGGCCGCGGCGAGCCGGCTGGTCCAGGCCATGACCAGATCGGCCTGCGGGGAAGATGCATCCCACGCGAGCATCGGCCGGGCACGTCCCTCGTTTTTGGCCGCACGATGCTGCAGACGGACACGGTCGAGCGCGACCCACGCGGCCTCCAACCCGCTGAAGACGAAGGAGAGAACCAGCAAGGCGGCAGCCAGCGCGAGGATCATCGGGCGCCTCCCCGCCGTTCGGCCCGCTGCAGCACCACTTCCCGCACGCGGCGCTGGGTCATGGAGCGCACGGTGACTTTCCACGGACCGAGTCGCACGGACGCGCCCTGCCGCGGGAGTTTGCCCAGCGTATGAATGACATAACCGCCGATCGTCTCGATGCCCTCGCGGGTCGCCTCGCAGCCGAGATACTCGCTCAAGTCGGCCAAGTGCGCCGTGCCGTTGGCCAGGATACGCCCGTCGCCGAGCTGCTCGATGTAAAGTTCCTGGTCCGCGCGGGGCGCCGCCGTGCCGAGCAGTTCCTCGAGAAAGCTCTCCAGCGTGACCACACCTTCCACGCCGCCGAATTCGTCGAGGACCACGGCCAGCGGCTGGCGGTGCTTGAGGAAGCTGCCCAGCAGCTGGCTGGCCTCCATCGTTTCGGGGACGAAGGAAGGCGGCAGCAGCACCTCGGTGAAATGCATGCCCGCGGGCAGACGGGGGAGAGTGCGCGCGTCGAGAAGCCCGACGACTTCATCGGGCGTCCCGCCGACGACCGGGGCGCGCACGAACTGCTTTTTCAGCAGGAGATCGCGCACTTCCTCGTTGGACATCTCATCTTCGATGAACGTGACATCGACCCGCGGCGTCATGTATTGCCGCACCGTCTGCCGGCTCAGTTGCAGCACCTCGGCCAGGACTTCCGCCTCCTGCAGGCTGAAACCGCCTTCCTCCTCGCGCATCCACACCATCGTCTCCGTCTCCCCGGCATCGAGCGGCGGCCGGGCCGCGGCGGACCACGGGAAAAGCTTTCCCGCCACCGCCGAGACCACCGGTTGCACCCGGTCGAAAAACGGGCCGAAGAAACGCAGGATGAGCCCGCCGGCGCGCAAGAGCGGGAATTCCCACACGCGCGGACGGCGCGCGGTGACCACCGGCGGGACCACCTCGAGCAAAGCGGCCGATCCGACCAGCCCCGCGGCCCACGCCCAGGCAGGCCATCCGGTCCGCGCAGCCAACCCGGCTGCGGCCAGCCAGAACATCCACCATCCCAGGGCGCGCAGCACGCCGCCCGTCACCATGAAGAGCGTGAAGAGGCAATCGCGCGGATGCGCGAAATCCGCGGCGAGCTTCTCCAGCCGCGGGAGACGCGGCCACTCGTTCATCCGCGCACGCGGCGTCTGCCACAGCACCGCTTCCAGCGCGGAGACAAAGGCAGCCGATCCGACGAGAAGCAGGCCGGCGGCCAGCCAGATCACCCAGGGGACTTCCATGCGAAGAGGAAAGTTTAGCGGGCGGCACGGAACGCGCCAGCAAGATGCGCGCCCGGGGGCTACTGGCGGCTGCGCGGCTCGATGACCGTGCGTTTGGGAGGTTTGCCCCAGAGGATCAAAGAGGGCGTGTCGCGCAGACTCTCGCTGAGGAGGCGGAAATTGGCCGCGGTGGACTGGAAGTCGCGGACAATGCCGCCGACCGCCTTCTCGTTGAGCAGCGGATTGCGCTCCAGCCGGTCGACCAAACCCTGCATCTCGCCGGCCGCCGCCGTCACGGTTTCCATCATCTGGCGTCCGTCCTCGCCCAGTTGCTCGACCGGCAGCTCCGCGACCTTCGTCCGCATCTCGTCGATGAGCTTCTGCAGATTGGTGCTGGTCTCGGCGATGTTCATTTCGTCGAGATTGGTCTGCAGTTTACCCAGCGTTGTGTTGAAGTTCTCCATGACCGCATTGAGTTCCCGCACAGTGTCTTTGATGTCGAGGGCCTTGAAGGTGTCCATGATGCTGTTGACCGAATCGAGCATGCTGGCCAGCGTGCCGGGGGCCGACGGGATGTAGGGGTGCCGGGGCGTCCACCAGATTTCGAGCGGCGGTGGCGGGGCCCGATCGACATAGTTAAGCTCGGCGAAATTCAATCCGGTGATCCCCTGCGGCTGGAGCATGACACGCAGTCCCTGGTCGACGGCCTGCCCGATCATCGTGCCGACATCGGCGTCGAACATGCCGCGGAAGACCTGTTTGTTCACTTCCATCTCGATGTAGACGTAATCGAGGCGCCCCTCCCCGGGGTTCGGTCCGTATTCGTTGAAGCAGAAATCGATGCGGGAAACCCGGCCGATCTGGACGCCGCGGAATTTGACCGGCGACCCGACATCGATGCCCTGCACGGTGCCGTCGACGTAGGTCTCCAGGTAAACGCGCGGACGGAACATGCTGTCGGCCCCGAGAAAGAGCAAACCGGCGACCAGCAGGGCGGCACCGGCGAGGATGAAGAGGCCGATTTTGAAGTAGCGGGATTGGGCGCTCATGGTCAGGCGGCGCGGACTTGCTCCGGTTCGCGCCGGAAGAAAGCACGGACGTAATCGTTGGTCGGATGGTCGCGCAGTTCCCCGGGCGCACCTTCGGCGACGATGGACCCGCGGTCGAGGATGATCGCGCGGTCGCCGATGGCGTAGATGCTGGCCAGTTCGTGGCTGGCGATGACGAAGGTGATGCCCAGATTGCGGGAAAGCGAGCGGATGAGATCGTCGAGTCCGGCCGAGGTGATGGGATCGAGACCGGCCGAGGGTTCGTCGAGAAAAAGAACCCCGGGATCGAGGGCCATGGCCCGGGCCACCGCGGCACGCTTCTGCATGCCGCCGCTGATTTCCGACGGCAGGTAGTCGGCGAATTCCCCCAACCCGACCTGCTGCAGCTTGAGCCGCGCCAGCAACCGGCGCGCCTCGCGCGGCAGCTGCGTCCACTCCTCGAGCGGAAGCATGATGTTGTCCGCCAAGGTCATCGAACCGAAAAGGGCTCCCCCCTGATACATGACACCGAAGCGGCGCAGGATGCGCTGCCGCGCCGCGCCGGTGGCACCGACGATATCCTCGCCGCCGATGAGGACTTCGCCGGACAGCGCGGGGTAAAGACCGATCATGTTTTTCAGCAGCGTGCTTTTCCCGGACCCGGACCCCCCGAGGATCATGAAGACCTCGCCGGTGCGCACCCGGAAGCTGATGTCGCGCAGAATGACGCGGTCCCCGTAACCCGCGGACAGCCGGCGCACGTTGATGACATGATCGTCCCCGGTTTTCATCAGAATTTCAGCTGGTAATAGACGACGGCGAAAATGGCATCGATGACCACGATGAAGAAAATACTCGTCACCACCGAACGGGTGGTCGAATCGCCCACCGCGGACGCGCCCGCGCCGGTCTGCAGCCCGCGCATGCATCCCACCCCGGCGACCACGGCGCCGAAGAAGAACGACTTGATCAAGCCCGCGACCACATCCTGCGAAGTCAGCGATCCGGCCAGCTGGTTGGTCAGCGTGGCCAGCGGGAAGCCGAGCATCATCATGACGAAAAATCCGCCGGCGATGCCGATGACCATCGAGTAGACGGTCAGCACCGGGGTGACCACGATTCCGGCCAGCACGCGGGGCACGGCGAGAAAGCGCACGGGATTGAGTCCCATGGTGGTGAGGGCCGCCACCTCTTCGTTGACTTTCATCGTGCCGATTTCGGCGGCAAAGGCGGAACCGGAACGTCCGGCCAGCACAACCGCGGTCATGAGCGGGCCGAGTTCGCGCGTGATGGCCAGCGCGACGAGATTGACCACGAAAATGTCGACGCCGAACTGCCGCATGGGCATGGCCGACTGGAAGGCCATGATCATGCCCATGAGAAAACTGATCAGGGCCACGATGGGCAGCGCGTTGGTGCCGGCTTTCTCCACGATAACCCACCACTCGCGCAAGCGCAGGCGCCGCGGTTCGCGTCCGAGCCCGGCCAATCCCGAGCCGACCTCCCCGACGAACGCGGTCTCCTCGGCCCATTCGCCCAGCCGCGCGGCGGTGGCTTGTCCGAGGTCCGCGACCCAGTTCCCCTGGCCGCGGTGCGGCGTCGCGGGCGCCCCGAGTTTCCGCCCGTCGATGGTGTCGAACATGGCGCGGAAACGCGGCGCCAGCGCTTCCAGTTTCATGGCGAAGCCGCGGTTCTTGGCCGCCTCGTCCAAGGCGGCGAGCAGGGCGAATCCGGCCCCGCCGCAATAGTCGATCCCGGCGCAATCGACGCTCAAGCCGCCGCGGGCGCGGCCCGCCGCCTCGAGGGCCGGCCGCCAGCAGGACGCCACCGTGCCGTCGTCGAGCCGGCCGGCCAGATGCAGGGTCGTGACCTCGCCCCGGCTGTCCACCCTGAGGGTGGCGGTCTCCGTGGAACGGTCGACGGCCATGACAAAGATCAATTTGCCACCGGGCGGGTGCACCCGCGAGCAGTTTCAAGCAGGTTCTTCCCCCACCGGCGGCCGGGCGGCGAGGGCGAGGAAGGCGCCGGTCAAAAGGACGGCGCCGGAAAGCAGTTGCTCGAAGCGGAAGGATTCGCCGAACAATCCGGAGGAAAGCAGCATGGTGCCGAGCGGGCAGAGCAGCAATGCGGATTGCGCGGGTGCGGCGCCGAGGCGACGGATGCCGACATAGTAAAACCAGTGGCCCGCGCCGATGGCCAGCACCCCGGAACCGAAGAGCACGAAATTGGTCCACGCATCGCAGCGCCAGGGAGCCGTCGCATCGCCGAAGAGCAGCATCAGCGGAAGCAGCAGCAACGCGGTGAAAAAACTGATCACCCCGAAGCCGAGGGTCGGACCGAGACGCACGGTGAACTGCTTGACCATGATCCCGTAGGACGCCCATCCGCAGGCGGCGAGCAAGGCCAGCCAGAGACCGGTGCCGGAAACCACGCCGGTCCCGGGGGACCAGACCAAGCCGACCATCCCGGCCAGGGCGAGCACGGTGCCGAGCTGGAACTTCACGCTGCGCGCGATCCACCGTTCATCGGCGAAGAAGATCACGGCCAGGATCGCGGTGAGAATGACGGAAACGCGTCCGAGCAGCGCATAAACACCCGGGAGAAGGAGGACGACGGCCAGCGTCTGGGCGACTTGGTGGACGACATTGGGCACGGCGGCCGCCGCGCAGCCCACCCACTCGCGGACCGTCAACCGGTGCGGCGCGCGCCGCGCCATCCAGCCGAGAAAGGGAACCATGGTGAGGAACCCCGCGGCGTAACGGTAAAAATTCTGCGTCCACGTGTCGAACGACCCGGCCAACCAGTATTGGAAGACGGGCGTGCCCGACCAAATGAGCACCGCGGCGGCCAAGGCGAGGCGTCCGCGCCACGGATGCGCCACGGCCCTCAACGTCCCGCGGCCGCAACCCCGCCGGGCTCGCGCCCTTCATCGACCTCGATGAGATCGAACATCGTCCGGATATCCGTGCGGTCCGCCATCCCGAGTCCCTCGAGCCGGCTGCGCAGCCGCTCGGAGTAGTGGTCGTTCCACCCGCATTTGCGCAGGTATTCGTTCCACATGAAAATCTCGTCGTTGTTCGGACGGCGCCCGTGGGCGCAGCACCACTCGAGGACTTCGGCATCGGATTTTCCGGCGCGGACCTCTTCGGCCAGCGCGTCATAGTCGACATTCAGGAAATCGCAGCAACGCAGATCAAAGCCCGCGCCGAGGTTGGCATGGTAGTCCTCGGGCAATTCGCCGCGCTGGTGCAGGCGGATTTTGTCGACCAGGCGCGGGAAGTAAACGAGCCCGCCTTCTCGGTCGTAGGGGCTGCGGGGGAAACGGTCGCTCACGGCCGCGATCCTGCCCGTCCGGCGGCGCGAAGTCCATCGCCATGCGGCCGCGGAGCGGCCATGATCGTCCTCCGATGAAGCCCGGGGACGAACTGACCCTCGAAATCACCGACGTCGCCTACGGCGGCGCGGGCCTCGCGCGGCACGAAGGGCGCGTCGTCTTCGTCCCCTTCACCATCCCCGGCGAAACCGTGCGCGCGCGCCCCGGCAAAGTGACCCGCAGCTGGATGCAGGCCCGCGCGATGGAGATCGTCTCCGCCTCGCCGGACCGCGTGGCGCCGCCGTGTCCGCTCTTCATGCGCTGCGGCGGCTGCGCCTACCAGCACATCGCTTATCCGCGTCAGCTGGAAATCAAAACGCGCCAAGTCGCCGAAGCCCTGCGCCGCATCGGCAAATTCCCCGATCCGCCGGTCGAGCCGGCACGCGCCTCACCCCTCGCCTACAGCTACCGCAACCGCATCACCGTGCATGTCGCGCCGCCCCGCATCGGCTTCCACGGGACCGACCCGCGCGAGATCGTCGACGTGCGCGCGTGCCTGCTGGCCGAAGACAAGGTCAATGCCGCCTTGGCCGCCCTGCGTTGCAAAAAACGGCTCCGTCCGGGACCGGCCACCCTGCGCTCCGGACCGGCCGGCACGGGCTTCCGGCAGGTCAACGATGCCGCGGCGGAAGTTCTCGCGGCCGCGGTCACGGAATTGGCGGGCAGTGGCGGGTTGCTCGTCGACGCTTACTGCGGCGCGGGGTTCTTCGCCAAAAGGCTGCGCGGATCATTCACGCGGGTGGTCGGCCTCGATTGGGATGAGCGTTCGATCGACACTGCGCGCGCGGACGCCGGACCTTCCGAGGAATATCACACCGGCGATGCGGCACAGCTGCTGCCGGAAATCCTGGCCGGGGAAAATCAAGCCGTTGTGCTGGTCGACCCGCCTGCGCAAGGTCTGGCGGAGCCGGTGGTGGGGACCCTCTTGGATGCGCGTCCCGCGCGGATCGTCTACGTCTCCTGCGACCCGGCCACCCTCGCCCGCGATCTGGCCAAGCTGCGCGATGGCTACGAATTGCAACGCGCCGTGCCGGTCGACATGTTCCCGCAAACCGCGTCGATCGAAACCGCGTGTTTGTTGTCCGCGCGACCTTGAGCAGGGAGGACATCATTCCCCCGCGGCGCGATGATCATCGCGGGACATGAAAAAGGGAGCAGCGGCAACGGCGTGAGCCGTGCCCCGGTTGAGGGTTGAAGGACGGAAAAACCAGAGATCCCGCATCAAGCGCCCCTCAACTCCCTGCCCGGACGCAACTCACCGAGGAATTCGGCCACGGGCAGGCAAAGAACCCCGCTGCGTTCGAAACGATCGGGCCCGCGATAGAGCAGCAAACGGGAGGCCTCCGGATAGTCCTCGCCGAACGCCCGCAGGCCGCGCAAATCCTGCGGCCTGACCACCGCGGAATTTTTCACCTCGACGGCCTGCAATCCGGCCGATCCGTAGAGCACGAAATCGACCTCCACCCCGGAGCGCGTCTGCCAATAATGCAGGGAGGAACCATCCGGACTGTAGGCGCACCAAGCCCGTAGATGCTGGGCCACCAATCCCTCGAGAGCGGCTCCTTCGATTTCGCCGGCCGAGTCCAGAGGACCCCGGGGCCGGTTGGCCCGGTATATGCCGGTATCGAAAAAATAGAACTTGGGATGCGCGGCCAGCGCGCGCTTGGCCCGCCTCGTGAAAACCGGCAAGCGCCAGCCCAGCAGCAAATCCTCGAGAATTCCCAAATGAGCCTCCACGGTGGTGCGGCTGATCTGGCAATCCCGGGCGATGTTGGCCAGATTCAAAACGGCGCCGTGGGAAAAACTCATCGCTTCGAGGAAACGCGCGAATCCTCCGATGTTGCGGACCAAACCCTCCGCCTGCACCTCCTCTTTCAAATACAGCGCACTGTAAGCCATGACCTGTTCACGCGGATCAGACGCGAACCACACCACCGGCAAAAGGCCGTATTCCAGCGCGTCCTCAAGCCTGAACCGGGATCCCAGCTCCGCCGCCATGAACGGGTGCAGCGACAGCGATACGGCCCGGCCGCCGAGCAGATTGACCCCTTGCCGGCGCAGCTTCCGCGCGCTCGAACCGGTCAGGACAAAACGCCGCTCACCATCCGCTTCGATCAAGCTGTGCACCACCTCCAACAACGCCGGGCACTTCTGGATCCCGTCGATGACAACGCATTTCTTCTCCGCTTGGCCGGCGACCAACTCGCGCAAGCGCTCCGGCCTCGCCGACACCTCGCGCAAGCGAACCGGATCCAGCAAATCCACCCTCAAGGCCTCGGGAAAATTCTGTTCCGTCCACCGCGTCTTGCCGGTGCCTCTGGGCCCCAAAAGAAAGAAACTACCCTTTGCTGGATGCAAAAATCTTTGTAGAGTCGTCATTTTGCGACTCAAAATTACATACTACCTGTGATTTTGTCAATATTTGCCTCTCAGTAAGCGCCGCCCATGACCTACCGAAGGTTGTGGTCGATGAACGACCGGCGGCGAGGACGCCGGCGCTCCAATAGCCACACTCATGCGATAAGGATCACGCGATCAGGCCGGTCGGCGAGCGCCGTGAGACCCTGATCCAAAGTCGCCAAACGGACATCTTCCTCGACAGCCATGGCGAGCAGCATCGCGTCCGTCACTTGGCGGTAGCCCCGGACTTTGCTCCACAGGTCGGCAAGACTCGCGTCCGCCGGATCCGGAACCCGATCGATCCGGTGGTAACCGCGCTTCGAACGCAGTCGGCGCAGAATCTCAAGCAAGGTGCCGACCGGCGCTTGCCCTGACACAAAGGCCGGATTCATCGACAGCCGAAGAAAGCCGGATTCGCTGAAGGGGCAGATCGCCCACTTTTTCGGGATCCATTCTTCATGCCAACGCACCACGCGCGCGTGGTCAGCGTGATGCGACCACAGCATGGCCAGCAGGACATTAACGTCCAAGAGCGCGACCGGCTTCATCGGCATCCATTTCGTCCATCAGTTGCTCCACGCGTTCCGCAGAGATCCGGGGCGAACCGGTCGGCGCCCGCAGCACAGGAAACCCGCGCGCATCCTCCCCGAGCCGCACGGCGCCGAGAGAACGGCGCGCCATCTCGGAGACCGCCTTGCCGAGCGAGACCTTGTGCAAACGCGCCCGCGCCGCGGCCACCTCGTAGACGTCTTGGTCCAAAACCAGAGTGGTTCGCATGATCTGACTTTAGCATGTGATGCGATGATGTCAACGCATCATAGCAAACCTCTAGGAGACCGTCGACTTGCCCGAAGCGGTTCTTTCGCTGGTTCAGCCGCCCGCACGCCAGACGAAGAGATGCAGCGGTCCGCTGGGCCAGCGGACCCTACCAAGGAGCGATGCGAAAGCGCAGCGCGATCCATGTTGTGTAGCGTCGCCGTCCCCGGCGACGGTTGTTGGTCGATGAACGACCGGCGGCGGGGACGCCGCCGCTACAGGGCTACGCAAAAAAATCGCGCCGGAGTGGCGCGATTTTTTGAGTGATCTGCGGTTTCCCGCTTAGCGCGAGTAGAGTTCGACGACGAGCTGCTCGTTGACCACCGGGGCGATCTCTTCGCGGGTCGGGATGCGCGAGACGGTGCCGCTGAAGTTGTCGCGGTCGACCACGAGCCAATCTGGCACGGTGCGGATTTGCGTGGCTTCCATCTGGCGGGCGGCCAAAGCGCGGGGCTTGGGCGAATCTTTGATCGTGACCACGTCGCCGGGTTTGACGTTGGCCGAGGAGATGTCGTTCTTGCGTCCGTTGATCTGCACGTGTCCGTGCGCCACCATCTGGCGGGCGGCGGTGCGGGTGCGGGCGAAACCGAGGCGATAGACGACATTGTCCAGACGGGTCTCGAGCAATTGGAGCAAGGTGACGCCGGTCACGCCGCGGCGGGAAAGCGCCGTCTCGAAGTAGCGGCGGAACTGGCGCTCGAGCACGCCGTATTGGGCTTTGAGCTTCTGCTTCTCGAGCAGGGCGAGGCCGTATTCCGAGGTCTTGCGGCGCATGCCTTTTTGTCCGTGCATGCCGGGCGGATAGCTGCGGCGCTCGAAATGCTTGGGCGAGCCGACGAGGAAAATGCCGAAGCGGCGGCTCAGTTTGGTTTTGGGTCCGGTGTAACGTGCCATGGGAAAAGTTTACAGTGGTTCAGTTTTCAGTTTTCAGCCGGAGCATTACACGCGGCGGGCTTTGGGCGGGCGGCAGCCGTTGTGGGGCACCGGGGTGACGTCTTTGATGACGGTGATTTCCAGGCCGATGGCTTGGAGGGCACGGATGGCGGATTCGCGTCCGGCGCCGGGGCCTTTGACCCGGACTTCGACTTCTTTGAGACCGTGTCCCATCGCCTGACGGGCGGCATCCTGCGCGACGAGCTGGGCGGCGTAGGCCGTGCTTTTGCGCGAGCCTTTGAAGCCGACTTTGCCGGCGCTGGAGGCGCCGAGGACGGCGCCGCGCTGGTCGGTGATGCTGACGATGGTGTTGTTGAAGGTGGCCAGCACGTGGGCGATGCCCTGCAGGATGTTTTTGCTGCCCTTGGCTTTGACCACCTTGGCCGGGGCGATCGGGGCGTCGAGCGAGAGCATGTCGTCGACCGGTGCCGCGGTGGCTTCGGCCGCTTTGGCTTCGCCTTCTTTTTTCTTGGCCGTTTTGCCTTTGGCCGCATTGGGCTTGGCCGCTTTTTTCTCGGCGGGTTTGGCCTCGGCGGTGCCTTCGGCTTTCACTTCAGCAGCCGCTTCTTCCTTGGCTTCGACCGCTTTGGTTTCGGGAGCCTCGGGATGGTGCGCGGCCGTTTCCTCTTTGCGGCGTTCGTCCTGCGATTCGCCGAGAGTTTCTTTCTTTTCGTCGCTCATACTTCGTGGGGATTAGACTTTGCCGGCTTTGGCGTCGGGGTTTTTCTGCACGCCGACTGTCTTGCGCGGGCCCTTGCGGGTGCGGGCGTTGGTGGAAGTGCGCTGTCCGCGCACGGGGAGTCCGCGCCGGTGACGGATACCGCGGTAGCAATTGATGGCCTGGAGGCGCTTGAGGTTGCCCTGCAATTCGCGGCGCAGGTCGCCTTCGATCAGGACGCCGTTGTTGCCGATGATGTTGATGATCTGCGAGATCTGCTCGGGCGTGAGATCTTTGGCGCGGGTGTTCGGATCGATGGAAGCTTCGGCCAGGACGCGTTTGGCGGTGGTCGGTCCGATGCCGTAGATATACGGCAGGGAGGCTTCGATGCGTTTGTTGGGCGGGATTTCAACCCCGAGGAGGCGTGGCATGGCTTTGTTATCCTTGTCTTTGTTTGTGGCGCGGGTTTTTGCAAACCACGCGCACGACGTTGTTCCGCCGGATGATCCGGCAGCTTTCGCAAAGGCGTTTGACTGAAGCTCTGACTTTCATGGTTTGGTTCTTCTATTTCTTTCGGAAGGTGATGCGTCCTTTGCTCAAGTCATACGGAGACAACTGGAGCATGACTTTGTCACCCGGCAAAATGCGAATGAAGTGCAGGCGCATCTTGCCCGAGATGTGCGCGAGAATGCGGTGTCCGTTGGGCAATTCCACGCGGAACATCGTATTCGGCAACAACTCGGCCACCTTGCCTTCTACTTCAATAGCGTCTTTTTTCGCCATGTCAAAACTTCCGGTTCGTCTTTCGTAACCAGCACAGTGTGTTCAAAATGCGCCGAAGGCAGGCCGTCGGCCGTGACCACCGTCCATTTGTCATCGAGAACCCGCACCGCACTGCCGCCCAGATTGATCATCGGCTCGATGGCCAAGGTCATGCCGGCCTTCAACTTGGGCCCGCGCCCGGCCTTGCCGTAATTCGGGATTTGCGGATCTTCATGCAGTTTGCGCCCGACCCCGTGTCCGACAAACTCGCGGACCACGGAATACCCGCGGGCCAGCGCGGCCTGTTCGATGAACGAGGAGATGTCTCCCACCCGGCGTCCATGGGTCACATGGGGGATGACATCGCGCAGGATGCGGGCGGTGTCTTCGACCAAGCGGTCGACTTTGGGGGGCACGACGCCGATGCGGATGGTGGTGGCATTGTCGCCGATCCACCCGTTTTTGTTGACCCCGACGTCGAGTTTCAAAATGTCGCCGTAAGCAAGGCGGCGATCCCCGCCGATGCCGTGCACGACTTCCTCGTTGACCGAGATGCAGAGTTGTCCGGGAAATTTGCGGTAGCCGAGAAACGCGCTCTTCGCCCCGGCCTCGTCGATGAACTGCGCGCAAGCCTCGTCGATGTCGCGCGTGGTCATGCCGGGCGTGACGAGGTTTTCCAGTTTGCCGAGAACTTCGGACGCCACGCGGCAGGCGGTCCTCATCGCGTCGATCTCACGCTCGCTCTTGATCGGGATCATCGACGACAGGAAAGGAAAACTGCGGAACACGCGGGATGGGAGCGGATTACTGTCCGCTGGCGAGGTAAGCGGCCGTGCCGCCGATGACGAGGATGCCGAGGGCCACCCAGAGCCAGACCAGCGCATTCGACGAGATGACATTGCCGGCACCGCCGGCGGTGCGTTCGAAGCGTCCGCGGATTTTGCCGCGGCGCAGGAAGCCGTCATAGTGGCGCTGCAGCAAATGCGTCTCCACCTGCCGCATGGTGTCGAGGGTCACGCCGACAATGATGAGCAGACCGGTGCCGCCGAAGAACTGCGATGTCATATAGGGCACATTCATGCTCTCGGTGAGCATCTGCGGCAGGATGGCGATGATGGTGAGGAAGACGGCGCCGGCGAAAGTCAGGCGCGTCATGGTGTAATCGAGAAAGTCGGCCGTGGGTTTGCCCGGACGCACCCCGGGAATGAAGCCGCCGTATTTTTTCAAATCATCGGCGATCTGCGCGGGCTGGAATTGCGTGGCCACCCAGAAGTAACTGAAGAAGAAAATCATCGCACCGAAGAGCGTGTAGTAGAGCCAGCCGCTGGCCAGCATGGAGGACAACTCGTTGGCCCAGCGCTGCGTGGGGAAGGCCATGCTCAGGATGGTCGACGGGAAGAGCAGGATGGCCTGCGCGAAGATGATCGGCATGACGCCCGCGTAGTTGACCTTGAGCGGCATGTATTGCGTCTGTCCGCCGTAGACTTTGCGTCCGACCACGCGCTTGGCGTATTGCACGCTGATGCGGCGGGTGGCCTGGGTCACGGCGATGACCGCGGCAATGACGATGATGAGGAAGGCGATGAGGAGGACGAGGACGACCGGGCTGACCGGAGCCGCTTCGCCGCCGGACGGCACGAAGGTGCGCCAGGCCTGGATCAAGCCGGCGGGCAGCTGGGCGAGGATGCCGACGGTGATGATGATGGAAATGCCGTTGCCGATGCCGCGCTCGGTGATCTGGTCGCCGAGCCAGACGAGGAACATAGTCCCCGCGGTCAGGGTGATGACGGTGAGCAGGCGGAAGGGCAGGCCCGGATCGGAAACGAGCGGCATGCCAAGCCGGTTGATCGTGTCCATGATGCCCGGCAGGAAGGGATTCGACTCGGGACTCTCGAACGAGAGCGCGAGCAGGTAGCCCTGGAACAGGCAGAGAATGATGGTGACGTAGCGCGTGTATTGGGAAATTTTCTGGCGTCCGCCGTCCTCACGGGAGAGGCGCCCGAGCCGCGGAATGACCGCGGTCATGAGCTGCATCATGATCGAGGCGCTGATGAACGGCATGATGCCGAGGGCGAAGATGGCGCAGTTGCCGAGCGCACCGCCGCTGAAGAGGTTGAAAAGGGCGGCCACACCGCCGCCGGTCTGGGCGTCGGCCACGTTGAGGAACCACTGGCGCAGCACCTCCGCATTGATCCCCGGGGCCGAAATGACCGAACCGGCGCGGACGATGACGATCATGGCCAGCACGAAGAGCACGCGTTGCCGCAGCTCGGGGATTTTGAAGATGTTGGTGAAGGCGGAGATCATGGGTGGTTGATCAAAGTCGGTTCGTCGCCGGGGACGGCGACGCTACAAAGGTAGGGACACGCGGCTCGCGTGTCCGGATCGGATCGAGCGGACGAGCGGGCCGCTCGTCCCTACCCACGGCCTGGTCCACCACCTTCATTCGCTCAGGAAATCGTGCCGCCGGCGGCTTCGATCTTGCGTTTGGCCGCTTCGCTGAACTTCGCGCCCGTGATGGTGACTTTCTTTTTCAACTCGCCGCGGGCGAGGATTTTCACGCCGTCGATCGTGCCGCGCACCAGGCCTTCCTTGCGCAGGGCGGCTTCATCGACCGTCGCGCCGTCGGCGAATTCGTTGAGGTCGTCGAGATTGACCACCGCGATGCGCAGCTTGAAAGCCGCGTTGTTGAATCCGCGCTTGGGCAAGCGGCGGATGAGCGGCATTTGTCCGCCCTCGAAACCGAGACGGATGCTGCCGCCGGAGCGGGCCTTCTGTCCCTTGTGTCCCTTGCCGCTGGTTTTGCCGGTGCCCGAGCTTTCGCCGGAGCCGAGACGTTTGCGGCGTTTCTTGGCGCCGGGACGGGGTGAGAGATTGTGCAGTCGCATGGTCGTCAGGCGGTGGCCGCGACTTCAACGGCGGCTTCCGCTTTGGTGGGCTTCATTTTGATGCCGCGCACGCGGAAGATTTCTTCGCGCGGACGGAGCTTGGAAAGGGCTTCGAGGGTCGCTTTGACCACGTTGGCGTGGTTGTTCGAGCCGAGGGATTTGGCCAGCACGTCGCGGATGCCGACCGCTTCGCAGACCGCGCGGACGCCGCCGCCGGCGATGATGCCGGTGCCGGGCGAGGCCGGGCGGAGCAGGACGCGGCCGCCGCCGAATTCGCCGGTCACTTCGTGCGGGATGGTGTTCTGCGCGAGAGAGAAGTTTTTCATCGCCTTGCGGGCGGAGTCGGAGGCCTTGCGGATGGCTTCGCTCACTTCCTTGGCTTTGCCGAAACCGCAGCCGACGCGGCCCTTGTGGTCGCCGGTCACGATGAGTGCGCTGAAGCTGAAGCGGCGTCCGCCCTTCACGACTTTGGCGCAGCGGTTGATGAAAACGACTTTCTCGACCGTATCGGAAGGTTCTTTCGGTTCCCTGGGTCCGCGGTTGTCGCGGCGTCCGGTGTTGCGTGCGTTAGGAGGCATGGTTTTTTAGAATTCGAGGCCGGCTTCGCGCGCGGCGTCGGCGAGGGCTTTGACTTTGCCCATGTATTGGAAGCCGCCGCGATCGAAGACGACTTTGGAAATGGATTTCTTTTTGGCGCGATCGGCCACCAGTTTGCCCACCGACTGGGCGTTGGCCACGTTGGCGCCCGGCTTGGCCGCTTTCTCCTGCGTGCTGGCCGCGGCGAGGGTCACGCCTTTGGCGTCGTCGATGACCTGCGCGCGGATGTGGCGGCCGGAGAAGTTGACCGCGAGGCGCGGACGCTCGGCGGTGCCGGACACTTTTTTCCGGATGCGCTTGTGGCGGATTTTGATGCTGTCGTGGCGTGTCATGACGGTTACTGGACGGTTTTGCCTTCCTTGCGGCGGACTTGCTCGTCGGAGTAGCGCACGCCTTTGCCCTTGTAGGGTTCCGGCGGGTAGTAGGCGCGGATGTTGGCCGCGACCTGGCCGACCAACTGGCGGTCGATGCCCTCGATGACGAGTTTGGTGTTCTCGTTGACCGTGATCTTGATGTCCTTCGGGATGTCGAAGACGACGGGGTGCGAGAAACCGAGCGAAAGATTGAGTTTTTCCCCCTGCACGGCGGCCTTGAAGCCGACGCCCTGGATTTCGAGGTTGCGGGTGAAGCCGGTGTGCACGCCGGTCACCATGTTGTTGAGCAGGGCGCGGGCCAGACCGTGCAAAGCGCGGACTTGGCGGTTTTCCGACTTGCGCTCGAGGGTGAGCGTTTCGCCCTCGATCTTGCCCTCGATGCCCTCGGGCAGACGCCAGGAAAGTTTGCCTTTCGGTCCCTCGACCTGCACGGAGCGGTCGGGCGAAAGATTGACCTTCACCTTGGCGGGAAGCGTGACGGGTTTGTTGCCGATGCGTGACATGATGCGTTCCTCCTTACCAAACAAAGGCGAGCAATTCGCCGCCGACTTTCTGGCGGCGCGCTTCGCGTCCGCTGAGCACGCCGCGCGGCGTGGAAATGATGGAAATTCCCATACCGCCGAGCACGCGCGGAATTTCCTCGGCCCCGACGTAGCGGCGCAGGCCCGGGCGGCTGACGCGCTTGAGGCCGGTGATGGCCGGGGTTTTGTCGGCGTATTTGTTGACGATGCGCAGTTGAGGTTTGCCTTCGGATTTCACCTCGAAATCGGTGATGTAGCCTTCCTTTTTGAGGATGGCGGAAATGTCCGCCTTGATGCGCGAGTAGGGCACGAGCAACTCGGCCTTGCGGGCGCGGCTGGCGTTGCGCAGGCGGGTGAGAAGGTCGGCGATGGGATCGTTGGAGGTCATCAGGATGCTTTGGCGGCGGGTTTGGCGCGGTCGGTGAACGGCATGCCGAGTTCGCCGAGGAGCGACTTGGCCTCCTCGTCGGTGCCGGCCGTGGTCACGATGGTCACATCGAAGCCGACGTTGCGCTTGATTTTGTCGAGTTCGATCTCGGGAAAAATGCTCTGGTCGGCCACGCCGAGGGTGTAGTTGCCGTTGCCATCGAAGGCCTTGGGCGAAATCCCGCGGAAGTCGCGGATTTTCGGCAGCGACATTTTGATCAGGCGCTCGAGGAACTCATACATGTTGCGTCCGCGCAGCGTGACCTTGGCGCCGATCGGCTGGTCCTTGCGCAGCTTGAAGTTCGAAATGGCCTTCTTCGACTTGGTGCGCACGGGCGTCTGGCCGGTGATGGTCTGCAGCTCGCTCACCGCGATTTCCAGCGCTTCTTTGGTGTCTTGCGACGAGCCGATCGACGTGTTGACCACGACTTTCGAGACGCGCGGGATCTGGTGCAGGTTGGTGTAGCCGTGCTTGGTTTTCAGCGCGGGCACCACCTTGGCGGTGTATTCTTTGTAGAGTTCGACTTCCATGGGTTATTTCGCCTTGGCCTTGGTTTTCGGCTTGGCGTCCTCATTTGTGGCGGCTTCGACCCGCTTGACGTTGGAAATGTGGACCGGGCCCTCTTTCTGCACGATGGCGCCGTTGGGGTTCTCCTGCGATTTGCGGGTGTGCTTCTTGATCATGCGCACGCCCTCGATGAGGACCTGGTTTTTGCCGCGGATGACCTGCAGGACTTTGCCTTCGGCGCCCCGGTGGTTGCCGGTGACGACGCGGACGATGTCGTTTTTGTTGACGTGGGTTTTCGCGCGGCTCATAG
>CAZEYV010000173.1:0-19849 GCA_964516705.1 uncultured Chthoniobacter sp.
GGGCTGGGCGGGGCGGCCGTCGAGGCGCGGTTCGAGCTTCGGGCGGCGGGGGGCCACGGCGGCCTCGCCGTGCTTGGGTACGTTCTGGCCCTCGAGGTGGAGGCGGTCGATTTTTTGCCCGATGAACCGCTCGATGGCGGCCAGCTTTTTCATCTCGTCGTGGGCCACGAGGGTGAAGGCGTCGCCGGTGCGTTGCGCGCGGCCGGTGCGTCCGATGCGGTGGACGTAGTCTTCGGGGTGGACGGGGATGTCGTAGTTGATGACGTGGCTGACCCCGGCGACATCGATGCCGCGAGCGGCGATGTCGGTGGCGACCATGATGCCGTAGCGTCCGGATTTGAAACCTTCGAGGGCCTCGATGCGCTGGTTTTGCGAGCGGTTGGCATGGAGGACGGCCACGGAATGGTTGTTGGCCCGCAGGCGTTTGGCGATGCGGTCGGCGCCGTGTTTGGTGCGCGAGAAGACGAGGACGCTCTGGTAGTCGGTGGCGGCAAGGAGGGCGAGGAGCATGCCGAATTTCCCGCCCTGGTCGGTGAGGTAGACGCCGTGTTTGACCATCGAGGCGACGGAGCGCCCGGCACCGATCTCAATGCGTTCGGGTTCGCGCAGGGCCCAGCCGGCCAGCTCGGCGATCTCGGGCGGCAGGGTGGCGGAGAAGAAAAGGGTCTGCCGGACTTTCGGGCACTTGGCGATGATGCGTTTCATCGGCGCGAGAAAACCGACGTCGAGCATGCGGTCGACCTCGTCGAGGACGAGAACTTCGACGTCATCGAGCTTGATTGTTCCTTGTTGCAGGTGGTCTTCGAGGCGGCCGGGTGTGGCCACCACGACGTCGAGGCCCGAGCGCAGGGCGTTGCGTTGCGCGCCGTAGCCGACGCCGCCGAAGATCGAGCCGACTTTGAGGTCGGTGAAACGGGCGAGGTCGCGCATGGAAGTTTCCACCTGCATGGCCAGCTCCCGCGTGGGTTCGAGGACGAGGCAGCGCAGTTTGCCGTGGGAACCGAGCTTCTGCAGGGCGGGCAGCGCGAAAGCGGCGGTTTTGCCCGTCCCGGTCTGGGCGGATGCTATGACATCGCGGCCCGCGAGGGCCGGAGGGATCGCCCGCAGCTGGACCGGGGTCGGTTCCCCGTAGCCCATGGCTTGGACGCCTTCGAGAAGTGGCTTGGACAATCCAAGCTTGGTGAACGGCATGTGAGGGTCGGACGGTCGGGCCGCCGCGGACGTTTGTCAATGCGGGGCGGCCGGGTGACCCGCGGCGGGAGAGGGTCCGAATTCGTTTGCGCCGGCCGACCGGGTGGGGAATATTAGTCTTTGTATGAAAAACCTACTGACCCTCGTTGTCACGGCTTCGGCCTTGGCCGCATTCGCCACCACCTCATTCGCCGGTAGTTGCGGCGGTTGCCCCGGTGAAGGCGGAAAGAAAGACAAAGCCAAAACCGAAGAAGGCGCGCAGAGCTAAGCGGTCTTCCGTTGTTTCACGGAAGCGGCTCCCTCCGGGGAGCCGCTTCTTTTTTTGGGGGCCTGCGGGCGGCGTCCGGCGGCACGGTCCGGCCGCTACCGCCGGGCGGAACCGGCGAGGGGAAGTTCGACGCCGCAGGCGCGCATTTTGTCGAGGGAGCGGCGGACGGTGTCGGCGAGGGTATGGCGGTCGAGGATGTCGGCCACGGAGTTGCGCACGTCGAGCATGACCATGCGCAGTCCGCAGGTGTTTTCGTCGGGGCACGAGCATTTTTCGTATTTGCTCTGGCTCACGCAGCGGATGGGGGCGAGCGGCCCGTCGATCAGGCGGATGACCTGCCCGAGCGTGATGCTGTCCATCGGCTTCTCCAAAAAATACCCCCCGTGCTTGCCGCGTTTGGTGCCGATGAATCCGGCCTTGCGCAGTTGCATGAGGATCTGGTCGAGGAATCCCTTGGGCAGGTTTTCCCGGGCCACGATTTCCTGGGCGCGGAGCATGGGATGACCCAGCTCGGCGGCGATGCCGAGGTCGATGAGTGCGCGGAGCGCGTATTCTCCCCGTTTGGAAACTTTCATGGAGGGCGCGGCATCTTGGGCCCGCGTCCGGTGATCTGCAAGTCCGGCGCGGCATTGCCAGCGGGGACAGGTCGGTTTAGAAACGCGGGGATGAAAATTGTTTGCGCTTATTCGGGCGGTCTCGACACCTCGGTTCTGCTGCAGTGGTTGAAGGAAACCTACGGGGCGGAGGTCATCGCCTTTTGCGCCAACATCGGCCAGGAGGAGGAGTTGGACGGCCTGGAGCAGAAGGCCCTGACCACGGGCGCGGCCAAGTGCCATGTCGACGACCTGCAGGAGGAGTTCGCGCGGGATTTCATTTTTCCCATGTTCCGCGCGGGGGCGCTCTACGAGGGGCAGTATTTTCTCGGCACGAGCATCGCGCGTCCGCTCATCGCCAAGCGCATGGTCGAGATCGCGCGGTCCGAGGGTGCGTCCGCCGTGGCCCACGGGGCGACGGGCAAGGGGAACGACCAGGTGCGTTTCGAGTTGGCCGCCGCGGCTTTGGCTCCGGAACTGGAAGTGATCGCGCCGTGGCGGCAGGAGCGCTTTCGCGAAACGTTCCCCGGTCGCGCCGAAATGATCGCCTACGCCGAGGCGCACGGGATCCCGGTGCCGGTGACGGCGAAGAAGCCGTATTCCATGGACCGCAACCTGCTGCATATCAGTTACGAGAGCGGGATCCTCGAGGACCCGTGGTTCGACGCGAGCGAAGAGGAAAACAAGGACATGTTCCGCCTGGGCGTGTCGCCCGAGGATGCGCCGGACGCGGCCGAGCGCGTGATTTTGCATTTCCACCGCGGCGACTGCACCGGCCTGGAGGGTGACGGGGTGGCGCAGGCGCTCGGGGAACTCGGGCACACGGGCGACGGCCGGACGTTGGATCCGCTCACGGTCATGCGCGTCCTCAACAAACTCGGCGGCAAGCACGGCATCGGGCGGGTCGACATGGTGGAGAACCGGTTCGTCGGCATGAAGAGCCGCGGGGTTTACGAGACGCCGGGCGGGGCGATTTTGCATTTTGCCCACCGTCAGATGGAGTCGCTCACCATGGACCGCGAGGCCATGCATCTGCGCGATTCGCTCATCCCGCGCTACAGCACCCTGGTCTACAACGGATTCTGGTTCGCGCCGGAGCGCCATGCCCTGCAGGCGCTGGTCGAGGAGACGCAGAAAGAAGTGACCGGCGAAGTGCGGGTCAAACTTTACAAGGGCAATGTCATAGCCGCCGGTCGCCGCAGCCCGTTGAGCCTCTACAATCCGCACATGGCGACGATGGAGGCCGATCCGACCCAGGCTTACAACCAGTCGGACGCCACGGGTTTCATCCGCTTGAATGCGCTGCGCCTCAAGGTCGCGGCGTTGCGCGTTCCCGGCGCGTCCTGAGCGGTCACTGCGACCTCAGACCTGCATGAGCAGGAAAATCAGGGCCACCGTGACCACGGCGGCGAGCAGGATGATGCCGAAGACCAGATGGCGGCCGGTGCGGCCATGACGTGCGCCGCGGCGCGGGGATTTGCCGCCTTCCTTGCGGTGGTGCCGCCGCCGGCGGCGTCCCGGATGCGGTGATTTCTCCCCGCGTGCGGGGGGCAGGGGCGGGGCCGTTTGGGGTTCCGCGCTGGTGCGGCGCGTGGCGGGTGTGCGGAGTCCGCTTTCCATCACGTTGGGAAATTCGCCGACCGGACGCCACTCGGCCTGACCCTCGAACCAGAAAAGCGCCTCATCCTCGAACCAGTTGGCGCGCAGTCCCGCCATGACTTCGTCCGCGCTGGCCGGTCCGTAAATGGTTTCGTCCCAGGAGAGGAAGATTTGGGCGCCATCACTGCGGGCCCGGGCTGATCCCTGCAGCTTGCGGGGCAGGAAGAAGTCGGGCGGGCGGAAAGGCAGCCCTTCCGGTTGACCCGGTGTCGTGCTCATGGCGCGGAGACTCCGGACGGGGTGGGCCGGAGCCGGCTCACGTCGAATCCCTGGGCCGCCAGCCGCGCGCGGATGCGTCCGAGAAGCGCGGGATCGAGTTCCGGTTGACGGGCGAGAATCCAAAGGTAGCGCCGGTCGGGCGTGCCGACGGCAGCCCAGCGGTAAGCGGGATCGAGTTCGACGATCCAGTAGTCTCCCTCGAAGGGACCGAAGAGACGGACTTTGAGTTTGCCATTGTTGCTACCCGGCACGGCGCGGGCCGATCCCTCGATCGAGGTGGCGCGTCCGTTGCGGCGGACGCAGGTATTCACCACTTTGATGGTGCCATCGGGCTGCGGCGTGTAGGCGGCTTTGGTCCCGGTGCAACCGCTTTGGAACCAGCTCGGGAACGATTCGATCTCGTGCCAGTCGCCGGCGTAGCGGGCCAGGTCGACCTTGGCCACCGTGGTCGGCGGGGGCAACCGGGTGGCGCAGGCGCACAGCAAGAACGCAGTCAGGCAAACACCGGCGGCACGGAACATGGTCCGATCATAGGCTCGAAGAAAAGCGTATGCCAGATCACATTGCCGCCGGTGGACCGGGGGGCTCAAGCCGGTGGCCGTCCGAGGCGCCAACGCAGGTAAAGGACGCCGGCCAAGGCGGCGAGGCACGCCGACAAGAGCACGCCGCGCCAGGGAATCTGCCAAGGTGGCTTGGTCAAGACGACGAATTCGCCGGTCGGCCAGCGATCCCGGCCCCCGGCCATGGTGACGACGCGCCAAGTGCTGGCGGTGCCGGCGTCCAGCCCGTCGATTTCCGCCGTCAGTGCCGTCAGTTCGCGCCCCTCGTGTTCGAGTTCGGCGGTGCCGAGGATTTTCACCACCGCCGGATGCGGGGCGGGGCGGAAGTCGCCCGCGTAGGGCAAGCCGGTGGCCGGATCCTGCAGCGTGGGGTTCACGCCGTGCTCCAGACGGTAAGCATCGGCGTCCGGATCGCGCGCGTAGATGACCTGCACCCGGGCGGAGTGTCGCTGGGTCTCGGCGCGCGCGCTTTCCATTTTGAGGGCGGGGGTGAGGTCTCTCGTGCCGGTCCCGGGGGTGGCCCGCGGTCGGACCAGCGCGGGTGTTTCGGGGAATGCTTCGAGTTTGTTTTCCGCCCAAGCGATGCGGAACGGATCGGAAACCGGTTCACGCCGTGCGGAGCCCTCGCGCTCGCCGGACAGGACCCATCGACGCGAATCTTCTCCCGCCGCCGCGGCATCGATCTCCCCGGCGGACCACTCCGGCGCCGCGGCTTCGTGGCGCGGTGCGCTGTCGTGCGGCGCGCGGACCAGTCCGCGGAAAAAATCCGTGAGCCGGTCGCCGATCCGCCCGATCCATCCGCGCGGCGGCGGCGGCGGCGTGTATTCCGACCAGACGCCGTCCTCCATGGATTCGAGGCGGATCCCATGCCATCCCTCGCCGGCGGTGCGCCATTCCAAGCGGTGTGGAGCAGTGGCGTTGCCGGCGATGCGGACATCGCGGTTGAGTTTCCAAGGTCGCGGCGCGGGCGGAGGCGTGATCGGCAGAGGCTCGGCAGGTTCGCGCGGTGCTGCCGCCGTTTCCGCGGCGGGCGGCGGGGCCTCGACTGCCAGTCGCACCGGGGTGCCGCGCCCGAGATTGACCATGACCAACCCGGGGCGGACGGCTTTGCGCCCCGCGTCGAGTTGCAGCATCACGGTCTCGACCGAATCCGGGGTAACCGTGAATTCGCGGCTGTCGAGCGAGTTCCCGCCGGACAGTCTCAGTCCGGCTGCCGGTTCGATCCTGAAGCGACCGGGCACGCCGCCGGCATTGGTCACGGTCACGCCCGCTTCCGGGCTCCGGGTGAAATCAAGTGCCGTGGTCAGCACCTTCAGATCGGCCGGCACCGGCGGGGCCGCCAGCGAGACTTCGCCGCGGTGGAGCGGGGTGGTGAATGTCACTTTGACATCGCGGCGTGCGCCTTTGCGTTCTTCCGGGATGCGCAGTTCCAGCGTGCGTGCGGTGCCGGGTCCCAGCGCCACCCGGGATTCGGTCACCACGAGGTCCGGCGGATCCACCTCGACCTTGATGTCCTGCGGCAACCCGGCCCGGCTCTGCAAGACGAGTCGCGCCTCGCGGGACCGGCCTGCCAACGTGAATTCCGGACGCTCCGCCGTGACCTCGAAGGGCGCGCGCGACCGGCCGAGCAGGACGGTTTGCGTTCCGGCCGAATCATTGACGCCGAGCCGGAGCACTTGCCGTTCGGATTGTCCGGGCGAGGCCGGCGTGTAGCGCACGGTCAAGTTGGTCGACTGTCCGCGGGCCAATGCGAAGCGCGGCGGCCCGAGAATTTCAAAAGGCGGCTCGGCGCGGTTTTCGACGGACAACACGCCTCCTCCCGCGTTGACCAGTTCCAGCGGTAATGTCATAGACTCGCCGGCCGCAGCTTCGAATTCCAGCGTGGCCGGGGCGAGCAGCACCGGGGGACGGTCGCGGATGTCCAGGCGCACGGTGGCCGGCGAACTGAGCCCGCCGCGCAGGCCGCGGACCCGGAAAGTGAATTCGTCCTTGGTGACGTCCTCGGCACCGTCATGCACATAGGTCACGGATCCGTCGGTCGAGAGGGAGACGCGGTCCGGATCGGGTTGGAGAACCGGGGAGAGCCGGCCGTGGCGCGGCGGCCGGTCGATGACGTATTCCACCGGGTTGTTCCCGTGGAACCCGCGCAGGACGACGCCGACCCGGTCGCCGTGCCACACGGAGACATTGGTGCCGGCGGCGACGGGCGGTTTCCAGAGGTTTTGTCCGGACTGTCCGGCGGCGGTGGCGGAAAGGACCGCGCCGAGGGCGGCGGCGAGGAGAAGTCGGTTCGGCCGCACGCCGGCATCAAAGCGAATGGGATTGAAAATGGCGAGTGGAACCCTACGTTGCGCAGACATGGACCGATCCGCTTGCTGCTGCCTGGTCGCGGTTCTTCTCGCCACGTGCCCGGGCCGCGCCGAGGACGCGGGGCCGGTCTTGACGCCGCCCGCGGAACTGATCGCGCCGCAGGATCCACCCAAGGTGGTGCCGCGTGTCCTCGACCTGGCCACTCCGGAGAACACGCGCATCATCGTCTCCCTCGGACGGCAACGGGTCTACCTGCGGGTCGGGGACGAAGTGGCGATCGACGCTCCGGTCTCGACCGGCAAGCGGCGTGCGCAGACCCCGGCCGGCGACTACCGCATTCTCGAAAAGTCGGCCACGCACGCCTCGAATCAGCACGGGGATTTTGCCGATCCCGAAGGTCGCCCGGTGCGCCAAGGGGTCAGCACCCGCGTCGATCCCGCCCCGAGCGGCACGGTTTTCGTCGTGGTTCCGGTGCAATATCACCTGCGGCTCGACGAGGCGGGACTGGCCCTGCATGCCGGACGTTTGCCCGGGTATCCGGCGGCGGACACCGCGGTGCGCCTGCCCGCCGATATCGCGCCTCTCATCTACCAGCGGGTCAAGACCGGCACCACGGTCACGATCGAGGAGTGAGTGCGGCGCGGCCGCGTCCGATCTCCCGGAGCGGGGCGCCGGCGAGGAGTTTTTGCTCGATGGATTCGAGCGAGACGCCTTTGGTTTCCGGGACCAGTGCGAGGAAGAAGACAAAGAAGACGGCGTTGAGCGCGCCGTAGAGGAGGAAGGTGTTCCCGGGCCCCAGGACGTTGAGCATGGTCAGGAAAGTCATGCCGACGAGGGCGTTGGCCGCCCAGTTGGTCACCGTGCTGCAGGTGATGCCGAAGTCGCGTCCGGCCAGTGGGAAAATTTCCGCGCAGAGGATCCAGATGATCGGTCCGGCGCTCATGGCGAACCCGATGATGAAAACCACGAGCGAGGCCACCGCGAGGTAGCTCATGCTGATGTTGCCGCCACCGATACCGAGGTGGAAAAGGGCGCCGAGGGAGAGCATGCCGAGCCCCATGACCGTGAAGCCCGCATACATCATGGGCTTGCGTCCGAGACGGTCGACAAAGGCGATGGCGATGAAAGTGGCCAGCACGTTGATCGTGCCGATGAGGACCGTGCCCCACATCTGCTCGGCCGTGGTGTTGAAGCCGGCTTCGTGGAGGATGCGCGGCGCGTAATACATGATGACATTGATGCCGGTGAATTGCTGGATGACCTGCAGTCCCACGCCGAGGAAGACGGCGCGGCGGAAGTGCCGGTTGTCGCGGAAGAGGCTGAATCCCTTCTGCTCGATCTTGAGGCTGTCTTCGATCCCGGCCAGTTCGCGTTCGGCCTCCGCGGGGCTGCCGGCGAGGCGGTGGAGGATTTCGCGCGCCTGCGGGACGCGGTTTTTCAGGACGAGCCAGCGGGGGCTTTCCGGGAGGAAAAGCATGCCGCCGAACATGAGCAGCGCGGGCACGGCGATGACTCCGAGCATCCACCGCCACGGCACCGCGAAGTAGGCTTCCATGACCATTTGTCCGCGGCCTCCGGCCACTGCGCTGACCGACTCGCTGATGGTTGTGGCCAGAGGTTTGAGATCGGCGTAGGTGGCGAAGAAGGTGTCGCTGAGAAACGCCAGCACGATGCCGATGGTGATCATCAGCTGGTACATGGAAATGAGCGCGCCGCGGACGCTTTGCGGCGCGATTTCCGAGAGGTAAAGCGGCGCGACGAACGAAGCCATGCCGACGGCGATGCCGAGGAAAAACCGCGCCGCGATCAACGCGCCGGGCGAGGGCGCGAGGGCGCAGCAGACCGAACCGGCGGCGAAGACGAGCGCGCTGACCAGGATGGTGCCGCGCCGCCCGAGACGCAGGGAGAAGAACCCGCTGATGAGCACGCCGAAGACGGCGCCCCAGAGCAGCGAACTGACGATGTTCTCGATGGTGCGGTCATCGACGCCGAAATCTTTCTGGATGAATTCGTTCGCGCCCGAAATGACCCCGACATCGAGACCGAAGAGGAGTCCGGCCAGCGCGGCGGTGAGCCCGATGAAGTAGACGATGGGTTTGGTCCGGCCGGAAAGCGGCCGGGCGTCGGAGGGACCGGAGGGAGGGATGATGGCGGACATTTTCGAGTTGAGGGTTGAGGGAGGGATCAGATCCACGTGCCGTCGGGGATCACGGCGTTTTTCGGGATGATGATGATCCCGTCGCGGATAAAGTAGTTATCGCCATCGTGTTCGGGGGGCTTGCCATCGGGGCTGATGACGACGCGTTCGCCGATGCGGGCGTTTTTATCGACGATGGCATCGTTGATGGTGGTGTTGCGTCCGATGCCGATGGGCGGGGCTCCGGGCGGAGGGGTGGATTGGGCTTCGTAGTAGTCGGCGCCCATCATGACGACATTCTTCAGCACCGCCCCGGATTCGATGATGCTGCGGATACCGACGACACAGCGGTCGAGGGTGGCGTCGGTGATGATGCATCCGTCCGAGACCACGGCACGGTGCGCGGTGGCGCCGTTGATCTTGCTGGCGGGGAGGAAACGCGGGCGGGAAAAGACGGTGGCGCCGGGGCGGTAGAAGCTGAAAGGCGGCTCGATTTCGGCCAGCGCGAGGTTGGCCTCGAAGAACGAACGGATCGTCCCGATGTCCTCCCAGTAACCCTGGAAAATGTGCGCCTGCACGCGATGGTCCTTGATGACGGATGGAATGACATGCTTGCCGAAGTCGTCGAATTTGTTGTCGAGGCAATGCACCAGCACGTCGCGGTTGAAAAGATAGATGCCCATGGACGCCTGGTAGCTCTCGTGGTCGGAGGGGAGTCCGAGTTCGGCCAGCAGCGGGGCGGGAATGCGCAGGGTGTCGAGGACGGCGGGGTCGTCGGGTTTCTCGACGAAACGGTCGATGCGCCGCCGGTCGTCGGTCCGCATGATGCCGAAGCCCCGGGCGTCATGGCGGTTGACCGGCAGCGTGGCGATGGTCAGGTCGGCGCCGGAGGCAAGATGGCCGGCCATGAGTTCGTGGAAATCCATCTGGTAGAGCTGGTCGCCGCTGAGGATGAGGAACCACTGCCAGGGCTGCTCGAGAAAGTAGGCGAGGTTCTGGCGCACGGCGTCGGCCGTGCCCTGATACCATCCGGACCCGGTGGGGGTCTGCTGCGCGGCGAGAATTTCCACGAAGCTGCCGGAGCTGAAGATGTCGAATTTGTAGGTCGCGTTGATGTGCCGGTGCAGCGAGGCGGTGTTGAACTGGGTCAGCACATAGATGTCGCGGATGCCGGCGTTAAGGCAGTTGCTGATCGGGATATCGACCAACCGGTATTTGCCGCCGAGCGGGACGGCGGGCTTGGCGCGGTCCTTGGTGAGGGGAAAGAGCCGTTTGCCCGCGCCGCCGCCCATGATGATGCCGAGGGTACGCGCCAAGGCGTCGGTCGTCCGGATCGGATGCTCGATTGGCATAACCTTCAACGGAGTCGCGCAAACCGCGGCCAATGTCACGCCGGGAATGGCGGCCCGCGTCTGGGTTGATTCCCGTAGTTGCGTCCCGCGCCCGGCTGCCTCAAGATCTTCCATCTTATGTGCGGCATTGTCGGATACGTCGGCCCGTCCGAAGCGGCGCCCATCCTGTTGGACGGGTTGCGCCGGCTGGAATACCGTGGCTATGACTCGGCCGGGGTGGCCTTGGGCAACCACGGCACGTTGGAAGTCCGCAAGGCGGTCGGCCGCATCCAGAATCTGGCGCAGTTGATCGCCGACGACCCCGTGCACGGCAACCGCGGGATCTGTCACACCCGTTGGGCCACGCACGGCGCGGTGACCGGCGAGAACGCCCACCCGCATGCCGACCAGAGCGGACGCATTGTCCTCGTGCACAACGGGGTGATCGAAAACTACCAGAAAATCCGGACCGAACTCGAGCACGAGGGGCACGTTTTCCAGTCGCAAACGGACACCGAGGTCCTGGCGCATCTCATCGGCAAGTTCGCCATCCAGCTCGGCGAACCGTCCGCCGACCATCTGGTCGAGGCCGTGCGCATGGCCTTGCGCGAAGTGCACGGCACCTACGGTATCGCCGTCATGCACCGCGATGTGCCCGACCTGCTGATCGGCGCGCGGCGCGGCAGCCCGCTGGTTCTCGGCGTGGGCAAAGGCGAGAACTTCCTGGCCAGCGATCCGCTGGCTCTGGTCAACCACACCCGCGACGTGGTCTACCTGAAAGATTTCGAGATCGTCCTGCTGCGGCCCGACAGTTTCCAGATCCAATCGCTCTCCGGCGACGGTCAGGACTACGAGATCAGCACGGTCGACTTCGACGCGGAGGAGACGTCCAAGGGCGAGTATCCGCACTACATGCTCAAGGAAATCTACGAGCAGGCGGCGACGGTGCGCGACGCGATGCGCGGACGGCTTTCGCCCGAGGAGGCGACGGCCAAGCTGGGCGGCCTGAACATGACGCCGGCCGAGTTGCGTGAGGTGGAGCGGATCATTCTCATCGGTTGCGGCACGGCCTACCACGCGGCGCTGGTCGGCGAGTATCTCATGGAAACGCTGGCCTGCCTGCCGACCGAGGTGGAGATCGCCAGCGAGTTCCGCTACCGGAACATGCCGCTCGACAAATACACACTGACCTTCGTCATCAGCCAGAGCGGCGAGACGGCCGACACGCTGGCCGCGCTGCGCGAAAGCCAGCGCAAGGGGCACCGGACGCTCGGCATCTGCAACAACGTGGCCAGCACGATCGCGCGCGAAAGCGACGGCGGCGTCTACATGCACGCCGGTCCCGAAATCGGGGTGGCCGCGACCAAGTCGTTCACCTCGCAGGTGACCATCCTGACCCTTCTTTCCCTGCTCATGGGCCGCATCCGGAATCTTTCGAGTTCCGACGGGTTGCGCATCATCGAGGAACTGGAAAAGTTGCCCGAAAAAGTCGCGCGGGTGCTGGAAATGAACCCGCATCTGCCGGAGGTGGCGGCGAAGTATGACAATGCCCACGGGATGCTCTTCATGGGACGGCAGTTCCAATACCCCGTGGCCATGGAGGCGGCGCTGAAGTTGAAGGAAATCAGCTACATGTCGGCGTCGGGCTACCCGAGCGCCGAGCTGAAGCACGGGGTGATTGCTTTGGTCAATCCCGACATGCCTTCCGTTTTCATCGCCCCCGACGACGCTTTGTTCGGAAAAAATGCGAGCAATATCGAGGAGGTGCGGGCGCGGAAGGGTCCGGTCATCGGGGTCGGCACCGAGGGGCACCGGGAGATCGAAAGGATCACCGACGATGTGCTCTGGGTGCCGGACGCGCCGGACTGGCTCATGCCGGTGCTGACGGTCATTCCGCTGCAATTGCTCTCCTACCATATCGCGGTGAACCGCGGTTGCGACGTGGACAAGCCGCGCAACCTGGCCAAGAGCGTGACCGTGGAGTAGGGGGGAAACGCTCCGGCGGTTTGGTCCGCTGTTTGCCCGGCGAGTTGCTCCCGGCAATCCCCGGGTTGGCCGCTTTAGAGCGCTGAGGCGAGGAGGCGGTTGAAGGTCTCGCTCGGGCGCATGGCCGCCGAGGCTTTGGTGTCGTCGGGACGGTAGTAGCCGCCGAGATCGACGGGTTTACCTTGGACAGCCTCCAGTTCGCCCACGATGGTTTGCTCGTTGGCCGTGAGTTGATCGGCCAGGAGGGCGAAGAGTTTCCGGAGTTCCGGGTCGCCGTTTTGCGCCGCGAGAGCCTGCGCCCAATAGAGCGCGAGATAGAAATGGCTGCCCCGGTTGTCGAGCGTGCCGAGTTTGCGTCCGGGGCTCTTGTTGTTCTCGAGAAACTTGCCGGTCGCGGCATCGAGGGTTTCGGCGAGGATTTTCGCCTTCTGGCTGCCGCTCGTCTCGGCCAGGTGTTCGAGCGACGCGGCCAGGGCGAAGAATTCCCCGAGCGAATCCCAGCGCAGGTAATTCTCCGCGGTGAATTGCTGCACGTGCTTGGGCGCGGAGCCGCCGGCTCCCGTTTCGAAGAGTCCGCCGCCATTCATCAGCGGGACGATGGAAAGCATCTTCGCGCTGGTCCCGACTTCGAGGATGGGGAAAAGGTCGGTAAGATAGTCGCGCAGGACGTTGCCGGTGACCGAAATGGTGTCTTCTCCCCGGGCGATGCGTTCGAGGCTGAATTGGCATGCCTCGCCCGGTGCCAGAATCCGGAGGTCGAGGCCGGTGGTGTCGAGGTCTTTCAAGTATTGCTCCACCTTGGCGATGAGTTGCGCGTCGTGGGCGCGGGTACGGTCCAACCAGAAGACGGCGGGCGCCCCGGGGGGGCGGGCGCGTTTGACCGCGAGTTTGACCCAGTCGCGGATGGCGGCGTCCTTCGTCTGGCAGGCGCGCCAGATGTCGCCGGCTTCGACGCGGTGCTCGGTGAGAATTTCGCCCCCGGCCCCGGTGACGCGCACCGTGCCGGCGGCCGGTATCTCGAAAGTCTTGTCATGCGAGCCGTATTCCTCCGCCTTTTGCGCCATCAGCCCGACATTCGGCACCGAGCCCATCTTGACCGGATCGAGTGCGCCGTGCCGCCGGCAGAAGTCGATGACGGCCTGGTAAACCGCGGCGTAGGAGCTGTCGGGGATGACCGCGAGGGTGTCCTGTGTTTGTCCGGCCGCATTCCACATTTGGCCGCCTTCGCGGATCATGGCCGGCATGGAAGCGTCGACGATGACATCACTCGGCACGTGGAGGTTGGTGATGCCTTTGTCCGAATTGACCATGGCCAGGGCCGGCCGTGCGGCCAGGGCGGCCTGCAGAGCTTTGGCCAGCGCCGCTTTGTCCGCGGCGGGAAGTGTTTCCATCTTGGCCGCGAGGTCGCCGAGGCCGTTGTTGAAGTCGACACCGAGCTTTTCCAGCGTCGCGGCATTTTCGCGGATGAAATCGGCGAGGAAGACCTTCACGGCGTGTCCGAAAATGATCGGGTCGGACACCTTCATCATGGTGGCCTTGAGATGCAGGGAAAAGAGGACCCCGAGGGCGGTGGCCCCGGCAATCTGGTCCTCGAGGAAAGCCAGCAATGCCTTCTTGCTCATGAAGGTGGCATCGAAGACTTCGCCGGCCTGCAGTTTGATCGCTTCCTTGAGCACGACGGGAGCCCCGCCGGCGGCCGGCAGGAACTCGATCCTCGCGGTGGTCGCGGCGGGGATGGTGACCGATTGCTCGTTCGACCGGAAATCATCCTTGGTCATGGTGGCGACGCGGGTTTTGCCGTCCGTGCTCCAGGCGCCCATCTTGTGCGGATGCTTGCGGGCGTAATCCTTGACCGCTTTGGGCGCGCGTCGGTCGGAGTTGCCTTCGCGGAGAACGGGATTCACCGCGCTGCCCTTGACTTTGTCATAGCGGGCTTTGGTTTCGCGCTGCGCGTCGTCGCCCGGTGCGTCGGGGTATCCGGGCAGGGCGAATCCCTGGGACTGGAGTTCGGCGATGGCCGCCTTGAGCTGCGGGACCGACGCGCTGATGTTGGGAAGTTTGATGATGTTGGCTTCGGGGCGGAGGGTGAGGGCGCCCAATTCGGCGAGGGCGTCGCCGGACTTTTGCCCCGCGGGCAAGCGGTCGGCGAATGCGGCGAGGATTCGCCCGGCGAGGGAGATGTCCCGCATTTCGACGGCGATACCGGCGGGCTTGGTGAAGGCCTCGACCACGGGGAGGAAGGAGTAGGTGGCCAGCAGCGGGGCCTCGTCGGTCTTGGTGTAAATGATGGTCGGTTGGGTCGGCATGAACCGGACATTTAAGAAGCGCCGTGCCTCCGGGGTCAAAGGTAAAGCGGCCGCGTGCATCAGCCGCGGGGCGGATCCCCGACCGGACACGGTCACCGCGGCGCCGCAGGGTCGAGCTGGCGAAGGTAGCCGACGGAGTAGATTCCGGTGGCATGCCCGTCGGCCCATTTCGGCTGCCATCCGTAACCGCCGACCATTTCATAGGAGGCCAATTCGAAGCTGGCCGGCGTGTATCTCACTTCGGGTTTGTCGCCGCGGCCGAGGACGTCGGGCTCGCCGTTGCAGACCGCGCAGGGGCATGCTTTGCGGATCTCTTCGAGCGGCAAATAGGTCTCGTGACCATCGCTCCAGGCAACAGCCAATTCGCGTCCGATGACCTGCAGGTTGCCGATTTGCGCTGTCATTCCGGCGGATGCGGGCGGGCCCCGAAGATGGATGAACCGATGCGCACGAGGGTGGCGCCTTCCCCGATGGCCGGGGCGAAGTCGCCGCTCATGCCCATGGAAAGCTCGGGCAGGGGATGGCCGTGGGCGGACTGCAGTTCGTCGCGCAGTTGGCGCAGGGCGCGGAAAAACGGCCGCGCTTTTTCCGGGTCATCGCTGTAGGGCGCCATGGTCATGAGTCCGCGGATGCGCAGGTGCGGCAGCTTGGCCAAGGCCGGGAATTCGGCGCGCAATTGCTCCGGGGTGAAGCCGTATTTGGTCTCCTCGCCGGATACATTGACTTCGAGCAGCCCTTCGACTGGCCGGCCGCTTTCCCCGGCGATGCGGTCGATGGCTTGGGCCAGCGCCGTGCTGTCGATGCTGTGGAAAAAACCGAAGAGAGGAAGTGCCTGGCGGACTTTGTTTTTTTGCAGGTGTCCGATGAAGTGCCAGACGAGGCCCGGCGGGCAGGACGGGATCTTGTCCCGCGCCTCCTGCACCCGGCTCTCGCCGAAGAGGCGTTGTCCGGCCTCCGCCGCCGCCACGACCGACTCCGCCGGATGGGTCTTGGACACCGCGACAAGACGCACCGTGGCCGGATCGCGGCCGGCTTGGACAGCGGCCTCCGCGATCTGCCGCTGCACGGCGGCCAGTTGGTCGGCGACTTGGGTCATTAGATTTGCTTATGCATCACATGCAGACTATAAGATGGCTTCATACTTTTGTGCAGACTCTTCTTTTCAAAGTATTCCGCGATCTGGCCGAAACCGCCAGTTTTTCGCGGGCTGCCGAGCTGAACGGTATCACGCAGAGTGCGGTCAGCCAGCAGGTCAAGGCGCTGGAAAAACGCTACGATGTCCGCCTGATCGAGCGCGGGAAAAAAAGTTTTTCCCTGACCGCGGAAGGCCGGGTTTTTCTCGGGGCGGCGCGGGAAATTCTCAGCGTGGTCGACGGTCTTGACACGCGGTTGCGCGAATTGAGCGAAGTGGTCACGGGAGATTTGCGGCTGGCCGCGGTGTTGAGCGTGGGGTTGCACGAGTTGCCGCCTTACACGCGGCAGTTTGCCCGGCTGTATCCGCAGGTGAAGATCCACACCGACTACCTGCGCTCCTCCGAAGTCTATGCCGCGGTGCTGGCCGGTCGCGCCGAAGCGGGCTTGGTCGCTTATCCGGCGACGCGACGCGGTCTGACCTCGGAGGTTCTCTGGAAGGACCGCATGGTGCTGGTTTGCAGTCCCTCCCACCGGCTGGCCCGCCGGGCCCGTGTCCCGCTGGGGGAATTGGCGGCGGAAAAATTCATCGCCTTCGCCGCGGATCTTCCGACTCGCAAGGCGCTGGATCGCGCACTGCGGGCGGCCGGGCTCCACGTGCGACCCGAGAGGGAGTTCGACAACATCGAAACGGTCAAACGCACCGTTGAGATCGACGGGGCGGTTTCCATCCTGCCCGAGACGGCCCTGGCCAACGAGCGCCGGGCCGGCTCGCTGATCCCGGTGGAGATTGCCTCCCCCGCCATGTGGCGGCCGGTCGGCGTGGTGACGAAAGGCAACCGCGCCGGCTCGCCGGCCCTGCGGCGTTTTCTGGAACTGCTGCGCGGCAACACCCTGCGGCCCAAGCTTGCCAAGCAGGCGCATCTGGCGGATTAGTGCCGGTTATGTTAAGCCGACGGCCGCTGATGAAAACCGTCACCCCCCTCTGTGCCGCCGCGGTCATGCTCGTGGCCGCCTGCGCGCAGGAGCAGACCGCATCCCCGGCCGCCGCGGCGCCTCCGAGGCACGAACCTTCGATCAGCATCGGCACGACCGGCGCGGTGCCCGCACCCCCGCCGCGCGCCCCGGCCAATTACCGCTCGGTCAAGACGGACCGGCCGGTGGTGGCTCTGACCTTTGATGACGGACCGCATCCGCAGCTCACCCCGCAACTTCTCGACATTCTGCGGCAGCAGGGTGTGCGGGCCACCTTTTATGTCGTAGGACGCAATGTCGATGCTTATCCGGACATCGCCCGCCGCATCGTGGCCGAGGGTCACGAGATCGCCAACCACACCTACAATCACCCGCACCTCACGCAGGTCGGTGCGGCGCGATTGGACAGCGAGATGACGCGGACCACGGATGCCATCGTGCGCGCGACCGGACGTCGTCCGACCAACATGCGTCCGCCCTACGGGGCGATCAACGCGCGCGTCGAGCAGGCGCTCCTGCAGAAGCACGGGTTCGATGTCATCATGTGGTCGGTCGACCCGCTCGATTGGCGGCGTCCGGGCGCCGAAGTGGTGCGCCAGCGCTTGGTCGACGGTGCCACGCCCGGTGGCATCCTCCTTGCCCACGACATCCATCCCGGCACGATCGAGGCCATGCCGGGGACGATCGGCGATCTCAAAGCCAAGGGCTACGGCTTCGCCACGGTCAGCCAGTTGCTCGCCCTGCAGAATCATTCGCCGGCGCCGCGTGCAGCCGCACCGTCCGCGCAGGAGCAACAGACGGTCGTGCGTTGATCAGACCAGCCACGCGGCAAAACCGGCGCACAGGGCGGTTGCCCCGAGAATGATCAAGACCGGTCCTCGCATCGTGCTGCTGCCGAGGGTCGCGGCCATGCCGGCCTTGAGCAAAGAATTGGCCCCCGCAGCAATGAGCACGGCTCGCGTGGCGACATCCGTTCCGATCTCGCCGTCGCGTTGCAGTTGCGAGAGGGACAAGGAAATGGCGTCGAGGTCGGTCAGACCGGAGAGAAAGCTCGCGGTGTAAAGTCCGGCCCCGCCGAACCCCGTCTGCGCCCAGCGGACGAGGAGAACAATGAGCGCGTAAAGGATGGCGAATTGGATGGCGATGCGCAGGCTCAACGGATTCCGCACTTCGGCCGGGGCGGCGACCGTTTCGGTCCGGGCCCGGAAGTGACGCCAACTCCACGCGGCAAATGCCAATCCGGGCAAAGCGACGAGAAGCAGCCACGGGGCGGTTTGCCCGAGCAAGGGCGGGCTGACCGCGCCGAGGAGAATGGCGACGCGGGCCAACATCACCGTGCAGGCCAGCACGACAGCCAGGGCGCAAAGGCGCCCGGTGTCCGGCTGGGCCCGGCTGTGACGGCTCATGGCCAGCGTGGTCGCCGTGCTCGAGGCGAGTCCGCCGAGAAGTCCGGTCATGGCCAGCCCGCGGTCCTCGCCGAAAATGCGGACCGCCACGTAACCGGCGAAGCCGAGTCCGGAAACAAGCACGACCATGAGCCAGATGTTGAAGGGGTTGAACGCGCCATACGGGCCGTAGGGCCGGTCGGGCACGAGCGGGAGGACGATCCCGGTGACGGCCGCGAATTGCAGCGCCTGATAGACGTCCTGCCGCGAAAATTTGCCCGAGAGCCGGTGCAGCCAATCCTTCGAGGCGAGCAGGACGACGAGCGAGACGGCCACGACCACTGCCGTCTTCACCTGATCGTAAAAGACCAACCCGCCGAGAAGGTAGGTTGTGAGTCCGACGGCGCCGGTGGTCAGGCCGATGTCGCGGTCGTGCTGCGCGCGGCGGAAAAGGAAAAGCGAGACCAGCAGGATCATGGCGACGAACCCCGCGAGGAAAAATCCCTCGTGGTGCTCGCGGGTGAACCAGGCGCAAAGCGTGCCCAGCGCCCCCCACAGGGCGAAGGTGCGCGCACCCGCGATGGTGTCCGCCTTGGGGTTCTCGCGCTGTCCGCTCCACTGGCGCTCGAGGCCGAGGAGCGCCCCGAGGGAAGCGCTGACCAGCAGGGCTTTGAGCAGTTCGGGCATGTCTTTGCTTTACCTGGTGCAGACCGGACAACTCACACGCCGGCATCGACCGGCAGACGGGCGCGCCGCGGCGGTCGCGACGGGGCGGGCGGCGGATCGGATGGCACATTGCCGCCGCCGTCTCCGCCCTCGCGTTCGTGCGGATCGAAAAAATGGTCCCAGGCGACGAAGATCGCTTTGGAGTGGCGCGCGAAAAGCAGGTTGAAGAAAATGACCGGAGCGATGACCGCCCCGATCAGCGTCCAGACCGGCCAGTCGAAAAACCACTCGAAAGCGGCGTAGAGAACCAACCCGAGCAATGCGGCGATGCCGTAATTGATCGCCCAAATGGAGAGCAGGAAGTAACCCGGCTCGCGGTCGTAGGCGTAGCCGCAGCGCGGACAGCCGTCGAGCGGGGTGAACCAGTCGTGCAGGTTGCGCGTCCGCGCCACGGCTGGAAACATCGGCGCCCGCCCGCAAACCGGGCAGACCAGCCGCAAAGCGCGCGCGAGATAATTCCTCGCCCGGGTCCAATCGGCGTCCGCGTCCACCCTTCTCTCATACGCTGTGCCCCGCGGCGGGTCAAAGCGGCGCTGTGTCCCGGTGGTCCCGCGGTTGGGGAGGGTTACGGGCGCATGACGCGCGGGTTGATCACGCGGATGACCCCGCGGGCCACTTTGGGCGTCCAAAATGGAGCATCGTCGGCGTAGCGCTCGAGATTGCTGCCTTCGCCCATGAACTCCACCCCGAGGACTTCGCGACCGGTGGAGAAGGACACCACCTCGTATTGGCGCGAGCCGCGCAGCATGGCGGCTTCTTCGGCTTTGACGCGCCACATTTTGGCCAGTTTTTCGTAATTCGTGTAATGCGAGCCGACCACGAGGATCTCGACTTTGCCGCCCGGGTGTTCCCAGACCTTCACCCCGCCGAGCGAGCCGTGCAGGCCGTAAGGCGTGCCGCAGGCCGTCAGCAGAAAGGTTGCGAGCAAAAGCAGGATGACGCGCATCCGGAGGAATGTCCGGCTTCCGCCGGAACGAGTCAAAGCATTTGCCCTATCGGTTCCCGCCCGCGGAGGGACTTGGGCAGGAGTGGATTCGAACCACTGAAGGCAAGAGCCAGCAGATTTACAGTC
>CAZEYV010000174.1:0-28431 GCA_964516705.1 uncultured Chthoniobacter sp.
ATGCGGGCCATGGTCAGCCATTCGATCAGGCCGAGGGTGATGACCAGGATGACGATGCGCGAGTAGCCGACCAGCCACGGCCAGTCCATCCGCGCGGCGAAGTCGCGGACGTGTCCGTCGAAGGCATTGATGAAAATGAGGATAAAGATGAGCCGGGGGACGGAATACATGATGTCGACGAGGCGCATCATGAGATGGTCGACTTTGCCGCCGGCGTATCCCGCGATCAGGCCGTAAGCGGTGCCGATGAAGAGGCTGACCGCCGCGCCGGCCAGTCCGACCACGAGGGAAATACGCGCTCCGAGGAGCACGCGGTAGAGCACGTCGCGTCCGTTGAGATCGGTGCCGAACGGATGCTGCCACGAGGGCGGGGCATATTGCCGCGGCCCGGGTTCGCGGTAGCTTTCCGGGAAAAGCTCGGGTCCGATGGCGGCTGCGGTGGCCACGACGACGAGGATGCCCAGGCAGACCTTCGCGGCAGGGCGTCGCAGGATGCGGGCGGCGGAGCCGGGCTCAAGCATCGACACGGATGCGCCGGTCGAGCAGCGCGTAGCTGGCATCGACCAGCAGGTTGAAGACGATGAGGAGGGCGCAGTAGATGATGACCACGCCGCCGAGGAGGAAACCGTCGCGGTTGAGGATGGAATGGACGAAAAATCCGCCGGCGCCGGGGAGGTTGAAGACGGTTTCGACCACGATGGAGCCGGTCAGCAAGTGTGCGGCGAGGGGTCCGAGGTAGGTGATGACCGGGAGGATGGCAACGCGCAGGGCGTGTTTGTAGACGATGGTGCGGTCGGGGAGGCCTTTGGCGCGGGCGGTGCGGACGAAGTCCTGGTTGAGGACTTCAAGCAGGCTGGTGCGCATGAGCCGGGCGACGACGGCGGCGAAGGGCAGGGCGAGGGTGATGGCGGGGAGGACGAGTTGGGCGGGCGAGCCCCATCCGCCGACCGGGAGCCATTTGAGCCAGAGGCCGAAGACAAGGACGAGGAGCGGTCCAACCACGAACATGGGAATGGAAAGCCCGAGGAGCGCGGCGCCCATGGCGAGGCGGTCGCCGGCGGTGTCGCGCCGCACCGCGGCAAAAGTGCCGAGCCAGATGCCCCCGGCGGTGGCGAGGACGAAGGCGATGCCGCCGAGGGCGAAAGTGACCGGCAAAGTTTGGGCGAGGATTTCGTTAACGCTGCGGTTGCGGTATTTGGTCGACAGCCGCAGATCGCCGCGGGCCACGTCGGCGAGGTAGCCGGTGAACTGGGTCCAGAGCGGCCCGTCGAGTTTGTATTTGGCCAGGAGCTGGGCCTCGATCGCGGGTGGAATCTTGCGCTCGCGGTCGAAGGGCCCGCCCGGCGCGAGGCGGATGAGGAAGAACGTCAGCGTGATGACGCAGAAGAGAACGAAAATCAGCGCGGGCAGGCGGCGGATGATGAGCTTCAGCACGCGGGGAGGGTAGGAAAGCCCGCGAGGATGGGAAAGCCGCAAAGCGGGGCGAGGGCGACGGCGGTCCCAGACGCCGCTACCATGCGCGCCGGTGACAGGAGGCCGCTCAAGCCACGCGCATGTAGGGCAGCTTGTCGGCGGTCGCTTTGACCGCGTCGAGGCCTTCGAGAAGGTCGGCGATGGCGTCCCATTTGCCGTTGACCAGTGCCTCTTTGGCGTGGTCGGGGAGTTTGGCGGGAAAACTGACGTCGGCCATGCTCACCTCTCCGGCCGGAATATCGATGTTAAGTTCGGTCTGCGGGGCTTCGTCGATCAAGGCGGCGAGGGCGCGGATGTCGCGTCCGTCCATGACGAGGCAGGGCATGCCCAAAGTGATGGCGTTGCCGAAGAAGATTTCGGCGAAGCTTTCGGCCAGCACGGCGCGGAAGCCGTGGCGGTAAAGGGCCTGCGGGGCGTGTTCGCGCGAGCTGCCGCACCCGAAATTGCGTCCGGCCAAGAGAATGGTGGCGCCGGCATATTTGGGATCGTCGATCGGGTGCGACTTGGGTTTTCCGTCCTCGGTGAAACGTTCGTCGTAGAACGCATACTCTCCGAGCCCGTCGAAGGTGACGCACTTCATGAAGCGTGCGGGGATGATGCGGTCGGTGTCGACATCGTCGCCGGGAACATAGACGCCGGTGCCGGCGAGCTGGGAAATTTTGGTGAGGGCCATGGGCGTGAAATTATCGATTTGAAATTTAAGATTTCAGAGAGGTCAGCTCAGGCCGAAGATTTCGCGGGCATCGCTGATTTCGCCGGTGACGGCGGCAGCGGCGACCATGAGCGGACTCATGAGGATGGTGCGTCCGGTCGGGCTCCCCTGGCGGCCTTTGAAGTTGCGGTTGCTTGAGCTGGCGCAGAGTTGGTCCCCGATCAGTTTGTCCGGGTTCATGGCCAGACACATGGAGCACCCGGCGCCGCGCCATTCGAAGCCGGCCTCGCGGAAAACCTCGGCCAGGCCCATCGACTCGGCGAGGGCGGCCACGCCCTGCGAACCGGGGACGACGATCGCCTTGACTCCGGATTTGATTTTTTTGCCCTGCAAATACTTGGCCACTTCCTGCAGGTCGCTGAGGCGCCCGTTGGTGCAGGATCCGAGGAATGCGACATCGATCTTGGTGCCCTTGATCGGTTGGCCCGGACGCAGCTTCATGTGCGCGTAGGCTTCCTCCGCGGTGGAGCGGTCCTTTTCCTGCAACTCGCCCGGGGCGGGAATGTTTTCCCCGATGAAGATGGCCTGGCCGGGATTGATCCCCCAAGTGACGGTCGGCGCGATGTCGGAGGCGTCGTATTTCACCAGGTCGTCGTATTTCGCGTCGGGATCGCTGGCGAAGGATTTCCACCGGGCCACGGCGGCCTCGTAATCGCCCTGCGCGGGGGCATAGGGGCGTCCGCGCAGGTAATCGAAGGTGGTCTGGTCGGGATTGACATAACCGACGCGGGCCCCGCCTTCGATCGACATGTTGCAGACAGTCATGCGCTCTTCCTGCGTGAAGTTGTCGAAGGTCGAGCCGGCGTATTCGTAGGCGTAGCCTAGGCCGCCGTTGACTCCCAACTGGCGGATGATGTGGAGAATGACGTCTTTGGCATAGACGCCGGGGGCGAGCCGGCCGTGCACCTCGATGCGGCGGACTTTCGGCTTCTGCAGCGCCATGGTTTGCGTGGCGAGCACGTCCCGCACCTGGCTGGTGCCGATGCCGAAGGCGATGGCTCCGAAGGCCCCGTGCGTCGAGGTGTGCGAATCGCCGCAGGCGATGGTCGTTCCTGGCTGGGTGATGCCCTGTTCGGGGCCGACAATATGCACGATGCCCTGTTTGCCCGAGGCGATGTCGAAAAACCTGATGCCGGCGTCGGCGCAATTTTTGCGCAGCTCTTTGATCATGGCATCGGCCAGGGAATCGGAGAACGGTTCCTCGCGTTCGTCGGTCGGCACGATGTGGTCAACGGTGGCAAAGGTGCGCTGCGGGTAGAGGACCGGCAACTTGAGGTCACGGAGCATGCCGAAGGCCTGGGGGCTGGTCACCTCGTGGATGAGGTGCGTCCCGATGAGGAGTTGGGTCATGCCGTTGGGAAGCTCGCGCACGGTGTGCGCTTCCCAGACTTTGTCGAACAAGGTTTTGCCCATGACATGCCAAAATAGCCTGCGGGCAGGTCAGCGGCAAGCGTGCGGAGGCTTGAAGTCCGCGGGGCGGACAGGAATGCTGCCGGGCGATGAAAGCGGTCGAAGCAACGGTCAGTCCCGCGGCGGCGGACGCGGATTACGCCCAATTCGCCCAGCGGAACCTGGACAAGCTGTCGTGGCTTTATCCGCTGGTGAACAACAAGCTCGGCGCGCTGCTGCATCTCCAGCTGCGCCATGACCAGTTGTTTTTCATGAAGGACGGGCAGGTGGTCGAGGAAATCGGTTACGGAGACAACGGGAAGCGTTTCCACGAGCGGGACTTCGGGAAGGTGATGAAGACGCCGCAGGACATCACGGCGCAGGGCTATTGGTTCGTCGAACCGCGTTTCAATGCCAAGGCGGCCTACGAGGCGCTCGGCGAAGTGCAGGACGGCGCGTATTACTCACTCTTCAGCAACCAGTGCCAGGACTGGGCCAACCGGGTGCGGACCAAGACGGAGCAGATCGGGAAGGCGCAACATCTCGAGCCGCCGCCCGGTCGCGAGTCCTATGGCGCGCTTTATCACGAGGTCGCCCCGACGGTGCCGGCGGCATGGTATTTCGGGATGATTGCGGTGATCGTCGGCGTCCTCGGGCTGGGCGCGCCCTTGGTCACCGGCTTCCATTACCTCAAGCTGGTCGCGCTGCTCCTTTTCGCCATCGGGGTGTCCGACATCATCTACGCGTTTTCCTCGCGCGCTTGGGGGACGTTTGTTTCCACCGTCTTCTTCGGGTTGCTCTCCATGGCGGGCGGGGTGGCGGTATGGATCAACGACCACTTTCTTCTCAGCAACAGCAATGGCGTGATGGCCATTGCCCTTGCGGTGGTCGGGTTGGCGCGCATTGGTGTGGCCGTGCGGAGCCGTCCGTTCAGCGCGTGGGTCGGCACGTTTTTCACCGGTTTTTTGCTCCTGGCAACGGCATGGATCGCGTGGATCCACAAGGAGGGTTCCGCCGCGGCCTGGATGCTCGGCGCGGCGCTCTCGGTGTCCTTCATCTCGGCGGGCGTCTCGACCATCTGGCTGAACTGGCGCCTGCGGGCCGGCGGGTGAGGCGGGAGGAGCTGGCCGTCGACGGGGACGGCCGCGCTGACGGGGTCAGGAGGCGAACTTGTCGCGGGTCCGGGTGAAGCGGGCGAGGACGCGGTCGCGGCCGAGGAGTTCGAGAAGATGATACAAGCTCGGCCCGACGCTGCGCCCGGTCGCGGCGACTCTCGCCGGGTGGACCAGAGCGGCGGTTTTGATACCGAGAGTTGCGGCCAAGTCTCTGAAGGCGGACTCGATACTTTCGGCCGTCCATGGTTCGACCCGGGTGAGGCGGTCGCCGAGGACATGAAGGCGCTCGAGGGCGCCTTCCCCCCGGAGAGCTTTGGTCACCGAGGCTTCATCGTAGGCGTAGTCTTCGTTGAAGAAAAATTCGATCCAGCCGGGAACATCGGTGAGGTGTTTGACCTTTTCTTTGACCAGGGCGAGGGCGGGGAGGAGGGCTTCGCGCGTGCCGTAGGCGATGCCGGCCTTCTCGATGAAGGGGAGGCTCAGGTCGGCGAAGCGGTCGAGCGGCATGTGGATGAGGTATTGGCCGTTCATCCAAAAACATTTGTCGAGGTCGAAGCCGGCGCTGCGGCGGTTGATGTTTTTCAGTTCGAAAATCCGGACGATTTCCTCGATGGGGAGAATTTCGCGGTTGTCCTTCGGTGACCAGCCGAGGAGGCATAGGTAGTTGCGCACCGCTTCGGGGGCGTAGCCCTGATCGATGTAGCCCTGCACGCTGGCTCCCTTGTCGCGTTTGCTCATTTTGGTGCCGTCCGGGTTGAGGATGAGCGGGATATGGGCGAAGCGCGGCGGTTCGGCGCCGAAAGCTTTGTAGAGCTCGATGTGCTTGGGGGTGTTCGAGAGGTGGTCTTCGCCGCGGATCACATCGGTGATCTTCATCTCGATGTCGTCGACCACGTTGACGAAGTGGAAAATCCACGAGCCGTCCGGACGGCGCACGGTCATGTCCGGATGCGTGCCGGGGTTGGAAAGGTCGAAGGGAATTGAGCCGCAGACTTCGTCGTGCACGGTGACCGTTTCGCGGGGCGACCGGAAGCGCAAGGCCCCGGCGTCCTCGTAGATCATGCCTTTGTCCTGGAGGATTTTCAGATAGCGCTCGTAGACCGGACCGCGTTCGCTCTGGTAATACGGACCGAAGTTGCCGCCCTTCTCCGCGCCCTCGTCCCAGTCGAGTCCGAGCCAGCGGAGTCCGTCATAAATGGCGCGGACCGCCTCCTCGTTGTGACGTTCCCGGTCGGTGTCCTCGATCCGCAGGACAAAGGTGCCCCCGGTGTGGCGGGCATGGAGCCAGTTGAAGAGGGCGGTGCGGGCGCCCCCGACGTGGAGGAAGCCGGTGGGCGAGGGGGCAAAGCGGACGCGGACGGGAGTGGACATGAACGGCGCGGTCAGTTCCGGTTTCCGAGTTGCCGCATGGCCGGGATGCCGTATTCGGCTTTGATGCGTTCTTCCGCCTGTTTGCTGCCTTCCACGTCGAGAATGACCAGGCCCGGGTCCTCCGCAAGTTTGATGCGGTGGAATTTGTCCGTCGGACTGTCCGCGGCCTTGGCCAAGTCCTCCAGGCTGCGGACGGGTTGGCCGTTGAATTCCTCGACGATCTCGTAGCTCAGGTCCTCGTAGCCGAGGGTGCCGGGCACGGGCAGGACGGAACTGACGAAAACGATGCGTCCGCGGTCGTCCGGCAACTCGCTCTGGTAGCGGTCGAGGTAGACCAGTTTCAGCGGTGCCTCATTGGCCCAGCGCGGGCCCCATTCGCGGAGGAACTGGCGCGAGAGTTCCGAGAAGACGAGGCCGCCGACAATGACATAATCCGGCGCGGTGTCGAAGAGGTAGGGTTGGCTGGTCATGCTCGAGCGGTCGCGCGGGACGAGCGTGCCTTCGAGGGTTGTTTCCTTTCCGTCGCGCCAGACGACGATGGGGATGGTCTTGCCGGGTTGCAGCGCGGTGGAGATGTAGTGGGCGAGCGAGATTTTGCCGAAGCGTTCGTCCTCGTAATTGCCGTCCTGGTCGATGGCGCGCCCGTCGACTTGGAGCAAAACGTCGCCGACTTTGACTCCGGCCGCCTCGGCCGGGGAACCGGGGAGCACCTTGGTGATGTAGGCTCCGCCTTTGCCGTTGGGCAGCTTGGCGTAAGCGCGCAACTGCGGGTCGCGGGTGTCGGCGAAGGTCAGGCCGGCGCGCGGGAAGCCGGCGTAGGGATCGGTCCCGGCGGCCTGGAGGAACTGGTTGATGACCGGCGAGGGGACGAGGTCTCCGGTCTGGGTGCGCGGATCGTAGCGCATGACGAGTCCGACCAAACGGCCGTCCTTGAAGGCCGGGACGGTGAAACTGTTTTCGCGTTGCTGCAGCGGGAAGCTCAACTTGTAGACGAGAAACGCGTTTTCATCGACGGGGTAAGGCCCGACCTCGATGGTGGTGATCGTCGCGGGTGTGCGCAGCGGGGCGCCGGTCGGTTCGATCTGGATCACCTCGACGCGGTCGCCCACGGAGACTGATTCGTCGAGCCGTGCGCCGGGAATGCTCTGCAGGAAGTCGGCGGCGGGGGCGCGGAGCAGGGCGAGGTTGGCGTCATAGTCGACGACTTCGACCTCCGCCGCGGCCTTCAGTGCAGTCTCGGGCTTCTCCAGCTCCACGTAAGTGTGGTCGGTCACGAGCTGCGCGGTGACCAGAATGCGGCCGTCCATCAGCACCACGCCCAGACCCTGACGCAGGGTGGGAGTGTTCTTGCGCCACGGTTGGCTGAAGTTGAAGGATTGGGAGGCAACGTTGACGCGGACCACGGGGAGCTGTCCGTTCGCCTCCGGTGCCTTCAGCGGGGTGGCGGCAGGCTCGGGGGAGGCGTCAGGCGCAACGGGTTCGGCCGGCGCTTCGGCGGCGGGGGTCAGGGAGGGGCCGGCGGCGGGCAAGTATTGCCGCAGGGTTTCCATCGCCGGGGCGTTGGAGGTCAGGGCCGCGGCGGCGAGGACGGGAAGAAGGAAGCGGAGCGGTCGCATGATCTCAGAGGTTCTGTTCGCTGGTCACGCGGTAGCGCGCTTTGATGCGTTCGCCGGCCTCGGCGAGGGTGGAGCGGTCGAGAATGACGGGGCGGCCTTCGCCCAGCAGTTCGATGACATGGAATTCGCCGGGTTGGGAAAAAGCCGCGGCGACATCCTGGAGGGAGCGGATGTCCTGACCGTTGATTTTGTCCACGATCGAGCCCTTGAACGGTTCGACGTAGGTGTTGACAGGGTCCTTGAGGACATCGCTCAGCACGACGACTTCGGGGTGTTCGCGGTAGAGGTGATCGGTGACATAGTAGTCGAAGAAATAGCGCAGGCGGGTGTCGACCTTCTTTTGCGGGTCGTTGCGTTGTGCGTCGAGGAAGTCGCGGTTGAGGGGTTGGAAAAGGAGGCCGCCGACGAGGACAAAGCGCGGGCGGCGGTCGTAGGCGCGGCCCTGCATTTCGAAGGGCCACGGGCGGTCCAGTTCCAGGGTGGCTTTCTGTTTTGCGCCGTCGCGGAGGATCTCCAGTTCCACGGTGTCCCCCTTGAACTTGCGCTCGAAAATCTCGGCCATCTCGACGCGCTCGCCGTCGAGTTCGATTTTGCCGTCGGCAAAAACCTTGCGGCCGTCGACCGCGAGGATGACGTCCCCGCTTTGCAATTTCCCGTCCGACGAACCGCCGTCGAAGATGCTGCCGACGAGCACGCCGGAGTCTTCATCCTCGAGCCCGAGCGCCTCGCGCTGGGCGGGATTGAGCAGCGGGAAATAAGTCGCGGCGAGGTCCATGTAGCGGTCGTAGGAACCGTCCTCGACGTCCTTGAGAAACCGGCGCACCACCGGGGTGGGAATCATGTAGCCGACATTCTGCGCGACGGCGCCGCTGTAGCCCTGGAAGGCGACGCCGACCACTTTGCCGTCCTGCATGACGGGTCCGCCGCTGTTGCCGGGGTTGATGGCTGCGTCGATCTGGATGGTGAGGTGGCTGTCGACCTCGGAGTGGCTGTAGGGCTGGAAGTCGATGCGCGAGACGATACCGCGGGTCACGGAGAGACGGTCGCCCCCGATGGGGTAGCCGTAGGCGATGACGCTCGATTCGAGCTCGGGGATGCCGCCGAATTCGAGGGGTTTGGTCCCCTCGAAAAAAGTCTCGTCATAGACCTCGAGCATGGCGAGGTCGCAGTCGTGCGCCACGTGGAGCACGCGGGCCTCCCACGGGGTCGGATCGCCTTCTTTGGCCACGGTGATGAAGGTGGCGTTGCTGACCACATGGGCGTTGGTCATGATGCGTTTGCCGGAAATGACGAAGCCAGCGCCAACGCCGCTGACCACGCTGCCCGGGTTCCAAGGGACGGTGTAGTCGGGTTGTTGCGAGGTGGTGGAGATCCGCACCATGCTGGCCGATGGCTCCGGGGCGGCGGCGGCTGTGGCCAGACCCAAGGCGGTGAGCAAGCAGAGGCGGAAAAATTGCGGCATGGGACGGCAAAGACTAGCCGCCGCGGGCGGTTTGGCAAACCGGTAAACGTCGGCGTCGCGGCTGGCCAAACGTCGCACAGGACCTATTTTGGGGCGACCCATGACGCCGACCGCCAGCCAAGCGAGCCTGTTGCAACCGTCGATGATCGCCGAGTTGTCGCGGCGTGCCTCGGCCCCGGCCCGGGCACTCGAGGAGGCGCGTGTTCTGCGCGACGGCGGGCAGGCGTTTCCGGTCATGATGGACCTGATCCGGTCGGCGCAGAGGTCGGTCTGGTTCGAGAATTTCATCTTCGCCGGAGACGCGACGGGCCTGCGCTTCGCCAAAGTGCTGGGCGAGGCGGCGCGCCGCGGGGTGGAGGTCCGGGTGCTTTACGATCCGGTCGGCACGATGATGGTCAAAGGCGGTTCGATTGCCTCCGCCCTGCGGTCCGAGCGGGTGGACGGCCGCCCGTTCCGTCCGGTCTCCCCGCTCGCCCCGTGGACGTGGTCGCGTCTGCGCCACCGCGACCACCGCAAAACGCTCGTCATCGACGGGGAGACCGCCGTGGTCGGCGGCCTCTGTATCAGCAACAACTGGGCCGGCCATGATGTGGGCGGGCAGAATTGGCGCGACACGGCGCTTCTGGTGCGGGGTCCGGTCGCGGGTGATGTGGCCACCGCTTTCGAATCAATGTGGCGGCGCGCGGTCATGGAGGATGTGCCGGTGCCGACTTTGTTCACCGAGGCGCCGCAGGTTCCGTGCGCCCTCGTGGCCGCCGATGAACCGGGCGCGCATCACGTGGCTTCGATTTACATCTGGATGGCGGAGCACGCGCGCCGCAGCCTCGACATCACGGATGCCTATCTCGTCACGCCAGAACCGGTCGTGGCGGCTTTCGAAGCGGCGGCGCGGCGCGGCGTGAGCGTGCGGTTCCTGCTCCCCGGCAACAACAACCACCCCGTGGCGGCGGCCTCGGCGCGCCGTCGCTACGCGCGCTTGCTTACGGCCGGGGCGCGCATTTACGAGTGGCGCGGCATGATGGTGCATGCCAAGACGGCGGTGGCCGACGGCGAGATTTCCATTGTCGGATCGAGCAACCTCGACCCGTTGTCCATGACCCGGAATTACGAGTTGAATCTTCTGGTGGCCGACGCGGGCACGGGCGATGCGATGCGTGAGATGTTCGAGCGCGACCTCGACGGGGCGCGGGAGGTCCACGCCGCGGATTGGGCCAAGCGCCCGCTCTGGCAACGCGCGGCGGAATTGGCCGTGGGGGTTTTCGATGGTAACCTTTGACCGGCGGGCCATGCGGACTTGCCGGCTGGGCGCGCCGGTGGCATGACCACGGAGATGTTTGCGTTTTTCCGGAAGCGGACCCGCCGGGAAGGACTGCTCGATTTGTGCGGGGTGGTCGATGATCCGCGGGAAGCGTGGCTCCGTGCCCGGGGCGCGCCGTTTCTTTTCGAGGTGCCGGCGGCCCGGATCCGCGCACTGGGGTTCGCCGGTTCCGATCCCGACAATCCTTTCGTCGTCACACGGCGCGACTATGCTGCGGGACGGTGCAGCGCCTACAAGGGCTCCGCCTTGGAAGATTTCTACCGGCAATGGCAACCTTTCCGCACCGCGCACGACACGGCGGCCGGCCAGCCCGAGCCGCCTTGGAGGGAAAGTCGCCGCCGGCCGGAAAACACGGCTGCCGGCCGGTGGCAACGCGCCGGGTTTGTCGACATCGCGCGCGAGTTGGGGGTCCGCCCCGAGGACATTCGCGGCCGCATCACCGGCGGCCCGGTCACCGAGGCGTTCGGAGAGGTCACTTTCCGGCGGCTGGCGCGCTTGCATGATTCCGTCCGCCGCGACGGATTCCGTCCGGACCAATCGGACGCATCCTATCCGAGCGGGACGTGCCACCTGCGCGGAGATGATTTTCGGGTCACGGTCGGAAGCGGCAAACACCGCGTGATGGTCTTGCTCGCCTTGGGTTGGTCGAAGATCCCCGTGGAGTTGGGGCACCGCAAGGCGCCCGGCCCAATCCGTCGCGAAGAGGTCGCTGACTGGCCCAATGTCCGCTCGGGTCTCTACACTCCGGAGGCGGCCTTGCGTCTCTTCGACGCCAATTTCGAGGATCGTCATCGGTCGGGCTGGACTGCCGCACTCGACGCCACCCGGTAACCTGCGGTTGCGGCGCGGGCCGTGACGGCGTAGCGTTGCCCTTGGCGGGTGGCCGGCGGCCGCTGCGCGGTTTACCCGCGCAGAGGAAAGTCCGGACACCTCGGGGCAGCACGCCGCGCGCAAGCGCGGGGCCGACGGACGCAAGTCCGCCGCCACGGATAGTGTCGCAGAAAATATACCGCTCGCCTCGGCGAGTAAGGTTGAAATGGCGGGGGAAGAGCCCACCGCGTGACGAGTGATCGTCATGGCAGGACAAACCCCGTGCGGTGCAAGACAGAACAGGAATGACGGCCCGCCCCGGCCGTCCCGCGCAAGCGGGACACATTCCGGGTATTAGTCGCACCCCGCGCAAGCGGGGCGTTGCGCGAAAGCGCAGCGAGAGAAATGGCCGCCCGGTCGCTTCGGCGAACGACAAAATCCGGCTTACGGCCACCCGCCCTTTTTATCGATCGCGCGGCCGCGCGGTGCAGACGTGGCACGGGCATCTCGCCCGTGGAAATGTCGCCTGATCGGCAGGAGACCGAGGCCGCTTTTTGCCGATGGGCTAGAGCAGCTTCGCGGATTTCGTAGCTGCTTGGTGCCGCCGCGGAAGTGTGTGCCGCCGCTACAGAAATCTTAATCTGCTCGCGGCGACACGGGGCTTGCACCCCGCCGTCGGCTGCCTTACCAACGCGCATCCCCCATGGCTGAACATGTTTCCCTCGACAACGGACCGCGTCCGGATCGGTCGGCGGCGGAGAAAGAATCGTTGCGGCGTTATTGGCGGTCGAACCTGCGGATCATGGCCGTGCTGCTCGCTGTCTGGTTTGCCGCGGGGTTGGGGTGCGGGGTGTTGTGGGCCGACTGGCTCAACCAATTCACCTTGCCCGGCACGGCGTTTCCGCTCGGGTTCTGGTTCGCGCAGCAGGGGAGCATCGTCATCTTCGTCGCGGTCATTCTCGTTTACTGCGTCCTGATGAACCGGCTCGACCGGAAGCATCACAACGAATTGGTGGAAATCCGGCGCAAGGAGGGACGATGAGTATCGGGGTATGGACGCTGATTTTTGTCGGCGGAAGTTTCGCGCTCTACCTCGCCATCGCGTGGTGGGCGCGGGTGCGGGACACGAAAGGGTTTTATGTGGCGGGGCAGGGCGTGCCGGCGGCGGCCAATGGCATGGCCACGGCGGCGGATTGGATGAGCGCGGCGTCCTTCATTTCCATGGCCGGACTCATTTCCACCATGGGCTACGCGGGCGGGGTTTATTTGATGGGATGGACGGGCGGGTATGTGCTCCTCGCGCTGATGCTCGCGCCGTATCTTCGGAAGTTCGGACATTTCACCGTGCCGGATTTTGTCGGCGACCGCTATGACTCGAATGTGGCGCGGTTGGTTGCGGTGATTTGCGCGCTGTTCGTCAGTTTCACCTACGTGGCCGGACAAATGCGCGGGGTCGGTGTGGTCTTCAGCCGTTTTATCGAGGTCGATGTCACCACGGGCGTGGTCATCGGTATGGCCATCGTGTTTGTCTACGCCACGCTGGGCGGGATGAAGGGCATCACCTGGACGCAGGTGGCGCAGTATTGGGTGCTGATCACGGCCTTTCTCATTCCGGCCATCGCCATCAGCATCATGCTGACCGGCGCAGTGGTGCCTTCGGTCGGACTCGGGGCGAACCTGCGGCCGGAACTGGCCGACGGACAAGTCGTGTCGCTGCTCGGCAAGCTCGATCAGATCCAAACCGACCTCGGATTTTCGCGTTACACCGAGGCATTCACCGGGAGCTGGGACAAAGTGAACGTTTTCTTTGTCGCTCTGGCCCTCATGCTCGGCACGGCGGGTCTGCCGCACGTCATCGTTCGTTTCTACACGGTCAAGACGGTCAAAGCGGCACGCTGGAGCGGGTTTTGGGCGCTGCTTTTCATTGCGCTGCTTTATGTCACGGCCCCGGCCACGGCGGCGTTCGCGCGGTATTTCATGATCGAAAGCCTGAACGGCAAGACGGCGGAACAGTTGCCCTCGTGGTTCCACAACTGGGAAAAGACCGGGCTCATTCTGTGGGTCGACAATGGCGACGGGGTGGTGCGCTACTCTGCGGGGGAGGACAACGAGATTTTTCGCAGCGGGACGCTCAGCGGCACGGAGTTGTCGTCCCTCATGGTGGCCAACCAAAAATGGATCGATTCCGGCGGCACGGAGGGCGCGGATGCGCGCGTGGTCTTGCGGGAAAAGAAGCTGTCCGGCCCCGACATGGACATCATCGTGCTGGCCACGCCGGAAATGGCCCAGCTTTCCAATTGGATCATCGCCTTTGTCGCGGCAGGTGGTCTCGCCGCGGCTTTGTCCACGGCGAGCGGACTGCTGCTGGTCATTTCGTCCAGCGTGGCCCATGATCTTTATTATCGCGTGCTTAACCCCAAGGCGACGGAGCAGCAGCGCTTGCTCTTGGGGCGCGCGGTCATCGGCGTGGCGGTGGTCATCGCGGGGATTTTCGGGATTTATCCGCCGGGGTTTGTCAGTCAGGTCGTGGCCTTCGCCTTCGGGTTGGCCGCGGCGAGTTTTTTCCCGGCCATCGTGCTCGGCATCTTCACCAAGCGGGTTGGCACCGTCCCGGCGATTTGCGGCATGCTGGCCGGCATCGGTTTCACCTCCTGGTATATCGTCGCGTGTGTTTTCTTCGGTATGGCGCCGTGGAACTTCGGAATTTTTCCGGCCGGGATCAATCCGCAGGGCATTGGCGTGATCGGGATGGCTCTCAATCTGGCGGTCACGTTGGGGCTGACCCCGCTCTTCCCGCCGCCTTCTGCTAAAGTGCAGGAGATGGTTGATTCCGTGCGCGAACCGGAGGATGCGGGCGCGGCGGTGGAGATCGAGACGGCGCCGGAGCATTGACCACTTGACTTTTCTGACTAGTCATTAAGACTGGTCATATGACGATTACCGCCACCGAATTTAAAGCCAAGTGTTTAGCCTTCCTTGATGAGGTGCAGGAAAAGGGCACCGAGTTGGTGATTTCCAAGCACGGACGACCGGTCGCGCGCCTTGTGCCAACGGGGACGGACAAGCCTTGGCTGGCGCTGCGCGGAAAGGGCGGTTTCATTGGTGATGCTTTCGCGCCGGTCATCGACGAAAAAGACATCGAGGCGCTGCGGTGAGTCGTCCGCTCCTTGATACGCACGCGTGGGTTTGGTGGATCTGCGGTGACTCGCGTCTCACCGCGCGCGAGCGCGACGAGTTGGATAATTTGCCGCCCTCATCGCGTCCGGTGCTGGCGGAGATCAGCCTGTGGGAAGTGGCGATGTTGGTCGAGCGCGGGCGCCTCGACTTGAACATGGATCTGGAGCACTGGCTGGCGGTGGCGTCTTCGCCGGCGACGGTAGAGTTAGCGCGGGTGACACCGGCGGTGGCTGCCGAGGTGGCCAGGTTGCCGTCAGGTTTCCACCGCGATCCGGCGGACCGCTTGATCGTCGCTACCGCGCGGGTGAGGAAATTGCGCGTGCTGACACGGGATCGAATGATCACCCAAGCACGAGTGGTGCCCTTGTGGAGGGTGGGTTGATAATGTGGTCGGGCTGGTGGGATTTGAATGCGCCGCGGCGCATCTCCGACCCACGGCCTGTCGCCGCGGCGACCGCTCTACTCGGGGAGCTAGCTGATCCAGAAAGTCCCGGCCTTTGCCGGTCTTGAAGAAGCGCTCGCGCCTGACGGCTTCAGCACGGGTCGGGAATTCCTCGTGATGAATCAGCTTCCATGGAGCGCCGTGTCTCGTGGCCAGCGACTGGCCGCTGTTGTGTTGCTGCAGACGTGCATCAACATCCTGCGACGAACCTACGTATCGCCGTCCCGTTTTTTCGCTGCGCAGGAAGTAAACGTAAAACACTGAGGGAAAGTGGTCGGGCTGGTGGGGTTTGAGTCGAGGGCCTGTCGCCGCGGCGACCGTTCTACGTATCTACTAGAAAAATCGGGCTGGTGGGATTCGAACCCACGGCCTCTGCGTCCCGAACGCAGCGCTCTACCAAGCTGAGCCACAGCCCGTAACGAGAGGACTTATCGCACAGTGCGTGCAGGGCTGCAAGGAAAGTCGAATACCGCGACTACTTCGATCGAGGGGCCTGTCGCCGCGGCGACCGCTCTACCAAGCTGAGCCACAGCCCGTAACAAAAGCACTTATCGCACGGTGCTTGGAGGCCCGCAAGGAAAGTTGCACGCTCCATCTTTTGCTTCCGCCGGCCTGTCGCTGCGGCGCCCTCTCCCACCCGGGTCAGGGTTCGCCCTTCGTGGCGGGGATGGGGACGACTTGGTTGCGGCCGGTTTGTTTGGCGCGATACATGGCTTCGTCGGCCCGGGCGACGAGGGCTTCGGTTTTTTCTCCGGGCAGGGCCAAGGTGACGCCGATGCTCATGGTGGTTTCCACCGCGGCGGCGCCGGGGACCGGCACGGGACGGGCGGCGGAGAGGCGCAATTTTTCCGCCACGGCCACCGCGCTTTCCAGATCTTTCACGCCGTGCAGCACGACGAGCAATTCGTCGCCGCCGACCCGCGCGCCGAGGTCGTCGGTGTTGCGCAGGCAGGCGCGGACGCGGTCGGCCATGACGCGGAGGACCTCGTCGCCGGCGGCGTGGCCGTGGGTGTCGTTGACTGCTTTGAATTTGTCCATGTCGCAGAAAAGGACGGCGATGCCTTGTCCGGTGCGTGGGTGCTGGCCGGCATAGGCTTCGATGCGCTCGAAGACTTCCTTGCGGTTGAGGAGGCTGGTCAGTTCGTCGGTGCGGGCCCGGCGTTCCAGTTCCTGTTCCATGGCGACCTGCTCGTCGATGAGATGGAAGGCGGCGACGATGCCGTCGCGCCGGTTCTGCGCGTCGAAGTAGGGTGTGGCGCGGCTTTCGGCCCAGCGGGTGCTGCCGTCTTTGGCCAGCGCGCGGTAGCGGGCCACGACCGGCTCGCCGTGGGTCACGCGTTCGAGATTGCTGCGGAGCGAGGAAAGGGAGTCCGGGGTGACAAACTCGGTCACCGGCCGGCCGATCCACTCGCCGGGGTCCCATCCGAGCAATGGCTTGATGGATGGCGAGACCCAGATGACTTGGCCCGCGTCATCGATCCGGATGGCGGTGTCATAAGAATTGATGGTTAGCAGCCTGTAGTGCTCCTCCGAGGCGGCCAGTTGCTGCGCCATGAGATAGCGGTCGGTCACGTCGCGCCAGGTGAAGCTGAGGGCATCGCCGACGCGGATGGCGCGGATATCAAAACGGCGATCCGAGGCGTGAATTTCGTGGGGGTAGACGAAGTCGTTGAGGACGAGGGGACGGCGGGATTCGAGGGCCTCGCGATACATGTCCAGCAACCCGGAGGAGGTGTGAGCAGGGAGAAGTTCGAGCAACCGGCGGCCGACCAGGTGTTCACGGTCGAGTTTGTTGTAGCGGCAGGCGGCTTCGTTGGCGTCGGTGAAGAGGAAGTCGGTGATCTTTCCATTCTTGTCGCGCACAGCCTCAAGCATGACGTGGGGGTCGAGGAGCGAATCCAAAGTCGCCCGCAGGTGGGCGCGTTCCATCTCGAGGGCGGCGCGGGCTTGGACCGTATTCTGGATATCCTGCCAGCCCCCGACGAGGTGGGTGACGGTGCCGGCATCGTCAAGGGCGGGGCGCATGCTGACGGAGAACCAGTGGTAACCGTCGGTGCGGACGCGGATGCGCAGTTCGATCTCGAAGCCGATGCCGTCCTTGAGCCCGGCTTGGGCCGCGGCCAGACGGTCGGTGTCGTCGGGATGGACGAGGTCGCGGAGTTGCCGGCCGATCAGTTGTTCCGGCTCCCACCCGAGGCGGTCGTTGACCGATGGGGTGATCCATTCGATGAGGCCAGCCATGCTGCAGCGGAAGACGACATCGGAGGCGTTCTCGGCGAGCAGGCGGTATTCCTGCTCGCGCCGGGTGAGATCCTCGCGGACTTTCACCTTCTCGGTGATGTTGGTGATCGAGATGCGGCAAAACTCCCTGTTGTCGCCAGCCGCGGCCACAGGCACCACCTCGAGACGACCCCAGAAAAAGGTGCCATCGGATTTGCGCAACCGCAGTTCGCAAGTCTGCGGTGCGCGGTCGGCGAGGAGCCTTTTCCTCGTAAGATAAAAAATGTCCTGATCCTCGGGAAGAATGACGCGGCCGAGGGGGAGTTTGGCCATTTTTTCCCGGGGCAGTCCGAATTGCTGGGCAACGGTGAGGTTGGCCTCGAGGATGAGGTTGTTCGCGTCGAGCGTGATATAGCCGACGGGAGCAAGGTCGAAGAGATCGAAGTAGCGGGCGCGTTCCGCATCGAGCGACGATTGCAGGCGGCGCAGTTCCTCATTCTGCATTTCCAACTCGACCTGATGGACGAGCAGTTCATGCACGGTGTCGTCCGGGTCTTGGCCGGGGCGGACCGGACGGGCCATTTTGGCCACGGCCGCTTCGGCTTGACGGCGCAGGGTGGCGGCTTCTTGGTCCGGCGGCGTGCTCATGCGGGCTCCTTCCGCGGATGTTCCGTGGTGGCGATGGCGTAAACCTTGCCGGCGGCATCGACGAGTGCGGTGGCGGTGACCTCGACCGCGAGGATGCGGTGGTCCTTGGTGAGACGCGACGACGGGTAGGCGGGCAGGACTTCGCCGCGGCCGAGCAGTTGCAATTTCGCGAGTTCTTCCTCGTGCAGACCGGCGGGGATGCGGTTGCGGAAATTCATTCGCAGGGCTTCGGCTTCGGTCCAGCCGTACATGCGCGCGGCGGCGGGGTTCCATGCGCGGGTGCAGCCTTCGAGGTCCTGCACGGTGATGGCGTCGTGCGCGTCGCGGATGACCACGGCGAGGCGGAGCATGTCGTTGGCTTTGCGCAATTCTTCCCGGGTCTGCACCATAGTGGTGATGTCGATGAAGGAAATGACGGCACCTTCGATGACATTTTCCAGCGTGCGGTAGGGTTGGATGCGCAGGGTGTAAAATCTTCCTTCGCTGGTCTCCACTTCGGTTTCCTTGGGGACGAGGGTGTCGAGGACTTCCTTGGTATCGGCGACGAGGCGGTGATAGCCGACGAGGTTGGGCACGAGGTGGGCCACGGGACGGCCCACGTCGGTGAGGATGAGATTGATGATGCCGCTGGCGGCCGGGGTGAAGCGCATGATGCGCAATTGATGGTCGACGAAGACCGTGCCGATGCCGGTGCCGGCCAGCAGGTTGTTCATGTCATTGTTGGCCTGCGAGAGGCCGAGGACTTTGGTCTGCAGTTCGGCGTTGACCGTGTTGAGTTCCTCGTTGACCGACTGCAATTCTTCTTTGGAGGTTTCGAGTTCCTCGTTGGTCGACTGCAGTTCTTCGTTGACCGACTGCATTTCCTCGTTGGACGACCGGAGTTCCTCGGTGGTGCTTTGCAATTGTTCGTTGGCGCTGCGCAGGAATTCTTCTTTGGCTTCCAGTTCCCGGCGGAGGGCGGCAAGGCTCGAGGGTTTGGCGACGCGGCCGCGACGGGCGGCGACGGGAGCGGGGGCCGGTTCTTCGAGAATGACGAGGAAGAGTGGTGGTTCCGTTTTTTTTCCGGCCGCGACCGGGCGCACGGTGAGGTCGGCGGCGAGGGCGTGGCCCTCGCTCGTGAGGTGCACGCCGGGGGTGTGCACGACATCGGCGCTCTGCACGGCTCGGCGGAGGGCGGCAGCCAGCGGGGCGCGCAGACCTTCGCGGGCCATTGTGAGGAGATTGCTGATGCCGGGTTCGCCCGAGGGCGGTTCGAGATAGGGGCCGGAGCGGCCGTGGAGATAAAAGATGTCGCCTTGGGCGTTGACCAGCGCGCCGACAAAGCCGGCGTGGGTGAGCAATTCGCGCTCGGTCAATTCGCGGACCGGTGTTTTGGCGGGGCGGACGGGGCGATGGATGGCATCGCGCAAGGCGGATGGTTCGCCGGCAAAAGTCGGGGGCAAGCCGGCGGACCGGCGGGCGGTGAGGTTGCTGTCCGTGCGGCGGTAAAGTTTGGCCTTCGCATCGATGGTGGCGAAGAGGCCGGAGGTTTCGCCGGCGCTTTCGGAGTTGCCCAGGAAAAGGACGCCGCCGGGATTGAGCGCGTAGTGGAGCAGGGGAATGACTTTTTGCTGCAGCTCGGGGGTCAGGTAGATGAGGAGATTGCGGCAGCTGATAAGGTCGAGTTTGGAAAAGGGCGGGTCTTTGATCACGTCGTGCTCGGAGAAGACCAACATGTCGCGGATGCTTTTGTTGATGCGGTAGAAGTTGCCGTCCGGATCGAGAGTGAAAAAGCGGGCCAGGCGTTCGGGTGAAACATCGGCCGAGATGCTCGCGGGATAAATGCCCGCGCGGGCGGCGGCGATGGCGCGGCTGTCGATATCCGTGGCGAAAAGCTGGATCGGGTGGCTGCGCTTGATCTGGTCCATGTGTTCGGCGAGGAGGATGGCCAACGAGTAGGCTTCCTCGCCGGATGAGCAGCCCACGGTCCAGCAGCGGAGCGGGGAGCCGGGCGGGCGGTCTTCAAAAAGGCGGGGAATGACTTGTTGCTCGAGCACGGCGAAGGCGTCGGTATCGCGGAAGAAGCGGGTCACGTTGATGAGCAGATCGCGGAAGAGGGCTTCGATTTCCTCGGGGCTTTTCTCCAGGTAGGCGAGGTAGGAATCGAGCCGGTCGATCTGGTGCAGCGCCATGCGCCGTTCGAGGCGGCGGTGGATCGTGGTGGGCTTGTAGAGCGAGAAGTCGTGGCCGGTCTGCGTGCGGAGCAAGAGGAAGATCTTTTTCAGCGAGGTCTCCGCTGCGGTGTGGGCCGCGACGTCGAGGGGGCGCCGTGCGACCAGGTGCCCGGCGTAAGCGACGAGCTTGGCCGGTATTTCGGCCGGAGGAAGTTGGTAGTCGACCAGTCCGGTGGCGATGGCGCTGCGCGGCATGCCGTCGAATTCCGCGGATTCCGGAATTTGCACGACAACCATGCCGTTCTCCTCCTTGATCGCGCGCACGCCGAGGGTGCCGTCGCTGCCCGTGCCGGAGAGAATGATGCCGATGGCGTGTTCCCGCCGGTCCTGCGCGAGCGAACGGAAAAAATAGTCGATGGGCAAGCGCTGCCCTCGCGCGGCCGACGGCTTGAGCAGTTGCAGCGTGCCGTTGAGCAGGGCCATGTCATAACCGGGCGGGATGATGTAAACGCTGTTGGGCGCGACAACCATGCCGTCGGTCACTTCGTACGCGGCCATGCGGGTGTAACGCTGGATGAGGTTGGAGAGGATGCTTTTGTGGTCCGGGGCGAGATGCTGGACGATGACGAAAGCCATGTCGGGATCGCGGTCCGCGGGCATCCCCGAGAAAAAGGCTTCGAAGGCGGCGAGTCCGCCGGCCGAAGCGCCGAGGCCCACGATGGGAAAGCCCCCTCCGGGCGCCATGGCGCCATCCTTGGTCGCCGCGGAATCACGGCGCTTGGCGCTTTGTGTCTTCAACAAACCAAGGATCGTCCCGCGAGGGGTATTCCACAAGCTGCATCATCGCCGTGCCGAGCGGCGAAGAGCGATCCGGCGAGAGTGTTGCTCAGGCCGGAATGGCGTCCATTTGGCGCGCGCTGCGGTGACGCACAACAGCCAGCCCTACGTAGGCAGCTTCAAGGGCGAGGAAGGCGAGGACGTATTCTTCGCCGCCGACGCCGAAACCGTAGCTGTGCAAGCCCGCGCCCAATACGTAGTTCACCCCATACCAGGCCATGATGATGCCGGCAAAGTTGACCACTGCGGCCACCGCGATGCCAAAGTCGCCCCACCATCCGGCCATTTTGCCGTGGATGGCGACGACATACATGAGGAGGGCAATGAGCGCCCAGGTTTCTTTGGGATCCCAACCCCAGAAACGTCCCCAGCTGTAGTTGGCCCACACGCCGCCGAGAATGGTGCCGACGGCGAGGAGGATGAGCCCGACAAACATCATGCGGTAAAGCCACTCGTGCAGCGGGCGGATCGCTTCGGCTGCTTCCGGTTTGCGGATGTAGCGCCAGAGGATGACGTGGGCAAAACCGAGGGCGAGGGCGAAGGCGGCATAACTCAGGGTGATGGTCAGCACGTGCACGGTGAGCCAGAAATTGTCGCGCAGCACAGGGACGAGCGGATCAAGCCTTGCCGGCATGGCGACCGGCAGGCTGCGCACGAGGAGCAGGCAGAGAAAACTGACCGGCAACGCGCTCAGGAGCATGAGGCGGTTGCGGTAGACGGCGTAGAAGATGAGTCCGAAAAGCACCGTGCCCATGGCGACCCAGACAACGGATTCATACATGTTGGTCACGGGGGCGCGCTCCGCGATGAGGACGCGCAGAAAGAGTCCGTAAAGCATGAAGCCGAGCGACACCGCGCTCAGGGCGACCCCACCGCGCAGCAACCAATGCCGCGCCCCGTGCCGTGCGCCAGCCAGGAGGAGCAACGAGGCGGGGATGAGCAGCCACATGGCCGTGTCGAACGGTTTTAGGCGGTTGTAGAAATTCTCCCGATCGACCACGGCTGCCGGCGGATAGACTTCCGGGTTGAGCGCGCGGAGGTCGTCGACCAGACGCTGGGCCGCGGCATCGAATGCCGCGTTGTCGCCTTCGCGTCCGGCCACGTTCAAATTGCGCAGGTCCTGCACGATGGGTGCGGATTTCTCCGGCGGGTAGGCGGCGGCCAGTTGATCGATGGACAACCACGGCGAGCCGACGGGCGAGCCCGGCGGCGGCGGGGCGAGGAGGAACGCGGTGGTGGCCCCGAGCGCGTCGAAGAGTTGCAGGCGTCCGAGCACGGTTTGCGCCTCCGTGTTGAGCCGCGGCACGGGTTCGCCGGCTTGGCGCAGGGTGGCGGCTTCCTGCGAGAAGGCCGTGAGCTTTGTCGCCCCGGCGAGTTCCTGGCGGGAAAAACGTTTGCGGGAGGCGTCCAAACCGAGGGCTTCGACCAGCGGACGGTAGGAGACGAGAACCATCGGTTCCTCGCGCCAGTCGCGGGTGGCGAAAAGTTGGGAGAAAGCGAAAGCGCTGCCGTTGAAGGTTTCGCCGTCCTTGGTGCGCACGGGGTCGCGTCCGGCGATTTTGACCAGCACCTCGTGTCCGAAGGTGCCGATCGGTTTGCGCCGTCCCGAATCCTGCACCACGAGGCTCTCCCACGGGCTCAGTTCGGCCGCGGGCGGGGCGGCGGGCAATGCGGCGGCGGTGGCGAGGAAGAGGGCGAGGAGCAGTTTCACGGTATGGAGGAGAGTTGCGGGGTGCGGTCGGTTTCGCGGCGGCCAACGGCCGTCGCCGGGGACGGCGACGCCACAGAAGATGCAGGGCGTCGGAAGATGAACATGGTGACGAGGCCGGCGCAGAGGATGAGCGAGCCGATCCATTTGAAGAGCCAACCCGGATCGCGGAGGATTTGCACGGAACTCTGCGTGAGGTCGTTGGGGTTCCACGAGGCTTGGGACATTTTGTAGGTCAGCCCGGTGAGGGAACGCCAGAGCGCTTGCGGGTAGTTGGCCGGTTGGTTCATCGAACACGAACCGGTGCCGTCGACCGTCCCGTCCGGCAGGACCATGGCCAAGTCGCTGCGGAAGGAGGCAGGTTCGTCGGTGCCCTCGTTGCGTTCGACGGTGAAATTTTTCAACTCGAGTCCGAAGGGCAGGTCGGCGACCTCCCAGCCGTAGGCGATCTCGAGCGGGAAGCTGCCGGTGGGCAGACTGACGCGCCAACCGGCGCCGACCCATTGTTCCACGGTGCGGTCGGCCTTGCTGGCGCGCACGAGGATGCCGTCGAGGAGGGTCTGGCCCGGAGGGATGGGTTCGCCCTTGGGGAGCGGGTTGAAGCGGAACCCGGGTTGCGCGGCGGGAAGAACCTCGAGCGCCTCGATCGTCCAGTCGTTCCATCCCGTGACGACCGGCCGACCGGCGGCGAGAGGGCCCGATGAGACTTGGCGCCCGGCCGCGTGGAGGGCGAGTTGCAGAGTGCCGTCGGGCTGCGCCGCGAGAACGGCGCGGTTGGGGGCCCCGGTCGCGGGCGTGGGTGTGCCGGCGGTGGTGAGATCGACGGTGATGAGGCCGAGATCGAGGCGGTTGTGGTCGCGGTCGTCGGCCAGCAACCACTGCTCGATGGTCTGGTTCATGGCCTTGGTCTGCAGGCGGACGAGCACCGCAGGCGGGCCGGACGGGGCGGCGGCAGGTTGAAAGGAAGCGGTAAGCCGCGGGGAGTCGGCCACGACTTCGAGCTTCCATCCGCCCGGAGTGGTCCACAAATCGAGCGGGCGGCCGTCGCGGATGCGGACCGGTTGACGTCCGATGTCGATCATCACCGCCTGTTGGGCGTCGGGATCGCGCACTGTGATTTGTCGGGTCTGCAGGACGAGTTGGTTGTCCGGCGGGGAGTCCTTGAAAAGCGTCATGGTCCCCTCGATGCCCCAGATCTGCCCGATGACCGCGCCGATCATCACGGTGATGATTCCCAGGTGGGTGAGGAGGAACCCGGTGTGGTATTTTTTCCACGGCCAGCGCATGAGGGCGCTGCAAGTGAGGTTGGCCCCGAGGAAAAGAAGCCAGAGGTGGAACCAGGGCGCCTCATAGATCCAGGTGCGCGCGGTGTCAGCGTCGAATTTCGATTCGGCCAGCGTGCCGACGATGCTCATGACGATGAGCGTGCTCAGCAGAATGACGGCCAACCGCAGCGAGGCCAGGAACCGGAAGACCGGATCACGTTTCCAGGCATACCGCGGCGGGCGCGAAGGGCCGGAACCGGATGGCATCATGAAGGAGGTTACGCTAAATCGGCGCGCTTTGGAGTCAAGGAAGGGCGGAAAGCGGAAGCGGCGGCCGTGGGTCAGTCCAGGCGGCGTGTGACGCCGACGAGGCGGACAGGATGACCGTGTCGGTTGCGTTCGATGAAGACGCTGGTCCGGATGCGCCGCGGTTCCTTGCCCGCCGGCCGCGCCGTGAATTCGTAGGTCATGTGCCGTGCGTCCAGAGGAATGGCGTCCATACGTGCCATGAGTTCCGGGAAGAAGTCGCCCGCGGCTTCCTTCCACAACTTGAAAAGCTCCGCCGGGTCGGTCACCGAAGGATCGATGCCGATGATCTCGTAGTTGGCCGGGCTCCAATTGATATCCCCGAGGCCGATGATGTGTTCGAAAGTGCCGAACTGTCCGCCCTCGAGCGCGGCGGCAAGCCGCTCGTTGGCATCGCGCAACTCGCGTTCCTCTTCCAACTCGGCGGTTATTTCGCGATTGATGCCGAGCACGCGGACGGCCCGGCCGGAGTCGTCGCGCAGAATGGTGTAAGTGGAAAGGATATCGTGGATCGTGCCGTCGGGCCATTTCGCGCGGATCATATCCTGTCCGCTGGCGCCGCCGGTCTCGATGAGACGCCGGAGTTCGTAGGTGAGGCGCTCCCGCTCGTCTTCGCTATGGACCTTCTCCCAGATCGCGTGGGGATCGGTGCCTTCCGGATGGCCGAAGATCCCGAAAGACTGGCGGTCCCAATGCAGGGTGTCATTGACCGGATCCCAGTCCCAGATACCGATCTCCGCGACATCCTGCGCGATGCGCAATCGTTCGTTGGCCGTTTGCAGGTCGCGCCGTGTTTGCTGGATGGCGCTGATGTCGGTCACCGCTCCGAGCCATCCGAGATGCCGGTCGTCATTGTCGAGCAGCGGGGCGACATTGACCAGGACGTCGAAACGCGAGTCGTCCTTGCGGCGGAAGCGCAGTTCGAAACCGTGGCGCGGTGTTTTGCCTTGCAGGGCCTGTTCGAAGGCGGCGCGGATGGCCGGCAATTCTTCCTCCGGCCAGTAGGGATATGGGGCGGAAACCCCGATCAATTCCTCCGCGCTCCATCCGGTCATGGCGCAGAAAGCGGGATTGACCAGCAGATTGCGCCCTTTGTCATCGGCGGCGACGATACCGGCGGTCAGGGATTCTTCGATGGCCTCGCGGAAGCGGAGTTCGCGTTTGGTCGCGGCCTCGGCGTCGCGCAGGGTGGTGATGTCGCGCAGAGTGCAGGTGAGTTGGTCGAGAATTTTGGTCTTGGCGTCGGCACGCACCTCGGCGCGGCTCTGCAGGACGGAGGTGGACCCATCGGGGAGCATGGCGCGGAATTCGTGTTCGAAAGGATCGCCGTTCTCACGGGCGCGCTCGAAAAGCCGGCGCAGGGGTTCGCGGTCTTCCGGCAGAACCGCTCCGAGGAACCGGTCGAGAGTCGGCGTGGTGTCTCCAGGGTCGAGACCGAGAAGACGGAAGGTTTCCCCGGTCCATTCCATGCGGTCTGTCGTGAGGTTCCAACTGAGGCTTCCGGTGCGGGCGAGCGACTGCATCTGGTCGAAAGCGCGCTGCAAATCCGCCAAGCGGATGACGAGCTCCTTCTCGGCTGTGATATCGGTGCCGAAGGAGAGGACTTCGCCGACCTTGTCCGCTGCGTCGAGGACGGCTTGGTCGCGCCAGCGCATCCAGCGGACGCTGCCATCGGGCAGCACAACACGGTGCTCGATGGTGTTGACCGGATGGCGCCGCGAGAGTTGGCGGAGGTTGCCCAGCGCGTCACTGCGGTCGGAAGGCGGGATGAGATCGAGATAATTCGTGCCGACGAGTTCGTCGCGGGTTTTCCGGAACATCCGGCAGTAGGCGGCATTGACCTCGAGCAGGGTCCCGTCCGTGCTTCCGGTGCAGGCGGCTTCCTCGTGCCCGTCGAGAAGGCGCTGGCGCCGGGCGGCTTCGCTGTCGCGCGCGGCGAAGGCTTGCCGCAGTGCGGCGCGCAGTCCGTGAAGCGGGTCCGTGGTTTCGTCTCCCGACGCGGGTGCGGGTGTGCCCGAGGCAATCTCATCGGTCAGCCGCGAGATACCGCGGATGTAGGTGCGCCGCAGGGCGAGCCAGACGAAGCCGAGCAGCAGAAGGCCGCCGACCGCGCCGGCCAGGGTGTAGGCGCGGACGGTGCGCAGGGTCAGACGCGAGGTGCTGTCATAACGGCCGATCCGGATAACCGACAGCGTGCGACCGTCGGGACCGCGGACCCGGTCCCAAGCCTCGACCGATTGCAGTCCCGGAAGGTAGCGCGGGTTGGGGGAAGGGATGGCGGTGTCCGGGGGAAAGACATCGAGAAAAAGCCCGATTTCCCGGAGTTGGCGGAGGCTTTCTTCCGCCGGAGCCGCCGCGGATTCCGCCTCGAGTTTGTCGCGGCACAGCCGGACGTAGCGCTCCGCCCGGTCGAGGTCCGTTTGTCGCGCGGCTTCGAGAAAATACCGCTGGGCCCAGAAAAGCGAGAGGAGCAGAAGGGCGGCCACCAGAGCGGCGGCCGAGCCGAAGATGAGAAGTTCGGCCCGCGACAAGCGGAAGGGCTGAATACGGGCGGCCATCGCTGACCCCGTCCATAACGGGCGCGCGCCCCGGATGCCAGCCTCGGCTCGGACTGCTGGCTCTGGCGTGCGGTTGCTGCCAGTCTACCGGGAGTGAGCACGGGGCGTGTCATGGTAACCGGCGCGAGCCGGGGGATCGGTTTGGCTTTGGCCCGGGAGTTGGCCTCCCGCGGCTGGCATGTCCTCGCGGGGGCGCGCCGTCCGTCGGAGGCGCGCGGCTTGCAAGCGGCCGCGCACGACGCGAAGCCGGGCACGATCGACATCGTGGCCTTGGATGTGCGCAGCGATGAAAGTGTGCGCCGCGCGGTGGAGGAAGCCGCGGGCAAAGTCCGGGCCTTGGACGCGCTGGTCAACAATGCGGCTGTCTTTCCCGAGGAAGGCAACGAACGGCTGGAGGATCTGCCGCTGGCCCTTTTCGAGGAGGCCTTTTCGGTCAACGTGGTCGGCGTGGCGCGGGTCACGCGGGCCTTCTTGCCGCTGCTCGGAGCCGCCGCGCACCCCCGCGTGATCAACATCAGCTCGCTGGCCGGGTCCATCGCGCGGAAGGAGGATGCGCGCCACTATTGCTACAGCGCGTCCAAAGCGGCGCTGAACATGCTCACTCGGACCATGGCCGCGGAGCTGCGTCCGCGCGGGATCACGGTGGTCGCGGTTACTCCGGGCTGGGTGAGAACCGAAATGGGCGGCCCGCAGGCGCCTTTGACCGCGGAAGAATCGGCGCGCAGCCTCGGCCGGACGATCGAGCGGATTTCCCCGCAGGATGCGGGACACTTTTGCGACCGCGACGGATCGACGGCGACCGTCGCCTGGTAGTTTCGTCTGGCGCGGGCGGGGTGCTCTCCGCATTCTGTGCGGCTCCATGAGCGAACCCAATACTTTGACGGCCGTCCGCCTGGCCAAGCGGGCCGAGTTGGCCGCCGCGGGCCTACGTCCTTACGGCGCGGCCTTTCCCGTAAGCGGCGATGTCGGTGAAGTGCGTGCGTCCTTTGCCGAAGGCGGGAAAGTGGCGGCCGCCGGGCGGGTCACGGCGCGCCGCGACATGGGCAAGAGCCATTTCATCGACATCAGCGACCACAGCGGACGCATGCAGGTGTATCTGCAGGACAAAGCGCTCGGCGAAGAGGGGGTGAAACTTTACGAACTGCTCGACATCGGGGATTTCGTCGGGGTCGAGGGCGAGTGCTTCACGACGAAAACCGGCGAGCCCTCGATCAAGGCGGAAAAATTCGTCCTACTCTCGAAGTCGCTGCATCCGCTGCCGGAAAAATGGCACGGGTTGCAGGATATCGAGGCGCGGCACCGTCAGCGCTACCTCGACCTGATTTCCAACGGTCACGCGCGGGAGATTTTTGCCAAGCGTTTCGCCATCATCCGGGAGATCCGCTCGTTTTTCGAGGAGCGCGGGTTCCTCGAGGTCGAGACGCCGATGATGCAAATGGTCGCGGGCGGGGCGGCGGCCACGCCGTTCGAGACGCATCACAACGCGCTCGGGCTGGATCTTTTCCTGCGCATCGCGCCGGAACTCTATTTGAAGCGACTGCTCGTCGGCGGTTTCACCAAGGTGTTCGAATTGAACCGGAATTTCCGCAACGAAGGTGTTTCGCGGCGGCACAATCCGGAATTCACCATGCTCGAGGCTTACTGGGCCTACGCGGATTTCGCCATGATGGCGGAGTTGGTGGAAGATCTGGTCTGCCGCGTGGCGGAGAAAGTTTGCGGCGGTTTGACGATCGAGCACAAGGATGCGGAGGGAAACGTGACGCGAACCATCAACCTGTCGCGTCCGTGGCGGCGCGCGAAATACCGTGACCTCGTCGAGGAAGCGGAGCCGGGTTGGTTCGCGCGCGATGT